>NZ_JAJNIS010000024.1:0-32993 GCF_022386375.1 Mammaliicoccus sp. K-M42 | reverse complement strand
TACTCTTATCAGCAATTTTACTTAGTACTGCTTTTAACACTACTCTTATCAGCAATTTTACTTAGTACTGCTTTTAACACTACTCTTATCAGCAATTTTACTTAGTACTGCTTTTAACACTACTCTTATCAACAATTTTACCTAGAACTGCTTTCAACACTACTCTTATCAGCAGTTTTACTTAGAACTGCTTTTAACACTACACTTATCAGCAGTTTTGCCTAGTATTGCTTTTAACACTACACTTATATGCCCGCGGAAAGCATGCATAAAAAATTGCCAACAAAGTTTGAGCTTTGTTGGCATTTTGAAAACATGAAATTAGCCTAAAGTATAAGAAGCTGCTTCTGACCATGTTTCGTCTTCATTTTGTTTCATTAATTTAATTGTGTCGATTGTTTCTGAATGATCGATTCCAGCCATTCTAACTTGTCCATAAATATCTTCAAATTCTTGACTTGATAACCCCTGTGCAATTGTGAAGTGTGGAACGAATGGATGAGTACTTTCACCATAGAAGTCACCGTTATTGAATTTACTGTATAAAGAAACTAATTCATCAGTTTTAGTAACTTTAAAATAAATTACATTTTTAGTTGGTGCAAAGCTTGATGCTTTTGAAACTTGAATTTCCACTGGTTCGAATTCTTTAGCTGTTTCTTCAAGTTTAGACTTAACCTCATCAAGCATATTATCATCAACTTCAAATTTTTCTTTAATTGTAATATGTGGTGTGATTAATGCGTAGTGCTTGTCATATCTTTTGCGATAAGCGTTCACTGCTTCTTGGAATGGTTTTGATGGAATAAGTACGATGCCTAATTTCATAATGATACTTCCTCCTTTGTTTGTCTTCCTTTTTATTATATCAAATTTTTCTGATTTTGATGACTTAAAAAGTAACTTAATATATTTCCCAATTCAGGTTTCCATGTTTTCCAAGTATGTCCACCATCTAATTCTTCATATTCATATGTTAAGTTAGCTTGTTTAACACGTTCACTAAATTCTCTATTAGGCGTTAAGAAATCTGCTAGATCTCCACTAATCAGTTTAAATGAATCTTCTTCTTTACCAATATAATGTTTAATTGTTAATAGATCTTTAGATAAACAATTTTGAAACTTTTCAGTTACCGTATCATTTATTAATGGACTAAACAGCCCAAGTTGACTAAAATGATGTGGATATTCTAAACCAGTAACCAATGCTACACTTGCTGCAAGACTATCACCTAATAATACTCTTGCATTTCCTACTTTTAAAGTTGAGAATGTTTTATCAATATAAGGACATAGTTCTTTTACAACAAATTGTGACATTTCTTTTCGGTGCTCTCCATCAGGATGAAATTCTTTTCTTCTAAGTTCTACATCTTCATAGTGAACACCAACGATAATCGCTCTTTCTACCATTTCTGCAGTTCTTAACTTTTCATATTCTCGATGTATTTGTCCAAATTGGAAAAAGTCTCTGCCATCAAATGTAATCACAACATGATGTTTATATAGATCAGTGTAGTCTTTAGGTAAGTAAATTGAGATCGTCACTTCCCTTTTTAAAAATTTACTTTCAAGTTTTATTTGGTCAACTAGACCTATTTTTTTCTCCATATAAAACGCTCCCAACTGTACATATAAGACTATTGTACAGTAGAGAGCGTATATTTGAAAGCGTTTGATATTGTTTAATTACTTATCTTCTAATTCAAATTCTTTTAAACGTTTTGGATAATCTTCATGCCAGAATTTAGCATTAGGCACTTCGTCTGGTGCTGGTTTATAAATTGCATATTTACCAGTACCTTTTTGTTTTTTCTGGTTCTCAAAGTCTCGTAATGCTCGTAAAGCTGGTTTATGGAGTATCCATATAGCTACGATGTTTAACCATGCCATCATACCTACACCTAAATCACCCATTGCCCAGGCAACATCAGCTGTTTTTACACAACCATAAACCGTAGCAGCTATTAAGATAAGTCTGACTAAAATAATCCATATTTTCTGCTTATCGGAAGGAATGATATAACTCACATTGGTTTCTGCAATATAATAGTATGCCAGAATAGTTGTAAAGGCAAAGAAGAATAATGCAATAGCAATGAAGTACGAACCGAATCCAGAGTATCCTGGATCAAACGTATAACTATCTCCTTTAAAAGCTTTATCTATACCAGCTTGAGCGTACATTGCTGTACCTGTGACATCCTTACTACCATCGGCACTTTGTACATATATACCGTTATCATGCATTAAATGAGGCGAACCATCTTTATTAGTCCCACCATCTGTTGTATTAAATGTACCAGACATTAAGATCATTAATGCTGTAGCAGTACATA
Source organism: Mammaliicoccus sp. K-M42 (assembly GCF_022386375.1). Classification (NCBI taxonomy): domain Bacteria; kingdom Bacillati; phylum Bacillota; class Bacilli; order Caryophanales; family Staphylococcaceae; genus Mammaliicoccus; species Mammaliicoccus sp. K-M42. Next base: position 30,652 of record NZ_JAJNIS010000024.1, on the reverse strand, counting down.
CTAATAAAGTATCAATATATACTGAAAATGCTTGTACAAGTCCCTGTTTAGCTGGGTGTGATACTTCTGCAGCTGCAGCAGCATGTGGTCCAGTACCTTGACCTGCTTCATTTGAATACAATCCACGTTTAACTCCGATTTCAATCATTGCACCAAATATACCACCAAAGGCAGCTTCAACACCAAATGCTGATTTGAAAATCATTGCTATTAAACCTGGAACTGCATCAATATTTATAATAATTATTACAAATGCTAGACCTATGTATACAATGGCCATAAACGGTACAACTGCTGTTGCAACATTCGCAATCGCTTTAATACCACCGAAAATAATTAAGGCTAACAATACTGCTAATACGATAGCAATAATCCACGGATTTAAACCAAAAGCATTCTTCATAGATGAAGCGATGGCATTTGATTGTACACCTGGCAACAATAAGCCCACTGATAGAATTGTAACAAGTGCAAAAACGATACCATATATTCTACCAGTCTTACCTTTAATACCTGACTCTATGTAGTATGCTGGTCCACCACGATATTGACCATTAATTTCTTTTTTATAAATTTGACCAAGTGTTGACTCTATAAATGCCGAACTTGCTCCAAGAAACGCAGTAGCCCACATCCAGAATACAGCACCAGGACCCCCGATGAAAATCGCTGTTGCTACACCGACAATATTACCTGTACCAACACGACCCGCTAATGATACTGCTATCGCTTGGAATGAGGATATACCAGTTGGTGATTTTTCCCCTTGAAACATTAACCTTATCATTTCTTTAAAGTGTCTAACTTGGAAGAACCTCATCATAAATGTAAATAAAATACCAGTCAGCAATAAACCGTATACCAACGCTTTACTCCAAACAATGTCATTTGCAAAGCTAACAATAGACTCCATAATCAATCTCCCCTTTGTTGTAAGCCTTAAGATAACCCCTTGTTCAGAAAATTTCGAAATTACCTTGTTATGATTATACCATGTATAAATACACAATCAATCATTTTTTAAAGTGAATCACACATTTTTTGTAAGCGCTTACTTCGTTATCAAAAAGCTTTTCTTCATTAATACGTTAAAATCTCACGTTAATATTATATTCATAATTACTTAATAATTATTCTAATCCGCACAACTTAAAAAAATTATATATATCTATATTTTTCAACAATATGATTTATCATTGTTTAATCTGTAATTTCCCTTATAATATAAAAGTATGAGAAAGTTTGATAAGGAGGACTACTATTGTTAAATAAAGCTTGGTTTCGTACAGGAATTGCCATTCTCCTAACATTTCTAATTATAAAAATATTTATGGAAATAAATGAAATATTTTATCCGGTCATTATCGTCGTAAAATCAATTTTACTTCCATTACTATTAGGTGGATTCTTGTTCTATATTTGTTTACCTTTTCAGAAAATGTTAGAAAAAAGAAAAGTACCTAGATGGGGTAGCATCTCTATTATATTAATCGCCTTAATGCTTGTAGTCATATTATTTATTTCAATAATAGTGCCAGTATTAACTGATCAAATTAATAACTTGATTAAAAATCTACCTTATATACAACGAGAAATACAAAACGTCGTCGATTACGCATTACAACAAAGAGACAGATTACCAGATAATATATCTCAAAAAATCAATGATTCTATTGAAAGTATAAGTGGCATAGTTACAGACATGATTACTAACTTATTCAGTTATATTTCTTCATTTGTATCAACAATGTTCTTATTAATCTTAGTGCCATTCTTCTTAATATATATGTTAAAAGATCACGAAAGATTTATTCCATTTATTGCAAAACCATTTAAAGGACGTACAAAATGGTTCGTAGTAAACTTAAGTAAAGATATTAACCAAACTTTACAATCATACATTCAAGGACAAGTTACAGTCAGTGTTATTCTAGGTGTGTTATTGTATTTAGGTTATACATTTGTAGATTTAGATTATGCTTTGTTATTAGCACTATTAGCTTTATTAACAAACATGATACCATTCTTAGGACCATGGTTAGCTTTTATACCAGCAGCAACAATTGCATTAATACAAGATCCAGTAATGCTTGTGTGGGTTAGTATCATAACGTTAATTTGTCAACAACTAGAAGGTAACGTCATTACACCTAATATAATGGGTAAATCACTAAACATACATCCATTAACAATCATCACTGTTATTTTAGCAGCTGGTAATTTAGGCGGATTCGTAGCTATATTAATAGCGGTACCAACATATGCAGTCCTTAAGACAATTGTAAGAAATGTATATACACATAGACAATCAATAAGTTCAACCGCAAGTAGAACAGTAGAAGACGATCCAATTCTAGATAATGATTTAAAATAAAAAAACTGAAACCAATATTGGTTTCAGTTTTTTTAATATGAATTTTGAATCTCTTAGATTAACTTCTGACTTAATCTACAACTTCACTCATCTCTTAGATTAACTCTCTAATTAATCTACAACTTCACCTATCTCTTCGATTAACTACTCAATTAATCTACAACTTCACCTATCTCTTCGATTAACTCTCTAATTAATCTACAACTTCACTCATCTCTTAGATTAACTACTCAATTAATCTACAACTTCACCTATCTCTTCGATTAACTACTCAATTAATCTACAACTTCTACCATCTCTTAGATTAACTCACTAATTAATCTACAACTTCTACCATCTCTTCGATTAACTCACTAATTAATCTACAACTTCACTCATCTCTTAGATTAACTCACTAATTAATCTACAACTTTACCTATCTCTTCGATTAACTACTCAATTAATCTACAACTTCTACCATCTCTTAGATTAACTACTGACTTAATCTACAACTTCACTCATTTTTCCAAGAAATACTCATAACGTCTCTATTACTGATCACGAATCCTAATTTATTTCCAAATCTTTCTCATTATCCTAGACAAAAACTCCATTCATACTATAACTTATGTTTATATAAGCTAATTATGAATGGAGTTTATTAATACTATTTCTTTATATGCTCAAATCTTTTATCTTACGATGTGATAACCTGAGTCTACATGGATATTTTCGCCTGTTACGCCGCTTGAATAATCGCTTAATAGATAAGCTGCTGTTTTACCTACTTCAATTATATCTACATTACGTTTTAGTGGTGAGCGTTCTTCTATTTCTTTAAGTATTGAGTTAAATCCGCCTACTCCTTTTGCACTTAATGTACGAATTGGTCCAGCTGAAATTGCATTAACTCTAATATTATCTTCACCTAAATCACGTGCTAAATATTTTACATTCGCTTCTAAACTTGCTTTTGCTACACCCATTACATTGTAGTTAGGTACTGCAAATTCTCCACCTAAATAAGTAGTCGCTACAATACTTCCACCTTCAGGCATAAGTTTTTTAGCTTCTCTAGCTACAATTGTTAAAGAGAATGAACTAATATCTTGAGCTAATAAGAAGCCTTCGCGAGATGTATCTATAAATCTACCTCTTAAGTCTTCCATGTTAGCAAAAGCGATTGAATGATATACGCCATCGATATGACCAAATTTTTTACCAATTTGTTCAAAAGCATTTACAACGTGATCATCTTGTTGAACATCACATTCATAAATATGTTTCTCTTTTTGATTTTTTAATTCTTCAAATAGTTTTTCTAATTGATTTTTACTACGTTCTTTTCTATATGTGAATACTAAGTTAGCACCTAATTCGTCTAACACTTTAGCTACACCAAAGCCAATACTTCTTTTGTTTGCAATACCCATGATTACATATGTTTTACCTTCTAAATTAAACATTAGTTATACTCCTTTAATATGTATATTATTCATAACATTCACTCGTTATGATACCACTGGTCAGACCACCTGACAAGCATTATACTTTCATTTTAAATTTTAAAAAAAGTAAAAATGAGGATCATTTGTACTTCCTCATTTTTACTAAATTATTATATAAATTCCATATCTTGTTTTAATTGTGAAACGTATTCTTTCGAACCAGTTACAATTAATTTATCACCATATTGTAACTCCGTATCCCCGTGAGGCACGATTGAATCTTTTCCTCTAATAATACGAACAAAGATTACATCTCCTGCGAATGGGAATGATCTTAACAATACGTTGTGATAGCTATGATTTTTCATTTCAATTTCATATAATGATGTTTCAACATTACTTAATAAGTTCAACATGTTTGGTGATTCAATTAAACCTTTAAGCAATATTTTATTACTTAAGAAACTACTAAAGAATTCAATATTCTTACCATCAAATTCTACATCTTCAGAACCATTCTCTTGTTTACAAATGATTCTTTTAACTCCATGATTATGTGCCATTAAAGCTACTTCTTTATTTATATCATCGTCATTTGCTGAACATACTATAATATCTGAATCGAATAAACCTAATTCAACTAATTCTTCTTCAATATAATCATCAAGTTCATATGTTTTAATACTTTGATCTAATTTTCTATTATCAGAAAGATCTTTTCTAAAGAACATTGTTGTTTGATAAATATGAGAGTGTATACTTTGAGCCACTGGAATAGACAGTTGGTTTTTACCAATAAAGCTCACTTTAACAATCGTCTTCGTTTCTTCAGGCATTGGGAACATTTTCTTAAATACAATTGGAACAAATACACAAGTTATAACTGCACTTAAAATTAGAATACCTGAAATTTCAGAACTAATTGTACCAAGTTGTTCAGCTATTTTTGCTGCTGCGATAACTAGTGATAATGTTGATGTTAATAAAAATGCTGATGAAATCGTTGTTTTTTTATCATACCATTTACCAATAAAAGCCACTGGAATAATCTTAGTAATTAAAAATGCAATAAACAGTAACGGTATAATAATTAGTAAACTCGGTTCTTTAACAAGTGAAGGTATATTGAGATTCACACCGACCATAATAAAGAATATAGGTATAAAGAAACCATATCCAAAGGAATCTAACTTTTCAACCATATCTTGGTCAGGACCTAATAATGAAACGATTACCCCTGCTAAGAAAGCACCAAGTATGTTTTCAGCTCCTACACCTTCAGCTAATGCTACTAGTAAAATTATTAAAGCAAATACTGCACGTATACCGATTTGTGTCGTTCCTGATGTTAAATTTTTTAAAAAAGGTGATTTTTTAAATAATCCCCCCATTATATAGAAGACAATACTGAATACTATCAATATTCCTATCAACCATAATGGTGAATCTCCTTTTGCATAAATTGTGCCATAAACAGTTAATAACAACATAGTAGCTAAATCAGCTACTACTGCTACTAATAAGATGAATTGTCCAATATTAGTATGCATGATATTCATTTCTTTTAACGTTGGTACTACAACACCTAAACTGATTGTCGAAATAATTATGACCATTAATAATACATCATCTATTAAACCAGTCCATTTAAATATATAAGCTGCTAAAATAGATAACACCATAATTGCTGAGAAGACAACTGTTGTTAAATATATATTACTCGGTATATTTTTCGTATCTTCGTCAGAGTGTTTTTTCGTTTTAAAAGCATTAAAATCTATTTCTAATCCACTCAAAAACATTAAAAATATAAAACCTAATGTTGACAGTATAGATAACCATGCATCTTCTTTTACTAAACCAAATAATGAATCTCCAATAATGATCCCCATTATAATTTCAGCAACAACTACAGGTAAGAAAGAAATTTTAAGTCTATTAACAAGTATAGGTGTCAAAAATGCAGCTATAACAACGATAACAAGAGATGTAAAACTAGAATGCTCCATATTATTCTCCTTATATTAGATAAGACATAAACGCTGTTGCTAAACCGAAATATATTAACATACTTACTATGTCATTTATCGTTGTAATAAACGGTCCACTAGCAACGGCTGGATCGATATTCATTTTATTCATAAACATTGGGATGATTGCACCCATTAGTGTACCTACAGTCATTGCAATTGTTAAACTGACAGATACGATTAATGCTAATACAGGTTCACGATATAACAATACAATTATAAGAAATAAACTTATTGCACAAAGGAAACCAGTTAGTAACCCTGACCCTGATTCACGTAAAGCAAGCTTGAATTTACTTTGCTCATTAATTTCACCTGTAGAAATATTACGTACTGATACAGCAAGTGATTGTGTACCTGAATTCCCGCTCATACCACTTATTATAGGTATAAATGCGGCAAGTAACGCCACTTGTGATAACGTTTCTTCAAATTGCCCTAATATTGAAGCTGTTATCATACCTAATACTGTTAGAATTAATAGCCATGGTAAACGTTTCATAGCTGTTTGGAAGACTGAATCGTTTGTAGAATCGATATCAGAAACACCGGCTAATTTAGAGTAGTCTTCACTTGCTTCTTCATCCATAACATCTAAAATATCATCGATTGTAATAATACCTAACAGATGATCTTGATAATCAATAACAGGCAAAGCAATTAAGTCATAGTCACGCATTGTTTGTGCTACATCTTCTTGGTCATCAGCTACGTTAGAGCTAATGACACGTTCACTCATAATTTCTTCTATATATGAATCATTTTCAGCAACGATTAAATCTCGAAGTGAGATAACGCCAGCTAATTTTTTATTTTCATCCACTACAAAAATGACATATATTGTTTCTGCTTGTGGAGCTTGTTCTTTAACATAGAACATCGCTTCTTTGACAGACATAGTCGAATATACTGAAATAAACTCAGTGGTCATGATACCACCGGCAGTATCTTCGTCATAATGTAATAATGCTTTTATTTCTCGAGCATCTTCCCGATTCATGAGTGCAAGTAAAGTGGCTATTTTATTTTTAGATAATACGCTTAACATATCTACCGCATTATCATAAGACATTTCACTTAACATTTGACTAGCATAGTTGGCATTCATATTTTGAAAAATTTCTTCGTATTCCTCATCATCTAATTCAGTCGTTTCGAAAAAGTCTGCAACTTCTTCAGGAGAAAGATATTGATATATTTTTTGTTTTATATCATTATCACATATTTCAAAGTATTCACCTTGATCGTATGTATGCATTGTTAAAAAAACTTCTCGAAATTGGTCAATTTCACCATTTGCTAATAATGTATCTAATTGTTCTTTATCAAACGCTTCGTCTTCGATGTATTGATCATTATTCTCGTTAACCAACTTTGCCACCTCCTCATAAAAATACAATTTATTATAGCATACCTATACCTTCTAAGTGATAATGTATTTCATCAATTATATTTATTTTTTCCATAGTTATTGGGTGCTTAAATTCAACGTTGTAACATTGCAATAGTTGATGACAAATTTCTTTATTTTCATATCCATATAAACTATCTCCAACTATTGGATGACCTATATGCGCAAGATGAACTCTAATTTGATGGGTCCTTCCAGTTAACAGTTTCAATTTAAGCAGGCTATTTCGTTTATCATCTTTTAAATATTCGTATTCCGTATGCGCAAATTTGCCTTCTTCAGATACTTCACGTTCAATAATTGAATGTTTAGCTCTACCTATCGGCGCTTCAATTTGTCCATATTTTTGTTTTACAATTCCATGTACAATTGCTAAATAATATTTATTTAATGTAGTCTTTGAAATCATATGATGTAACAACTGATGCTTAGCAAATATTACAATACCACTTGTTCCTCTATCTAAACGTGTCACAATATGCGGAATTGTTTGCTCTTCATTTTTATTCATATGATACAATACCGCTTCAACTAAGCTATGATGAGGATGTTCTCTTGAAGGAGCAATATTTATCAATGCCGGTTTTGAAACTATTATAAACCATTCATCTTCAAATAAAACCTTCAAATCCATTTTAAAAGGTTTAAGGTTATGACTAGGTAATTCATTCGGCAAACAAACTGTTACTTTATCACCTTCCTGAATTAAACTTCTTACGGTCATATTTTCTGAATTAACTAATAAAGCGCCATTCTGCTTAATGGCGCTTAAACTCTTTCTAGAAATGCCTTTATCATATAAAAATTCTTTTAATGTCATAGACGATGTCGCTTTATATTGTATTGCTTTCATTTCTTATTCCTCGTTTGATATAAATGAATCATGTACCCTTTTCCAAAATGGAAATGGTCTGAATCTAGCAAATCTAACTTTTTCATTAGCAACTCTATATTGAATAGATTCAATATTTTTATGTTTTACATTTACATGATCAATTGTAACTTGCAACGTATCATGATTAACAGGATGTATATGACACACATGATGTTTAGGTAATACTAATGGGGACCCTACAGTTCTAAAAACTCTATTATTTATAGAAGCTATCTCCGCTATTTGCATAGCTTCAAGTGAAGGGTGTATTAATGCTCCACCCAATGCTTTGTTGTAAGCTGTTGAGCCTGAAGGAGTTGAGACGCATAATCCATCTCCTCTAAACCTTTCAAATTGCTCACCTCTTAATACTAAGTCTACTACTAATGTAGCACCATTATCTGTTTTTATCGTCGCTTCATTCAATGCTAAATATCTTGTTTCATATCCACCTTTTTTATAACGAATAATTACTTCTAATAATGGATATTCAATTACTTGATATGTTGAGTTATTAATTTCTATTATTAATTTTTCAACTTCATGAGGTAACCAATCAGCATAAAATCCTAAATGTCCAGTATGTACACCTACAAAACTTACATCACCTAACATATGACTATATTGATGGAATGCTTGTAATAAAGTACCGTCACCACCAACTGAAATTACGATATCTGGGGATTCTTTATCTTCAATCATATTAAAGTCATTCATATGATTTTTCATCTTATACATTAAAGCATTAGATTTTGAATCTCCTTTAGATAATATATTATACTTCAAAGCATTCACCCCTTAATCATGTTTATGTTTATTACTTTTTTGTCTTGAATAATACTCTTGAGCTTCTTGTATTTCTTCACGTATTTCTGACATTTCTTCATCCAGTAAAAATGCCGCTTCTGCAGCTCTTTCTAGTCTATTTCTAATTTCAGGAGGATAATCGCCATCATACTTATACCTCAAAGTATGTTCAATTGTTGCCCAAAAATTCATTGCTAAAGTACGAATTTGTATTTCTGCTAAAATATTTGTTTGACCATGTAATGTCTCGATTGGGTAACTGATAATAACGTGGTAAGAACGATAACCACTTTCTTTTGTATATTCAACGTAATTACGCTCTTCTACAACTTCAAAGTCTTGTCGTTGTCTTAATAATTCTACGACCACATCAATATCATCTACAAACTGACACATCATTCTTAAACCAGCAATATCATACATTTCTTCTCTTAATCTATCGAAAGGAATGTTACGTTGGTTTGCTTTATCAATAATACTTGAAATCGGCTTAACTCGACCAGTAACAAATTCAATTGGCGAAGGTCTATCTGAAGATTCATATTGTTTACGTAACCCCTTCAATTTAATCTTTAATTCATCAATTGCTTGTTTATATGGAGCCAAAAATTCTTCCCATTGATTCATAGCTATCACTCCGCTTTGTTTAATTCAAATGCTTTCTCTACAGAAGCCACAAACTCTTTTCCATAATTGTGATTATCTGCAATATTGTCTAATAAAAATTCCATTTCCTCTTTAAATGAAGTTAATACTAAATGGTCGTTGACGATAATTTCTTTATCAAAATGTTCGTGTATCATTGACCATGTTTCTTCTACAAATAATAAGTAATTATAATTTTCACCGTTATCTAGCATATATACAAATGCATGATTATCACTGTCTACAATCATATGTTCTGCTGGTTCTAACCCCTCAGTTGATTGATCAGTATAACATTTGATTTGATTATCATTTATCTTAATTTCATTCACATAAATACGCATTGCTGTTCCTCCTTATTCCAATCTATTTTAACACATTTTAATTTAAACGTTCATATCATCAAGTTAATTTTATGTAATTACTTGTTTATCCGTAAATCTTCTATAATAATAGTATAAAAGGAAGTGCATTTAAAAATGGGACAAGAATTAGAGATTGAATTCAAAAATTTACTAACTATTGATGAATATAAACTAATCAAACAATATTATTTTAAACAAAGTGAACCCTTTAAACAAACTAATTACTATATAGACACACCAAATCATGAAATTATTTCAAATAAAATGGCTTTAAGGATTCGTGAAAAAAACAATGATTATGAATTAACATTAAAAGTTCCGCAAGAAGTCGGTCTATTAGAATATAATGAAGTGATAGATAGCTTACCCGAACAAAACCGTCCAATAGACATACAAATTCTTCCAGAAAATATTACTAAAATATTAACTGAGCATAATATACCGTTATCTGAACTTCGTCTTCTTGGTGATTTAACAACTTATAGACTTGAAAAGAAAATGAAATCTGGTTTATTAGTCTTAGATCATAGTATTTATTTAGGAATTGAGGATTATGAACTTGAATTTGAAGTAACAGACTTTACTCAAGGCGAAATCGCTTTCAACGATATATTAGGAACCTTGAATATATCCAGAGAAGTCCCTGATAATAAAGTGAAACGGTTCTTTGATGCGCAAAGCAGAACAACATGAATTCATTTTCGTTACAAGTCGAAATACTTTTAAAAATTTATGAACATGTTATATTAATATTATCGATATTGAAATAAGCAAGAAAAGGTGAAATTATGACCCCATATGAAGTAATCAACCCCCAAGATTTGTACGACATGATTGATCACTTTTATTATCTAGTTGAAAAAGATAATCGGATTAATCATCTTTTCCCTGGTGACTTTGCAGAAACGAGTCGTAAACAGAAGCAATTTTTAACACAATTTCTGGGTGGTCCTTCATTATATACTGAAGAACATGGTCATCCAATGTTACGTCAACGTCACTTGCCTTTCAGAATTACGGATAAAGAAAGAGATGCTTGGTTAGAAAATATGCGAGAAGCAATTACCAGCTCTCAGTTAAATGAAGATGTACAAGAATATTTATATGAAAGACTCAAGCTAACTGCAAATCACATGGTTAACGCTTAATATAGTTGAAGGTGGATAATATGGCCGAAGAATTAAGATTAATCCATGCTAATGAACAAAATAACATAGATTTATCACCAGTAAGCAAAATCGAAATTTATTCATTTTTCGATCCATTTTGCGAAGACTGTTTTAATCTATCATCTACATTAGCAAAGTTAAAAATTGAATATCAAAAATATGTTAAAATTCGTCAGATTTTGAACCCCTCTCTCCAAGTTTTAACTAAATGTCAGGCTCAAAGTACATGTGAATTTGATAATGTAGCTTTAGCTTTTAAAGCAGCAGAATTACAAGGACATAATAGAGCGAGTAGATTTTTAAATTTAGTTCAGAATGAAATCATACCTCATGAAAAAATCATAACATCGGAATTAATTAGAAAGTGTGCATATAAATCAGGAATTGACTTACCGGTATTTATTAAAGATTTAAAAGAGCACTCACTTACTGAAAGTTTACAAACTGATTTACACATCGCTAGAGAGATGGATATTAATATGACACCATCACTTGTTTTCTTTAATGAAGATGTGCATTCAGAAGGACTCAAAGTAGAAGGTATTTACCCATATCATATATATACGTATATTATTCAAGAACTTATTGGAACCGAAGTTGAAAAACAACTACCTCCTAAGCTAATAGATTATATACAATCGCAAAGCATTATTTCTGAACAAGAAATAGCGACAATATATGAATGGCCAGAAAAAATTGTTAAAAGAGAATTAAAAAAACTACAATTACAAAATTATATCGAACAACAAGATTCTGCACATGGTGACTTTTGGAAATTCAAGAAGACTAAATAAAATAAAAAAAATCCCAATCCGAAAATTTAACGGATTGGGATTTTTATGTGTATAAATTTAACTTTCATACACAACTTGTCTAAATAAAAGTCCAATTGACTTCTATTTAGCATTTAATAGATAACTTTTGGGATGTTAACTATGAACAAATAAATAAAAAAACACCGTGTCTGATTACACGGTGCTTAAACAAAGGGGATGGGAGAAATTTTTCACTTCAAACAAAGGGGTATGTTTGTTATGTGATTAATTTCATGTATAAAATATAACATGCTATGGACACTAAATTCAACAAAAAACATCGGTTTTTTTTATTTGTCACACAGTTGTCATATTGGAAACGTGTACATAAAATTAATTCTCTTTTACGAGTTTCTCAAAAGCATTTAATTTTTGTTCAAAGACTTCCATCGCCTCTTCTATAGGCTGTTTAGAAGTCATATCAACTCCTGCTTTTTTCAATACTTCAATAGGATAATCAGAACTACCTGCTTTTAAGAATTCATTAATATATCTTTTAACTGCAGGCTCACCTTCATCTAATATTTGTTTACTTAATGCTTGTGCAGCACTATAGCCTGTCGCATATTGATAAACATAGAAATTATAATAGAAATGAGGTATACGTGACCATTCTTTAGATATATTATCATCTGTTACAACTGAATCACCAAAATACTTTTTATTTAGTTCAGCATACTCAGTATTTAATCGTTCAGACGTTAAAGGTTCACCATCTTCTACAATTTTGTGTATTAAATATTCAAATTCAGCAAACATTGTTTGTCTAAATAATGTAGCTCTGAATCTTTCTAACTCTTGGTTCAATAAATATTTACGTTTTTCTGGATCTTCTAAATTCTTATCCATATATTCACTTAATAGTGCTTCATTTGTTGTAGATGCAACTTCAGCAACAAAAATTGAATAATCACTTTCATTTGATTGTTGATGCTTTCTACTAAAGTAACTGTGAGCTGAATGTCCAAATTCATGAATAAGTGTAAATAAATCAGAAATTGAATCTGACCAGTTTAATAATATGAAAGGATTTGTTAAATGTGCGCCTGAAGAATAACCTCCTGAACGTTTACCTTTATTCTCATACACATCTACCCATCTATTATTTAGTCCTTCTTCTACAACTTCGATATATTCTTTACCCATCGGTTGTAAAGCTTTAACCATCCAGTCTTTAGCTTCTTCATAAGGCATTTCAAATGATGAGTTCTTAACTAGTGGAGTGTACATATCGTACATATGCATTTCATCTAAACCTAACAACTCTTTTCTAAGTTCAGTGTAGCGATGTAACAATGGTAAATACTTATGTACAGTTTCAATTAAGTTATCATATACTTCTTCAGGGATAAAGTTGTTGGATAATGCTTGTTCCCTAGCTGATTGATATTGACGTACTTTAGAACTGAATATTGCAGTCTTAACTTTACCACTTAATGTAGCAGTTAAAGTGTTGTTATGGCTACCATACGCATCATATACGTTATCATAAGCTGACTTTCTTAAAATGCGGTCTTCAGACTCTAACAACTTAGTATATGTACCTTGTGTTAATTCATGTTCATTTCCATCTTTATCAACAGCAGGTTTAAATTCTAAATCTGCATTATTAAACATGCCGAATACGTTACTTGGTGTTTGTAATGCCTCGCCTGCTTCTGCAAGTATTTTTTCTTCTTTATCACTTAAAATATGTGGTCTTTTTTTGTTTAATTTCTCAATATCAAATTGATATCTCTTTAAATTATCATTAGAAGCGACAAATTCATTCAATGTTGCTTCATCTATAGACATTAATTCTGGTAATATAAAACTCCATGCGCTAGCAAACTTGTTCGCTAATGTAGCTGCTTTTGCTTCGTAGCCAGCATATTTATCATTAGCCGTATCTTGATCGTGCTTTAAATGTGCATACACGTAAACTTTACCTAGTTTCTCATCTATTTCACTATCCAATAATAAAGCTTGATAAAGTGTATCAGAACTATCTTTCAAATGTCCTTTGAATTGTTCTTCTTTACCTAAATATGTTTCTAATTCTTTAAAAGCTTCTTCGTATGCTTCATCTGAATCAAAAATAGTTGTAAGGTCCCATGTATATTGTTCTTGCTGTTCTTCCCTTGTAATTAACTTAGCCATATTAATAGCCTCCTTTGAATTTCATATTTATAATTTTCTCATTAAATAATCAAATTTGCACGTGATATAGCCTATTGGTGAATAATCGATATATATGAATTTAACGCCTTTAATAGTATTTCTTTTTTTGAAAAACTATAATCATGAAAAGTTCTAAATTCAATAAAATTATAGAATTTCTCAAAAGTAAACGTTCTTTTCTCCATTTCATAAAACAAATATGATTGCCAAGTTATACAATGTGTTAAGAAATATATTTGTTCAGGTACAATTACCCCTATTATTTGTAGCCTCTTCTTATGTATTAACCTTGCGTTATATAATAGTGAAAGTGTAGGTTCTAACACATTTCTACTTTTTCTACATTTAGATAAATAATTATCATATGCCCTATCTGATAAATATAAATTAGGAACGTCTTGTACATGATAGCTATTCAATAAGTCTTCCCATTTAATTTCTTTTTTAAAACCAATAAATGTATGCTTATCAAGCGATTGAATCCTTTCATATCTAATTAACATTTGATTATTAGGATTATAAGTAATCAATGTTCTTTCACAGTGATTGATTAATGCAGCTTCAAAATAACTTAGATGCATTATTCCATTACGATAATCTATATCTTTCCCTATCCAAATCACCTTCATATTTAGTGCTTTAAATCCTTCTGTTCTATCCATCAATAAATCAAGACTAATTGAAGAATATTGAAATTCAACTATTAAATTTCTATTAATTATAATATCAGGTATTTGATCAATTTCTGGTAAATAATATTCCATATCTATTGTCACTTTATTATTCAAGTGTGAATAAATGTGATGTTTAGAGGCTAAATGCATTAAAGACTCTTTCTTATAGCTATTCCTCATACAATAACTATTTGCTTTATGTGCGAAATGGGTTACCATATGTTTGCCCTTTTTCAAAATAAGTTCTGATAAACATTCAGGACATTTATATATTTCTTGTGATTTAGCATGTTGCGCATATATGAGTTCGCTATTTTGATTTAGTCCTATTAACATAAAAACACCTCTTTACTATATAAAACGTAAAGAGGTGCTAAAATTACTTATTTAATTTTTCGGTTCAAAATATCTTGTTACTTGACCCATAACATTATAACTCATGACAATTTTTGCATAATCATCTAGATATAATTTAGATACTTGAGTTGGATTTGCATATTCAAGTAGTTGCCCATAGAAATCATTAATAATTTCTTCACTATCTATTTGATCAAATTGTACATAATAATAATATTTGTTATCTAACATATATAATAAGTCTGTAAATACAATATCTTTATGTTCATTATAATGTGCATATTCGATAATATCTTCTAGCTCTTCAAACCTAACAAGTAATCCGATGTCTTTAGGAATAAATTGTTTTTCTTCATCTTCTTTGCCATCATTTAAGAGTTCTCCGATATTCTGGTCAGAATCGAGTGCTTGAGATAAGAAATCATTGACTTGATATTCTAATTGCTCATTAGATTCCTCGTCAGTCATATTTAACAGTTCATCACCTTTAGATTTAGAAACTGTTACTTCAACACCCTTTTCAAACGCATGCACTTGAATCCATAAAGGCCCCTCAACAACGAATTCTTCTTCATCGTTAATTTCATCCATCATAGACCAGAAAAATTCTTCGCCTCGTTTACGGTTTGTCCATAAATCTTCTCGTTTGAATCCTCTTGCTTCGATATCTTGATAAGTTATAAATAATTTTACAGTTGTTTCATCAATTCGTTCTATTCTCATAATGTCACACTCCCTTACTCTAGGAATAGTACATTCATTGTATTATAAACAAATACATTTTAACAGTAATTTGTTTAAACTATTCGCATTTAATTTTTTATACAAAAATAGCCCCTGTAAACAGGAGCTACAAATTTAATATTAGACTAAATTAGTCAACCATACGTTGTGCTTCCAATAGTTGGAACGTACGTACTTTTCTAGGTAAGAAACGACGAATTTCATCTTCGTTATATCCAACTTGTAAACGTTTGTCATCTAAAATGATTGGACGACGTAGTAAACCTGGATTATCTTGAATAATTGTATATAATTCTTGTAGAGGTAATGCATCGATATCTACATTTAATTTTTGATAAGTTTTAGAACGAGTAGAAATGATTTCGTCTGTTCCATCTTCTGTCATTTTTAAAATTGATTTAATTTCATCTAATGTTAAGTGTTCTGAAAAAATATTACGCTCCGTATACGGAATGTCATGTTCTTGTAACCATGCTTTCGCTTTACGGCAAGATGTGCAACTTGGTGAAGTAAATAATGTTACCATACATCTCACTCTCCTAATTGAATATTATTTATGTTAAACGTCAGTGAACTTATAAGATAAAATGCACTTAGTTATGTATACCCCATATAGCCCTAGGTTAAACATATGTTGCTCACTTGGTTTAATCTTTTTCTATTTGCTATAAATATATTATATAACTCAAAGATTAAAATTAAATGAGAAATTTCTAATAATTCATTAAAAAGCACATAAAATATAGATGAATTTACTTTAAACAATATATTTATCTACTACTAAGAATAACACAACTTACAAATGAATAAAATACTGTTATAATGATATAAAGAAATTTTGTAGAAAAGAGGCAACATTTAATGGAAACTTTATTTTCAGGCATCCAACCAAGTGGAATTCCAACTTTAGGTAATTATATTGGCGCTTTAAAACAATTTAATGAGATTCAACATGATTATGACTGCTTTTTTTGTATTGTAGATCAACACGCTATAACAGTACCTCAAGACAGACTTAAATTAAGAGAAAATACGCGTAAATTAGCTGCTATATATTTAGCATCAGGTTTAGATCATGAAAAGGTAACTTTATTCATCCAATCAGAAGTACCAGCCCATATTCAAGCAGGTTGGATTTTAACTACGATTACTTCAATTGGTGAATTAGAAAGAATGACACAATATAAAGATAAAGCACAAAAGCAAACACAAGGTATCCCTGCTGGTTTATTAACTTATCCACCATTAATGGCAGCAGATATCGTGCTCTATAACACAAACATCGTCCCTGTTGGAGATGATCAAAAACAACATATAGAACTAACTCGTAATGTTGTCGACCGTTTTAATTCTAAATACAATGACGTGTTAACAAAACCAGCTATTCATATGCCTAAATTTGGCGCTAGAATAATGAGTTTACAAGACCCTACTAAAAAAATGAGTAAAAGTGATGACAATCAAAAAAACTTTATTTCTTTACTAGATGAACCAAACGTTGCAGCCAAAAAAATTAAAAGTGCGGTAACAGACTCAGATGGCATCGTTAAATATGATAAAGAAAACAAACCGGGTATTAGTAATTTATTAGTCATCTACTCAAGTATTACAAGCAAATCAATCGAAGAACTTGAGCTTCAATATGAAGATAAAGGATACGGAGACTTTAAAGGAGACTTAGCTGAAGAAGTTAAAAAATTCCTATTAGAATTCCAAGAGAAATTTAATTACTTCTATGAAAATAAAGAAGTATTAGATGAAATCCTTGATAAAGGTAGAGATAAAGCAAGCTTTGTAGCTAATAAAACATTGAAGAAGATGGAAAATGCTATGGGTCTAGGTCGTAAAAGAAAGTAAATATTAAAATAAAGAAGATACTGGGGCAATTAATTGTTTCAATATCTTCTTTATTTTGTCGTAATATATCAGATTATTAAATTGTAGTAATTGGATGTGTTCTATTTATCATGTTTGGCCTGTCTTGCAACATTCGAACGCTCTATTTATCATGTTTGGCCTGTCTTGCAACATTCAACCGTTCTATTTATCATGTTCAGCCTGTCTTGCAACATTCAGCCGCTCTATTTATCATGTTGGTCTCCACTAGCAACATTCAGCCTTTCTATTTATCATGTTTAGCCTGTCTTGCAACATTCAGCCGCTCTATTTATCATGTTGGTCTCCACTAGCAATATTCAGCCGTTCTATTTATCATGTTGACCATGTCTTGCAATATTCAACCGTTCTATTTATCATGTTTGGCCTGTCTTGCAACATTCAGCCTTTCTATTTATCATGTTGACCATGTCTTGATAAATAAACAAAAATCCACAGTGACATAAACAATGTCGCTGTGGATTCTCTAATTTATTATTTCTCAATGTATGCTTCTTTTAAAGTAGAAACGCCTCCGAATTGGTGGTTTACTACATTTTTAACATTTGGTTTTTGAAGTTGAGCTACGCCTACTTGATAAAGTGGAACGATACCCGCTTCATTTAATAACATACCTTCTGCTCTTTGTAGTTCAGAAAGTCGTTTGTCAGGATTGCTTGCTAATGATGAATCAGCTGCTTTAATAATTTTGTCGTATTCTTTATTAGACCATCCTGTATTATTGTGCGAGCCATCCGTTACATATAACTCTAAGAATGTCATTGGGTCTGGATAATCTGGAATCCAGTTTTCTAATGACATTTCATATTGTCCTTTTGATACTACATCAAGTTTTTGTTTAAATGGTTGCTGTTTAATTTTTATTGTTACGCCTTCTAAATTTTTCTCAAGTTGTTCTTTAAAGTATTCAGCATCTCTTTTAGCTGTATCTTTATCATAAGTCATCAATTCTATAGTGAATTTATCTTTACCTAATGCTTTTTTAGCTTTTTCAAAATGTTTTTTAGCTTCTTTAACATTATATTGATTTATATTTTTCACACCATCTTGATATTCTTTACCTTTGCTATCTTTAACAAAGTCTTTTGGCACAAAATTATCACTCGGAATTGAACCGTTATTTAAATTATTTTTTACATAAGCTTCTTTATCAATTGCTTTTGCAAATGCTAATCTAAAGTCTTGATTTTTAAATTCAGGTACTGTATCTTCATTTAATTTAAAGTAATAAGTCACAGTATCTAACTCAGTATTAAATGCTTTATCGTCTTTGTATTTTTTCACTTGTTCGGCTGGTAAATCTACTATATCTAATTTATTAGTTTCATATAAATTTACAGCTGTTGATGCTTCTTTAACTACTTTATAATTTACTTTATCTAATTTAACTTTATCTTTGTCCCAATATTTATCATTTTTTTCTAAAGTAACTTTATCATCTGTTTTCCATTCACTCATTTTAAATGGACCATTATAAAGAGTTGATTTTACAGTTGTACCATATTTATCACCTTGTTTTTCAACAAACTTTTTATTTTGTGGCATAAATGTACCGAATGACAATAGTTCTTTATAATATGGTAATGATTTTGTAAGTTCAAATTCTAAAGTATGATCATCTACAGCTTTCACGCCAAGTTCTTCTGGCTTTTTGTCACCGTTATTTATGTCTTCAGCATTCTTTATATCATATAAAATATATGCATATTCTGATGCAGTGTCTGGATCCACTACTTTTCTCCAAGCGAAGACGAAATCATTGGCAGTTACTGGATCTCCGTTTGACCATTTAGCATCTTCTCTTAATTTTACAGTCCATTTCTTACCATCATTTGTGATTTTAGGTTCCCCTTTTGCTACAGCTGGTATTGCTTTATCGTTTTTATCTAATGTATATAGTCCTTCCATAGTTTGGAAAAACATATCAAATGATAAACCATCTGTTGCCATTGCTGAATCCATTGTTGGAACGTCACCATTGATTTGTAAATCTAATGCTTCATCACTTTTAGAGTCTTTTTTACCTCCACCTGATGAACAAGCACTTAATACTAGTACTGCAGTTAACATCATTGCTAAAAATTTGAACATTTTCGACATGTAACCTCATCCCCCTAGTTTTCTATTTATATAAACTATCGATCTGTTACTTTTGAATATATGCATGTTTTAAATCTGTGTCTCCACCAAACTTATGTCTTTCAATACCTTTTACATAACTTTGTGTTAACCTCGCATTACCTTGTTGATAGACTGGAACAATTGCAGCTTCATCCAACAGCAATGTTTCAGCATCTTGCATTGTTTCAACACGTTTTTGTTCTTTATCTAGTAATTTATTTCCTGCGTCTTCAATTTTATTATCATATTCTTTGTTTTTCCAACCCGTTTCATTCATTACATTATCACTTGTAAATAATTCTAGGAATGTCATCGCATCTGGATAATCTGGGCCCCATCTACCGAACGCAATTTGATAATCCATACTTGATTCAAGCTTTAACTTTTGTTTATATGGCTGTTGTTTAACTTTAATTTTAACGCCAGGTAGATTTTGTTCAATTTGTTCTTTGAAATATTCTGCATCTTTTTTAGCATTATCTTGATCGTACGTTAACAGTTCAAAAGTAAATTCATCTTTGCCAAGATCTTTTTTAGCAGCTTCTAAATGTTTCTTAGCTTCTTTTTTGTTAAATTTATTTTCAGTCTTAACGCCTTTAGTATAATCTTCACCTTTAGTATCTTTTACAAATTCAGTAGGTACTAATGATTTTGCTGCTTTAGAACCATTATTTAAATTACTCTTAACATATTGTTCTCTATCAATTGATTGTGCAATAGCCATTCTTAAATCTTTGTTTTTAAATTCAGGTACATCTTTTTGGTTCAATCTCATAAAGTAAACACGTGATTCAAGTTCTGTATTATAAGCTTTATCTTTTTTATATTTTTTAACATTTTCAGCTGGTATTAAAGCTTCATCAACATCACCAGCATTATACATATTTAAAGCTGTTTGAGGTTCTTTAACTACTTTAAAGTTAACGCTGTCTAACTTCACGTTACCTTTATCCCAGTACTCTTTATTTTTAGTCAATGTATAATTATCTTCCGTTTTCCAATCTGATAATGTGAACGGACCGTTATATAATGTATCTTCTGCTGTTGTACCGTACTTATCGCCTTTTTCTTTAACGAACTTCTCATTTTGTGGTAAGAATGATCCGAATGTTAATAGTTCTTGATAATAAGGTAATTCACGATTAAGTTTAATTTCTAGTGTTTTATCATCAATCGCTTTAACACCTAATTCTTCAGGCTTTTTATCTCCTTTGTTAATATCTTCTGCATTTTCAATATCAAACATGATAAATGCATATTCAGAAGCGTTTTTTGGATCTACAAGCTTACGCCAAGCATATACAAAATCGTCAGCTTTAACTTTATCGCCATTAGACCATTTCGCATCTCTCAATTCGATTGTCCACGTTAAACCATCGTCGGATTTTTTAGGATCACCTTTCGCAATTCCCGGAATTGCCTTGTCATTCTTGTCTAACTTATACAATCCTTCCATTGTATTATTTAACGCATCGAATGAAACAGCATCTGTTGCTAACGTTGAATCCATTGATGGAATATCAGAAATTGAAATTAATCGTAACTTTTTGCCATCCCCTGCAGAAGAGTCACTATCCTTCTTTCCATTTCCACCACTACATGCCGATAAAAGTAATACAACCGACAATAAAACTAAAAAACTCCACCTAAAATGCTTGTTATTCATAAACATTTCCCCTTATTCAATTTTTGAAAATTCAGTCATTTCTGAACTTTCTTCAATTATAATGTTATTTTCCATTTGTCGCAACATAACTTAACATTATATACTTAAAATATATTGTTTAATTTTAAATATTATTATTATTCATCAAAAAGAAGTACAACTTATATGCGTCATGCTTCTTCGTTTATACTAAAAAGGTTTCATAACCTCCCTTGCCTAGGGTACAGTCTTAGCCTGTAGTCTTCGACTTGTACTGTTTCCTCAGGCGTGTCGGTTATGAAAATTCATTTATAAAGTAGCACTTATAATAAGTTCGTTGAGTTCTGTTTTTAAGTCCACTCTTGTAAGGTGTTATAAACTTGTGATCACATTCAAAAAAAGACTGAGACAATTAATTTGTCCCAGTCTTTCATAATTATTTAGCTCCTTCTATTTCTACACCTTTCAATGTATAGTCCCCGCCATATTTATGATTTTGCCAATTTTTAATATATGGTTGTCTCAATCTTGCTGAGCCTGTCTGGAATAATGGCGAAATAGAGGCTGAATCTAAGAATTTAGTTTCTGCGTCTTGTAACGCTTTAATTCTTTTATCGCTGTTCTCTGGTTTAAGCATTTCATCTGAATTTGCTTCTTCTAATGCTTTATCATATTCTTTATTCGCATATCCTGTTTGGTTATGTGGTGAGTCAGATGTGAATAAATCTAAGAATGTTGTTGGATCTGGATAGTCCGGGAACCAACCTGCAAATGATATATCAAAATCTTTTTTAGATTCTAATGCAAGTTTTTGTTTAAATGGTTGTTGCTTAATTTTCAAAGTAACACCAGGTAAGTTCTTCTCTATTTGCTCTTTTACAAATTCTCCTGCTTTTTTAGATTCATCTTCATCATAAGTCAGTAATTCTATTGTAAATTTATCTTTTCCTAAATCTTTTTTAGCTTTATCTAGATGTTTCTTAGCTTCATCTTTGTCATAGTTTAATGAAGATTTAACACCTTTAGTATAATCTTTATCATCACTATCTTTTACAAAGTCTTTAATCATTAAAGTATCTAAAGGTTTAGAACCATTATTTAATAATGAATCAACATATGATTTTTTATCAATTGATTTAGCTATCGCTTTTCTTAAATCTTCATTTTTTAGATTTTCATTCTTCTCTTTATTGATTCTAAAGAAGTAACTACCCGATGTAGACTCCGTTGAAAAGTCTTTTCTCTCTTTATATTTCTTAACATTTTGAGCGTCTAAACCGACCATGTCTAATTTGCCTGTTTGATACATATTAATAGCAGTTTGTGTGTTTTTCACTACTTTAGTATTAACTTCTTTAACTTTCACTTTATCTTTATCCCAATATTCTTCATTCTTTTCTAATTTCCATCTATCTTCTGGTTTCCATTCTGTTAATTTATATGGACCATTTGATAAAGTCGTTTTATCTGTTGTTCCAAATTTGTCTCCATGTTTTTTAACAAATTTTTCATTTTGAGGCATATATGAGCCAAAAGCTAATAAACTTTCCATCCATGGTACATCTTTAATAAGTTTAATTTCTAGTGTTTGATCATCAATTGCTTTCACACCAAGTTCTTCAGGTTTCTTATCTCCAGCAGTTATTTCTTTTGCATTTTCAATGTTTTCAAACATATATGCAAACTCTGCTGCAGTTTCAGGATCTACTGAACGTTGCCAAGCAAATACAAAATCGTGAGCTGTAACTGGGTCACCATTAGACCATTTTGCATTATCTCTTAATTTAATTGTCCATGTTTTACCATCACTCGACTTTTTAGGCTTATCTTTTGCAACTCCTGGAATTGGTTTATCATCTTTATCAAGTACATACAAGCCCTCTAGAGTTTGAGCAAAAGTCGTAAATGATACTTGGTCAGCTGCTAATGAAGGATCCATTGTAGGAATATCATCACCAGATGATAAATTCAATTCGTTTTTGGATTTAGATTGTTTAATATTATTATCTTTCTCCTCTTTATTATCACTACTACACGCAGACAAGATCACTACAAGAGACACTAACATTACAAAAATTATTTTTAATCTTTTATGCATATTGATAATCCCCCTTTTAATTTTTAAAACATTGAAATTGATATAAAGAAAAGCAATCAATGTTTACATTGATTGCTTTCATTCACTTTTATTTAGCTCCAGCGATTTCTACTTGTTTAAGTGAGTAGTCTCCACCGAATTTATGTGGTTCCCAGTTTTTAACATATGGTTGACGTAAACGTGCAACACCTTGTTGATATAGTGGTCCAATAGAGGCTGAATCTAAGAATTTAGATTCTGCATCTTGTAATATTTTAGTACGTTTAGCACTATTTTCTTCTTTCAACATTTCATCAGAGTTAGCTTCCTCTAAAGCTTTGTCATATTCAGGATTTGAATATCCAGTTTGGTTATGAGGACTATCTTTCTTGAATAAGTCTAAGAAAGTCGTTGAATCAGGATAGTCAGGACCCCAACCAGCGAATGAAATATCATAGTCGCCTTTAGATTCTAAAGCTAATTTTTGTTTGAACGGTTGTTGTTTAATTTTTAAAGTTACGCCTGGTAAGTTTTTCTCTACTTGTTCTTTTACAAATTCAGCTGCTTTTTTAGATTCATCAGCATCATAAGTTAATAATTCAATATCGAATTTATCTTTACCAGTATCTTTTTTAGCTTTTTCTAATAATTTTTTCGCTTCTTTTTTATCATAATTTAATGGAGATTTCACGCCATCGATGTAATCTTTACCATCTTTATCTTTAACAAAATCTTTAACCATTAATTTATCTGAAACAGTTGAACCATTATTTAATAATGATTTTACATATTCATCTTTATCAATTGATTTTGCAAATGCTTTTCTTAAATCTTCATTTTTCAAATCTTTATTTTTCGTACTGTTAATTCTAAAGAAGTAATTTGAAGTGTTTAATTCAGTTGTAAAATCTTCTTTATCTTTATATTTATTAACATTTTGTGGGTCTAATCCTACTGAATCTAACTTACCTGTTTGATACATGTTTAAAGCTGTTTGAGATTCTTTTACGACTT
The DNA here is from genome assembly GCF_022386375.1 of Mammaliicoccus sp. K-M42. Classification (NCBI taxonomy): domain Bacteria; kingdom Bacillati; phylum Bacillota; class Bacilli; order Caryophanales; family Staphylococcaceae; genus Mammaliicoccus; species Mammaliicoccus sp. K-M42. The sequence goes on along the minus strand of NZ_JAJNIS010000024.1, from coordinate 6,047 downwards.
TATAGTTTACTTCGTCTAGTTTAACTTTGTCTTTATCCCAATATTCTTTGTTAGGTACTAGTTTCCAGTTATCTTCTGTTTTCCATTCTTTTAATTGGAATGGTCCATTAGATAAAGTAGCTTCAGCTGTAGTACCGAACTTTTTACCTTGTTTTTCAACGAATTTTTCATTTTGAGGCATGAATGAACCGAAAGCGAATAAACTTTGCATCCAAGGTACATCTTTCACTAATTTGACTTCTAATGTTTGATCATCAATTGCTTTTGCACCTAATTCTTCAGGTTTTTTCTTACCTGCTGAGATTTCTTTAGCATTCTCGATATTTTCAAACATGTATGCATATTCAGCAGCTGTTTTAGGATCTACCGTTCTTTGCCATGCATATACGAAGTCATGAGCAGTAACTGGATCACCATTTGACCATTTTGCATCATCTCGTAATTTAATTGTCCATGTTTTCCCGTCTTCTGATTTTTCAGGTTCCCCTTTAGCAACACCTGGTACTGCCTTATCATCTTTATCTAGTACATATAATCCCTCTAATGTCTGGTTAAAGTTGATAAATGAAACTTGGTCAGTTGCTAACGATGAATCCATCGTAGGAATATCAGATGTTGAAGATAAGTTTAAGACGTTTTCAGATTTTTCACTTTTAACGCCGCCTTTACCTCCCTCATCTTTTTTAGAACCGCCACCACTACATGCTGCTAACGTTAAAACAGCTGCAACTAATATTGACAATAAAACCGAAAGTCTTTTCCTCATATAGCTTTTCCCCCTTGTTTACTTTCTTCTGAATTTTCAGAAGATTGTTAATTTTATTATATTTTAAAAATGTATGAAAGACAATAGTATTTCACACAATTTTCAAACAATAGTTATACTACAAAATAATTTTATAACAAGTAATAGCAATTTTAAGGTTTGTTAAAATTACGCTTCTGATAAATCAAAAGTTTTGTTATAGTTTTCTTTTTTCTCAGCAAATTCCTTTTCAGAACAATAAACGTAATGATCAGGTCCTACTTCTCTTAATTCCAATTTATCATCATCTTCATATTTATGTATTTCCGGATTATATGATGATCTTGTTCTTGTTCTTTCAGAATCAGGATCTGGTAATGGAATAGCTGATAATAATGATTTTGTATATTCATGTTGTGGATGTTTATATATTTGATCTGAAGGTCCAAGTTCAACCAACTTACCAAAGTACATTACACCAATTCTATCTGAAATATATTTAACCATTGATAAATCATGCGCTATGAATAAGAAAGTTATACCTTTTTCATCTTGTAGCTTCTGCATTAAGTTAACTACTTGAGCTTGAATAGATACATCTAGTGCAGATATCGGTTCATCTGCAATAATAAATTCAGGTTCAACAGCTAATGCACGTGCAATTCCCAGTCTTTGTCTTTGACCACCAGAGAATTCATGTGGATATCTATTTGCATGCTCTTTAGATAAACCAACTGTCTCTAATAAATCATAGACACGTTTTTTTCTTTCTTCTTTGCTTGATACAAGTTTATGTACATCTAATCCTTCAGCAATGATATCCATAACTTTTAACCTTGGATTTAATGAGGCATATGGGTCTTGGAATATCATTTGCATGCGTCGATTAAATCTTAATAAATCTTTTCTCTTTTTAATATTCTGTATATCAACATCATCAAATACCACTTTACCGTCAGTAGCATCATATAATTTGATAAGTGTACGACCAGTTGTGGACTTACCACAACCAGATTCACCTACTAAACCTAATGTTTCACCTTTATAGATTTTAAAGGAGATATCATCAACTGCTCTAACTTCATTTTTCTTACCAACATTAAAATATTGCTTTAAATTTTGAACATCAATTAATACTTCTTTATTATCAGCCATTAGAACGTCACCCTTTCTACACGTTTTGGCTTGTCAAATTGTTCTGGTGTTTCTCTTTGTTTTAATTTAACAGCTTCTGGCAATTCTACTTTAGGTGCTCTATCATCCAATAACCAAGATTTAACGAAATGCGTCGGAGACACTTGGAACCAAGGTGGCTCTTCCTTATAGTCAATATCTAACGCATATTCACTACGTCTCGCAAACGCATCGCCTACTGGAGGCTTAATTAAATCTGGTGGAGAACCAGGTATTGCTAATAGTTCTGTGTCATGTGATGTCTCTAAACTTGGCATAGAAGATAATAGCCCCCAAGTATAAGGATGTTTCGGATTATAGAAAATTTCATCAACTGAACCTGTTTCAATAATTTGACCGCCATACATAACTGCAACTCTATCAGCAACGTTTGCTACAACACCTAAATCATGCGTAATAAAAACAATAGATGTGTCAATTTTATGTTGTAATTCTTTCATTAACTCCAAAATTTGTGCTTGTATCGTTACGTCTAATGCTGTTGTAGGTTCATCTGCAATTAGCACTTTAGGATCACAAGCTAATGCTGTCGCAATAACAATTCTTTGTCTTTGACCACCAGAGAATTGGTGAGGAAAGTTATTAAATCTTTCTTTAGCTTTCGGTAATCCTACTAAGTTCAAGATATCTAACGCTCTTTTTTTGGCATCGCTTTTTGATAATTTTTGGTGCTTAATAAGTGGTTCCATTACTTGCTTACCAATTTTCATTGTTGGATTAAGCGAAGTCATTGGATCTTGGAATATCATCCCGATTTCTTTACCACGAATTTTTTGCATTTCTTTTTCACTTAATTTAGCTAAATCTTTCCCATCAAATAAGATTGAGCCGTCTTTAATTCTACCTACTTTTTTAGGTAGTAATTGCATTAAAGCTTTTGTTGTAACTGATTTTCCCGAACCTGATTCACCAACAATAGCTAGTGTTTCACCTTTATCTAAATAAAAGTCAACACCTCTTACTGCTTGTACTTCCCCCGCGTCAATGTCGAAGGAAACATGTAAGTTATTTACTTCTAATATTCTCTTAGCCATATTTAATTTCCTCCTTATTATTTACGCATTTTAGGATCGAATGCATCTCTTAAACCATCACTGAATAAGTAGAAGAATAAGATTAACAAACTAAGTACAACAGCTGGTACGAATAATTCATGTGGGAAGATTAATAACATCTTTCTTCCTGTATCAACTAATGAACCTAGTGACGCTTGTGGTGCAGGAATCCCTAAACCGATGAAACTTAAGAAAGCTTCAAAGAATATCGCACTTGGAACTGTAAACATTGAAGTTACAATTATTGGACCAAGTGTATTTGGCAGGATATGTTTAAAGATTAATTTAAAGTTTGAAACACCTAATGTTCTAGAAGCCATTACGAATTCTTGTTCTTTTAGTTTTAAGAATTGACCACGAACGATACGACTCATACCGAGCCAACCTGTTACTGACATGGCTAATATAATCGTCCACATTGATGGATCGAATAGTAATACGAATAAAATCACGACAATTAAGTTAGGAATTGAAGAAAGAATTTCAACTATACGTTGTAAAATATCATCAATCCTACCTCCGAAGTACCCTGAAACTGCACCGTATATTACACCGATAAAGATATCTAATGCTGCTGCTACTAAACCAATGAATAATGATACTTGAGTTCCTCTCCAAGTACGTGTCCATAAGTCACGTCCAAGTTCATCTGTACCAAACCAGTAATTTTCATTTACACTTTGACTTTCATATAAATCAAAGCCATCTCTATCAGTACCATCAAATGGTAAGAAAGGAACTTTATCTAATACTGGAATTTTAGGTGGTAAGTTTGCGTGTGATACATTTTGGTCACTAAATTTATGATCATTCATCAATGGACCAACAAGTGATAATAAAGTCATGATTAATAATCCAACTAGCCCTATTACAGCTAATTTATTACCTATTAATTGTTTCCATGCATCTTGCCAAAATGTACGACTTTGCCTTTCAAATTTCTCTTCTACTACTTTGTCTCTACCATGTAACACAAACTTTTCAGCAGGTATACCTTGTGAAGAATGTGTGACTGAGGCATTATCATAACCGCTATTATTTAATTTGTTATCTTCATTGTTAGCCATTATTTTTTACCTCCTTCAACACGAATTCTTGGATCAACTAATCCATAAAGTACATCTACTATAAAGATTGAAATAATAAATAAGAAACTAAATAGTAATGTTAAAGCCATAATAACTGGATAGTCATTAGTTTGAATTGAACGTACGAATTGGTCACCTAGACCTGGTACGCCGAATATATTTTCAATTGTCAAAGTACCTGTTAAAATACCTGCTAACATTGGAACGATAATCGTAATAATTGGAATTAAACCATTACGAACTGCGTGTCCAAATATAACTCGAGCGCTAGACATCCCTTTAGCTCTCGCTAATTCTATGTAATCAGAACCAAGGACCTCAATCATCTCAGAACGAATGTAACGTGCAATTGTTGCTGTTACACCAGCTGCTAGAGCAATCGACGGTAGTACTGCTGTCATGAATCCACTCCAACCTGCTACAGGGAATATTTGCCATTCAACTGCAAATACATATTGTAGTAGTACTGCTAGAACGAATGATGGAACAGATATAAATATTACCGATAGGAAGGTGGCCCCATAATCTATAATTGTATTCTGTCTAATTGCAGCAACTATACCAAGTAATAATCCTGTTATAGTTCCTAAAATCATTGCGTATGTACCCATTTCTACAGATGGTCCAAGTCTTGGTTTAATTAAACTCCAAACCTCTCTGTTATCGTATTGGAATGAAATACCGAAATCCCCTTTTGCAACACTGCCCAAATAGTTTGCGTACTGTACTGGTACAGGATCATTCAAACCATACTTTTCGTTGATAATAACCTTTTGATCTTCTGATAATTTCTCATCGTTGTACGGTGAACCCGGTAACAATTTCATTAAGAAAAATGTTATCGTCATAATTAAAAACAATGATATGAACATATAAATAATACGTTTCAAAGTATACCTAACCATTGTTTTGCCTCCAATCCCCTTATCTATTTCATATTTCTTTTTAATATTCAGAAATATTTATATACATTATACATAATTTATACAATGTAAATCAACACGAATATTCTGAATTTTGAATATGAAACTATTTGAAATACGCAATTATTTTATTACAATAAAGCGACAACGCGACAGTTATATACATATATTCCGTATATTTATTCATAAGCAATGTATTGATTACCTATTTTTGCTAATTTTCTGTCATTTACTATGTAGCAACATACACAAAATATACATAAGTAATATTACACCATTTTTTTTATTAAGTTCCGCAAAACATAAAAATTTTTTTTCAATCTGTTATAATACAAGTAATTCTAATCAGTTGAGGTAGGTAATTATGAAATATTGGAGTATTTTTACAATTAGTTATATTGGTTTATTTTTATTACTTTGTCTTATCTTTTTAAAAGATATTGATCAAGCGGTTAATATATACTTTTATATTATGACTTTGCTTTTTGCTGCGAGTTGGGTTTTGGCTATGAAACAGGATGGTGTTGGTACTGTATCAAGACAAGCTATTAGGAAGTTTAATTTCCATATGAAGTCAAAAGCATCACAAGATTATTTGAAAGATGATGAGATGATGAATCCAAGTATGAAAGAATTACATTTAAAAGAAAGAAAACAATATAATTGGATATTCTCTTTTGTCGTACTGAGTACTTTATTTTTCATCGTTTCGATTATTCTTGGCTTTATCGTTTAAATTCAATGATTGTAAATAAATAAGCATATCATTAAACTGATTTTTTAAAGTTTACAGTGATATGCTTTTTTTATTTTACGATTTTGTACGTGCATGCTTGCCTAGGGTATGGCTCGAGCCTGTAGTCTCTCACGCATACTATTCCCTCAGGCGTCAGCACTTTACAAAATCGTACCAATATCTATTTTTTATAAAATCATTCGATTTTGTTCGTACATGCTTGCCTAGGGTATGGCTCGAGCCTGTAGTCTCTCACGCATACTATTCCCTCAGGCGTCAGCACTTTACAAAATCGTACCAATATCT
>NZ_JAJNIS010000023.1:0-34000 GCF_022386375.1 Mammaliicoccus sp. K-M42 | reverse complement strand
ACGCTCTCTTCTCATAAAAAGACCACCTACTTTCTTAATTTTAACAATACTTCTCTTTAAAGAAGTTGTCCAATTAAGTGTAGACGGTCCATGTGAATACAGATACCCTTGCTTACACTTCTCTCGACTTATGTGAATATAGGCATCAATACTTACACTTTTCTCAACTTATGTGAATACAGATACCCTTGCTCACACTTCTACTGACTTCTGTTAACATAGGTATCCTTAGTTACATTTCTTCCGACTTGTGTGAATATAGCTATCCTTGCTCACACTTCTCTCTACTTGTGTGAATACAGACATCCTTACTTACACTTCTCTCCACTTGTGTTAATATTGGCATCCATACTTACACTTCCTTCGACTTGTGTTAATACAGATACCCTTGCTCACACTTCTCTCGACTTGTGTTAATACAGACACTTAAGATTAATTGCCTTTAACATAAATGTCCTAGTATTTTAATGAGAATCATTTAGCTAACTCTTAGAGTCACCATTTTTCTATATAAAAATAAATATTACCAACGATTTTGTAAGTGCGGACGCCTGAGGGAATAGTATGCGTGAGAGACTACAGGCTCGAGCCATACCCCTTGGCAAGCATGCACATACAAAATCGCAAGATTTAAAAAAATAAATATTACCAACGATTTTGTATAGTGCGGACGTCTAAGGGAATAGTATGTGTGAGAGACTACAGGCTCGAGCCATACCCCCTGGCAAATGCATGCACATACAAAATCGTAAGATTTAAAAAAATAAATATTACCAACGATTTTGTAGTGCTGACGCCTGAGGGAATAGTATGTGTGAGAGACTACAGGCTCGAGCCATACCCCCTGGCAAATGCACATACAAAATCGTAATATATAAAATAAGCATATCACTTAACTGAATTCTTCAGTTTTATAGTGATATGCTTATTTATTTTGAGTTAGGAAATATGCTCCAGCCTCTAATATTATTAATCCAATGATTCTGGCTTATAAAATTGTCTATTTTCTAATGCAAAGATTCGTTCTGTAAATTGACCTTTATCTACTTTTTTAAGGTGTTTTTCAAACATCATCATTCTAGCATCAATATTATCAATAAAGTGCAATATCTCCGCTTCTTTAACCATTGGTAATTTTGGTGATCCATATTCTAATTTACCGTGATGACTTAACACTAAATGTCTTAGCAACAATACTTCTTCGCCTTCTATATTATGCTCTTTAGCTACTTGTGATATTTCATCACTTACTATTGAGATATGACCTAATAAATTACCTTCTACTGTATAAGTAGTAGCGACTGGACCTGATAGTTCTTTTACTTTTCCTAAGTCATGTAAAATAATACCACTATATAATAAGCTTCTATTTAGTATTGGATATATATCACACAATGCTTTTGCTTGTCTCAACATTGTTACAACATGATAACTTAATCCTGAAACGAAGTCATGATGATGTGAACTTGCTGCTGGGAATGTGAAATATTCTTTTTGATATTTTTTAAGTAATATACGAGTTATTCTTTGTAGTTTAGCATTTTCAATATCTAATAAAAATGTCATAATTTCTTCTGACATTTCATCTATTGTTAATGGCGCAGCTTCTAAAAAGTTTTCTAATTTTACACCATCTTCTTCTACTGCTACTCTAAACTGATTTATTTTCATTTGTTTACGACCACGATAATCTATAACGTCGCCTTTAACTCTTACAATTGTCTCCGGTACAAGTAGTTTAATATCTTCAGCTGTTACAGTCCATACTTTAGCTTCTATATCACCACTCTTATCTTTCAAGTAAAGTGTCATATAAGGCTTTCCTTGGGCTGTTACTCCTTGATTTGCACGATGTATTAAGAAATAGTGGTCAACTGTATCTCCTGGCTTTAATGTTTCTATTGTTCTCATTTACTCTTAGCTCCTTCTATTTTTGTCAGAGTTATTGTTTGCTTTTGAGGTACATTCTGGTCTTTATTACATGTAAAGTAAAGTATTTGAATATCTTCTGACATACTCATTAAATATTTAATCATAATTTCTTTACGGTGTTTATCAAAGTGAACAAATGCATCATCAACTATTATTGGGAATGGATAATATTTATGCAATGATTTTATAAGGCTAAATCTAAGTGCAATGTATAACAATTCTTTTGTAGACTGACTTAACTCTGTTGGATGGAATACTTGACCATTTTGATGTCTTACTTGAACATTTTGTTCTTCATAGATAACTTGAGTATATCTGCCTTCAGTTAATGTATTTAAGATATCAGTTGCATCTTTTACGACATAAGGTAATCTTTTATCTTTGATTTGCTTAATATGCGCTTCTACTAAGTTTTGTAAATAGCTTAACGCTGCCCAATCATTAGCAGTTTCATTAACTTTATCTTTAAGTAAATGATATTCATGTCTTAATGCAGATAATGTTTCATCAGTTTCCATGTGATTAATTTTAGCATTTAAATCACTAAGTTCAGCTTGTACATTTAAATAATTATCATTGTATTCGTCTACTTGAAGTTCTAATTGATTTCTTTCATTTTCTAAATCTGTTTTAGTCATATAACTAAGTTGAGTATTTTTATCATAATCATAATTTTGATTATTTAGTAACGCTGTTAAATAGTCAAATCTCTCCATGTCCTCATTATAAGAAATATATGCTTTATAATGACGATAATACGCTTCTTCATCGAATACATTAATGTAACTAAATAGTGAATTTATGACGTTGTTATTTTCGTCCAATCTTTCTTTTAATGCATTAATTTCATTAGTTAGTAGTGCTTGTTGCTCAACATTTCTTGATTGAATATTAAATTCTTTTTGATGTTCATCTAATGCTTGTTTTACATCGTGGAATAATGAAATCTTTTGGTAATGTAATCGTGCATGACTAACAATACTTTCTGCTTCACGGTAAAACGCTTCAAGATCCGAATTCTTTTCATCTCTTAATTTAGTTAATCGATTAATCTCTAATCTATTTTGTTTAATTTTCTTAATTGTTGTTAATGCGTCGTTTAACAACTGAGATGATAGTTGATTTGAAACATGAATACTAGCTTTAGTTTCTTGTAATGCACTTTCTTTATTATCAATAATTGCTTCAACTTTTTCTAATTCTTTCTTCAATTCAGACTGCTTTGAAGATAAAATTTCTTGTGACTGATAATAACCTTCCAATTCTTGTCTGATCTTCGTTTGTTCATCTAAGTTAAAATCTAAATCATAAAATTGTTTTAGATGTTTAACCTTTTCCTCTAATTCGTCAATTTCTTTAGAAAAAGCTTGGTCATGGTCTAAATCTTTTGATTTAATAAAGAATGATAAAACGACTAATATAATCCCTACAATTGCGAAAATGCCACTAAATAAAACTTGAGAAGCAATGAATGCATATATTGCGATTGCGATTAATAATAAACCGCCTATTACTGAAAATAGTCGATATTGCTTACTTCTTTTTTCACTTTCTTCTTTTTGCTTAATGAAACTTTCTTCCATTTTTTTATAAAGTGACTTCTTCTCACCTAGTTCTAAAGCTTTTTGATTATAAACTTTCTTTTGTTCATAGTTCTCATCAGACACTAAATCGTTATGTAGTCTATCGATATTGTTATTATATCTTTCTCTTTCAATATCAAGTTGGTTCATAGAACGTTTAATTTGCTCACGTTCTGCTACATTTTCTTCTTTAATTCGATTCACTTCTGCAATATGCGTCTTCATAGCTTCAGATGTATCAACATCTAAATATTCATCATTCCAGCCGATATCTTGGCGTAACAACTCGTTATCTCTTTCAGAATCATCAATTTGTTTATTTAGTTGTTTTAATTCTTGCTGTTTTTCTTTAATATCCGATTCACGTTGTCTAATACTATTTAAGGCTTTTTCATCTCTTTCAGACATGACTTTTACGTTATCTAATGTATGTACTACTTGTGCAAGCTTTTCATTTCTTAAGGTTAAGTCACGCTTAATACTTTCATTAGAACGAACTGCAGATTCATATCTTTCAATACCTTGTTCAGGGAATTCATAAGGTTCAATATTTAAATTACTCTCTAGTTTCTTCCATTCTACAACTTCATTATGTAAAGATATTTCCTTTTCTTTACTTGTTAATCTATTTGTAAGATTTCCAAGATTATCTTTTAACTGATTAAGTCTTCTAGATATTTTATCTCTTTCATCTTGTAGTCTTTCATATTCAGATAGTTTCTTTTCTTCGTTTTTAATTTTTATTTCTAAATCGTTTAATTGTTCTAACTGAACATTTAATACAGGATTCTTACCGTTCTTTTTGTAAAGTGCTTCTTTTTCACTTTGCATCAAATCACTCATACCCGTAAATTCAGTTGATCCTAAAGCACCAGCTTGCAATAAATACATTTGAAGTTGATCTTCAGTTAAATTTTTATGAATATCTTGCAACCCTAATACATTAAATGAGAATATTCCTTGGTATGTTTTTTTATTTATAAAATTAATCTTTTGTTTGAGCCATTCTTCGTCTTTTATTTTGCCGTTTGAAAGATACACTTTGACGTCACCTGTTACACGGCCTTTAACTCTTTCTACTTCTACTTTTTGTCCATCGAATTCAAGTTCTAATTTACCACCATACTGATTACCAAGTCTTGGCTCTAATCTTGGCTCATTCTCTTTTTTTGTTGGAAAACCAAATAGTATTGAATGTATAAATGCTTGAATAGTAGACTTACCTGCTTCGTTCTCACCATATATTTGCATAAAACTTTGATCAAATTTAATTTTTCTAGACATGAGTTGGCCATAGCCATAAATTTCTAAGGATTTAATTTTCATCGCTTTAACCTCTCATTCTTCTTTTTAAAATAGCTTCCCCACGTTCAATTAATGCTTCTTTATCTACATCACTGTATGGATCTAAGAAACGATTGGCTTTAGGGTTCATATATAAATCACTTAATGCATTTTCAAGAATGGTTTCATCTTGTAAAATATCATCGTTAAATTCATTTGCTAATGCAACTTCAGAGTCTTGTTCAAAAAAGACATTTAGTTGTTCTATAAAAATAAAGTTTGTTTGATTTTCTTCATATTCTTGAATGAGCTGTATCACTTGATTGATTTCATCTTGTTTAAGTACTTCATCGTGTTTAACATAAACATCTAATTGGTAAAATGCTTTACCTTCAGTACGTACGCTATCTTTGAATTTTTGAATTGCTTCATATAAAGCATGTTTACCTTGAGCTTTAGTTTCTATTATTGCTTTTTCAAAACGTATGTACTGGGTTGGTTTAAAAGTAGCCTGTAATTTAGATTCATCACCTTCAACAAGCAAATATCCTTTTTCACCTTTTTCTTTAAAGTGGCGAGCTTGTATATTACCTGAATAATGTATTTGAGAAAGTTCACTAATCATTGCTCTTTCATGTATGTGGCCTAATGCCCAATAATGGTATAACTTGCTATTTAAGTCTTCAATATTAAATTCAGTATATCTTTTCTTTACGTCTGAAGCTTGCGAATAAGTACCATGTAATACACCAATATGTATACCTTTATTACCGGTTGATTCAGGATATTCATCAACTTTATTTTCATAACTTTGATCTTTTTGATAACTAAATCCGTGTAAATAAACAACTTGACCATTTCTAGTGATCAGTTGATATGTAGATACTTTGTCAGTAAACACCGTCACATTCTCTGGCCATAAAGTATGAACACCTACAGATAAAGGATCATGGTTACCATGTATAATATATACAAATATTTGTTCTTGCTCTAGTCTAATAAACTGCTCTCTTAAAAACACTTCTGCTCTAAGCGTTCTATTATCTTGATCAAATAAATCTCCTGCAATAACAACAAAATCTACTTGTTCTTTAATAGCTTCATCTACAATTTTTGTAAAGCTATTATATGCGCTTTGTTTTACGTCGTTTAAAATAGAAGGGCTTAAATAATGTCTAGACTTAAATGGACTATCAAGGTGTAAATCCGCGCAATGTATAAATTTAATCATATACCTAACCTCTTTCAATTTTAGCTCATTCTTAATTATTTTATTCAAGCTCAAACAATAGAATAATCAGATTTTATAAAGACTTTTAATGCTTTAATTTTACCATATTCCAAGACTATACGATACATTGGACGAACAAGAAAGCAGACTTACGACAATAAAAAAACCTTATTAGATACAAGATTGTATCTAATAAGGTTCACAAGAAAGATAATATATTAACCTTCTTGGTTTTCTTCAAGGCTACCATAGATATCTTCTAATGGTCTCATGATTACACGGTTTAAATCTTGAATTAATTGACTCATAGCTTGTTCAGCTTGCATTAATTCAGCGATTGTTTCATTTTGTTCAATTTCTTGAGCAGATTTTTGAGCTCTAGCGATATCTACTTCTGAAATTTCTTCGCCTTGCATTTGTTTTGTTTGTAATTCTAATTGAATTTCACGGAATTCATCGAATAATTTTTTAGTTTCAGGATTTGCATTAACTTTTTCATATTGTTCTTTAATTTTGTTATATTCTTCACTTTCACGTAAAGTTTGTTCTAGTTCATTTGCTTTGTCGTAAATGTTTACTTCTGCCATAATAAATTCGCTCCTATATTAAATAAATGTATTAGAATATTAATTCCAATAATACTGTATCACACTTCTACTTCTTATACAAAAATAGCGATTATTCCTTGTAATAATCCAATAATTCCACCTAATACAAAACCAAGTAAAGTGATTAATTTTAATTCTTTATTAGAAATTTCGATAACTAATTTTTCTAAGTAAGATAATTCAAATCTGTCAATTTGACCTTTTATTAATTCGGCTAATTTCATTCGTTCTAGTATCAAACTAATATTGTCTCCTACTTTACGAATCATATACTCAATAAATCTCTCAGTACCTTCACCTTCCATATAAACGAATAAGTTTGGTACTAACTCGTAAAGTGGTGTATTTAAATAGCGATTAACATTTATAGAATGAGTTAACTCTTCAGCAATTAATAATTTAGCTTTGTCTTTCCTTTCACTTGTTAACACATCTTCTAAAGGTTTAGACATCCACTTCTCATATTGTTTTTGGACTTGTAAATCAATCATATTTTCAATTTTTTCTTGTTTGATGACATTTTTAAGTTCTTTCTTTACTCTATCCACTATCTCTTCGGTTGTCATAAACATTTGTATCATACCGACCATTTTCCCTTTTTGCTCAAAAAATTCTTCTACCATCGAATGAATATCTTGCTCCCCTTTTTCAGAAGATAAATATTCATCAATTTTAGTTAAAATTTCTGGTGTCACACGATTAACTTGTTGACTAAGTTGTTCAAATATTTCAACTGGTATCAGACTTTGAAGTTGTTCATTCTTATGAGTTTCATAATATTTATCAACTTTTTGTTGAATTGTAGTGTTAAGCGTATTATTAATTTTTTCTTCTACCGGATAATCAATTCTATCTACAAAGTGTTGTATAGTATACTTTTTCTTTTTCAATGTATCAAATTGAACTTTAATGGTATCTTCTAGAACATGTTGTGTACTAGGATTAACAAGTTTCTCTTTAAATACTTCTGGAGTGAGAAGATGCTTTGTAACCATTTCTCCAACTTTTTCTGATAATTCGTTTCTTCTTTTCGGTATTAAACCTGGAGTGAATGGCAATTTATAGCCAAACAGTCTTTTTTCGTGGTAAGGATGGAATAACATTTTAATTGCAATAAAATTTGTGAATCCACCTATTATCGCACCAATTACCATCATGCTTATAATTGTTAAAATTGTTGACATTGGAATTCTCCTTCTAAAAAAGCTACTTCTTTAGAATAATCTAAGAAGTAGCTTTTAACAAATATTATACAAATAATGATTGTGTCTTACGTAAGAAATAAGTTTCTGCTTCACGTTTCTTAGCAGTTCCGAAGATAGGTTGACGTTCTTCATTTAATACTCTATACAAATCTGTTTTTTTGTTTGATTGTAAAATATATCCTGATTTAGCATCAAGTGTTACCCAATAAATATCACTCGTGTTGTCATGGTTAGGGTATGCACAATGATGACGAGATATAATTTGAATAACTTCTAATGGATCACAGCCAAATGTTGTGTTTAAAACATCTGAATCTCTAAATAAAGCACATATAGAAACACATGTTGTCCAGTTTGGTAGAACTCTCTCTTTTTCAATTTGTACTAAAGTCTTTTTAGATAATCCAACTGTATTCGCCATAGTATCCTGAGTATAACCTGCCTCAATACGAACCATTTTGAATTTTGTTTGGATTATCGTTGTAAATGTTTGTTTATCCATCTATATCTACCTTTCTTCTTAATATATATTATTAATTGATTTAATATGTTGCAAAAATACACGATTTTTTTCAGCACAAGTATCATCATAATACATTTCAGGACAAAATAAAAGAGGTAAATTGAATTTAATATCAATTTACCCCTTTAATACGTTAAATTATAATTATTTTGCTAACTTTGATTTTTCTCTTTCAGATAAAATTAACGCACATGCTGCATCACCTGTAATATTTACAGCCGTTCTTGTCATATCAAGTAGTCTATCTATACCTATGATCATACCTATTGCTGCTGGGTTTATTCCAATTGATGTTAATATCATAGCTAACATTACTAATCCTACTCCTGGTACACCTGCTGTTCCAATAGAAGCAATTACTGCGATAAGAACAACAGTAATCATTTGCATAACAGTTAAGTCTATGCCAGATACTTGAGCAATAAAGATAGTGGCAACACCTTGCATAATTGCTGTACCATCCATATTAATGGTTGCGCCTAACGGCTGTACAAACGAACTAATTTCTTTTCTTACACCCATATCTTTCGTACATTCTAATGATATCGGTAAAGTTGCATTTGAACTAGATGAACTAAATCCTACAGTCATTGCTGGGAAGAATTTTTTAAAGAACCATAACGGATTCTTACCACCTAGAATTTTAACAGCGCCACCATATACTATAAAGAAGTGAACCGCTAATGCTAATAACACTACAAAGAAGTACATTCCGAGTTGTTTTATTGCTCCAAAACCAGCGTTAGTGAAAGCTGTTGCAACAAGTCCAAATGTTCCTATTGGTGCAAAGTAATTCATGATCATTGTTACGATATACATGAGTATATCGTTAGTCTGCTCAAATACTTTCCTTACACCTTCAACTTTCGTACCGAGTGCAATCATTCCTATACCAATAAAAATAGCAAACGTAATAATTGGAAGCATATCTTGTTCAACCATTGATTGCATTGGATTTTTAGGGAACAGATTAATCAATGTTTGATCGAACGTTTGATTTTCTGGTGCAGCCGTATCACCTGACTTAGCTTTTTGCTCTTCACCATATTTTTTTACTTCTTGACTATTCAATAAATCTGAATGTCCGTCACCTGGTTTAAATACTAAGGCTAATGCCATAGCTATTATAATTGCTAATGCTGTAGTAGTTAAGAAAAATATTACAGTCTTAAGTCCTATACCACCTAATAACTTTGGATCACCCACACCAACTACTCCAAGCACAATTGACACAAATACTACTGGTACAACAAGCATAAAGATTAAATTAAGAAATATTTGACCTAGTACATTAAATACATACTGATTAGTATTTTGAACAAATCCACTGCCTGCATACATATTAAAAATTGACCCGACAACAATACCGAGTATTAAGGCTATTACGATTTTTAAAGTTAAATTTTTTGTTACCTTCATCTACAAATTACCCCCTATATAATATAAAATCATTTCTCCCTTGTAGCTTATTATACTTTAAGCGCTTTCAATTTGTAAATTTATTTTTTAAATTCATTTTTAATTCAATAATAAAATACGAGTAAGTATTGAATTTTTCAATACTTACTCGTATAAAATTAAAAATTTTAATTTATCAATTGATGTTCCATTGCGTATACTGCTGCTTGTGTTCTATCTGATACTTTCAGTTTGTTTAGTATATGACTCACATGTGTTTTTATTGTTTTTTCAGATACAAAAAGTGTTTCTGCAATTTCTTTATTTGTTTTTCCTTTGACCATTTCGGCTAATACTTCAAGTTCTCTCTTCGATAATTTATTTTCTCTATGTGGTTTTTGAGAACTTTCAGTTATAATCGACTGTACTTTAGGATGAATTTTCTTCTCTCCATTTAGTACTGTTCTAATTGTTTGTATAAGCGCTTCAGGCTCTACATCTTTAATTTCATATCCATCTGCTCCTTTATCAAGTGCAGATATAACATGTTCTTCATCATAAAAACTTGTTAGAACTAATATCTTGATATTTGGATACTTCTTTTTCACTATTTCAGTTATTTCAATACCATTCATTTCAGGCATCACTAAATCTAATAGAACTATTTCAGGACTTTCATTATTCTCCAAGTAATCTAATAACAATGCCCCACTTGAAAAGTCTGCTAGAATATCAAAGTTTGGAACAGTATCTAATAAAAACCTTAAACCTTGCCTTACTATATGATGATCATCTACTAAGATTATTTTATTACTCATATGTGATACCCCTAACATTTATAGTGGAATAGATATAATGATTTCCGTTCCTTTATTCAATTCAGAGTTTATATCTATGCGACCTTTCATAAATTGAACTCTTTGTTTCATATTTTTAAGACCATGTGAGAGGTTATTTTCTAATTTATTATTTTCGAAGCCTCTTCCTTCATCTATTATACGCGATTTAAATTCATATTTATTTTGTTCTAAATAAATTTTTGCACGTTTTTGTCCAGAGTGTTTATTAATATTATTCAATGATTCTTGAATAATACGGTAAATATTTTCTTCCATCGTATTAGGTAAGTCTATTAAACCTTCTACTTCAAATTCTGGTTCTATATGAATAAATTGGCTATATTGCTTAATTGCTGCAATCAATCCTTGTTCTAAGCCTATCGGTTTTAATTGCCATATAAGTGCTCTCATCTCATTAACAGCACTTTGACTCGTATCTTCTATAGTTTGGAAAGCTTCCTTAGCTGCTTGTTGATCGTTTAATCCTTTAGCTGCATGAGCTGTTATTTTTAAAGAAAACAACATCTGATTAACTGAATCATGTAAATCTCTAGCAAGCCTGTTTCTTTCGTTAATACGAGCTGCTTCTTTTTCTTGATCAGTTAGAAAAATACGTTTTATAGCTGAACCAATTTGAAATGCTACTGATTCTAGTAGTTCTAAATCTTCTTCAGAATATCGTTTCGTATTAGGAGTAGCAATATTCAATAATCCAAATTGTTCATTACCTGACCTAAGAGGAACCGTTGCATGATGCGTTATACCATCAGTTTTGTCGTGATGCTCTTTAGTAGCTTTCACAATTCTCGAACATGAAATAATATTTGAAGCTTTAGTTAACTTTTTATTTTGATATGCAGTAACACACCAACACGTACCCTCAGTCATATATTGGCATTTATTGTGTGTTAGTGCTGGTGGTAAGGCTTCTTCAGCAACTAACTCGTGTTTACCCTCTTCATCAATAAAAAATATCCAGCCAGTATGAAAATTACTACCACTCACTAATTTTTTGAGAGCTCCATGCATCATGCTGTACATTTCTGTCTCTTCATTTAAAAATTCTGCTATTTCTTTTAAGAGACTTGTACGTGTTGGTTTCTCCATATACATCACCTTTAGTATTATTGATTGTGCGTTACATTATATACATCATGTCTTCTATCTCTAAGATGTCTTACTGTCCCATTTTCTCTACCTCTTCTTAATACTTCTAAGTCTATTTCACCTATAGCTACCATTTCTAGATTTTCACCTGTTTCTCCTACTATGCCATCACGTGCAAAACCATAATCAGATGGTGAATATATTGCTGAAGCACTATATTGTATGTCCATATTTTCAGTTTGCGGTAAGTTACCACAAGTTCCTGAAGTTACGGTATAAATTTGGTTCTCAATAGCTCTAGCCATGCAACAATATTTTACACGTAAATAACTTTGTCTATCTTCAGTTGAAAATGGTGTAAATATTATTTTTGCTCCTTTTTCTGTAGCTATTCTTGCCATTTCTGGAAATTCGCTATCATAACAAATTTGTATTGCGATTTTTCCACAATCCGTATCAAAAACTTCTACACCATTACCAGGTGACACACCCCACCATTTTCTTTCATTAGGTGTTACATGTATTTTATATTGTTTTTCAATAGAACCATCACGACGGAATAAGTAAGAAATATTATATATGTCTTCTCCTTCTTCTACGAAATGAGAACCACCAATTATATTTATATTGTATTTCATAGCAAATTGATTAAACATCTCTATATATTGAGATGTATAAGTCGTTAATTTTCTAATAGATTCAGCAGGATTACTTTGCTCATCGAAACTCATTAATTGAGTAGTTAAAAGCTCGGGGAACACAATAAAGTCGCTGTCTGCATCATAAGCAACGTCAATGAAATATTCTATTTGATTAGCAAATTCTTCAAAAGAATTAATTTTTCTCATCATATAGTTAACTGTACATATTCTAACTGGCTCACTTGTTTTAAAATGAACGTTACTACGTGCGATATAATCAGGATTATTCCATTCCATTAAAGTAGCATATTTCATACTTTTAACATCATCATTTAAATAATTAGGATTAATTCGCATTAAAGTAAAATCATTCATCAATTGAAATGTTAAGACTGGATCTTTAATTCTATGTTTAATTACGCCTTGCACATATTCTCTTGGTGTTAGTTCATCACTATATTCATGATAGTTTGGAATTCTTCCACCAATTATAATACTTTTCAAATTTAGTTCATAAGCAATTTCGCGTCTTGCTTCGTATAATCTTGCGCCAACTTTCATTCCTCTATACTCAGGATGAACCATAACTTCTATTCCATATAGATTATGACCATGATCATTATGATTTGTTATATAGCCGTTATTCGTAATACTATCCCATGTATGTCTATCATCATATTCATCAAAATTTATTATAAGAGATGAACATGAACCTATAATTTCACCTTCAAATTCAACAACTACTTGTCCTCTTGGGAACATTTTTAAATGACTTTCTAAATGTGCTCTTTCCCATGGTTCCATTCCTGGGAAACATTTAGATTGTAGTTCAATAACTTCGTCTATATCTTCAAAAGTCATTTGTCTTGTATTAATACTTACATTAAATTCATTATTATCGATTGATTTTGACATGAATGATACTCCTTATCTAATTTTCTTGTTATACTAATTATAACTTATTTTTAGTTATAATATAATTTTTCCCGATTTTAAGAGAAATATTCCTGGAGGACACTATGCAAATAACAATACCATCAAAACATGAAGGTCAAACAATTGAAGAAATGTTCAAATCTTTACACCTTCCTAAAAAAGAACTACACCTTTTGAGAATGTCAAAAGAGATTACGATAAATGAACAAGCAAGCACATTAAGAGATAAATTAAGTGAAGGAGATAAACTTTACATTCCTACTCTTAATGAAACGAGTCAGTATGTATCGAGTTATCGATTGGCTGAAGTTAAATATGAGGATGAATATTTAGCAATTGTTGTTAAACCTAAAGGCGTAAAGACGCATCCAAACGATTTAAAGGAAGCAAACACACTTATGAATCATGTAATTTATACATTAGATTCAGATTATACTGAGCCTGTTCATAGGTTAGACCAAGAAACAGTCGGCTTATTATTAGTAGCAAAGCATCCGATTGCTAAAAAAATATTAGATCATATGTTAGAAGATAGAAAAATCACTCGAACATATAAAGCTCAAGTCGATAGTTTGTTACCACTTAAGCCACAATCGATAGATATGCCAATAGGTAAGGATAAATTCCATCCAAATAAAAGACGTGTATCACCAACTGGTCAACGAGCAATTACACATATTATAGAAAGTCATATGTTAGATGAACATACAGCTGAAGTAGAGTTGAAATTAGATACTGGTAGAACACACCAAATCCGTGTACATTTAGCAGAAATAGGACACCCAGTCGTAGGTGACCCTTTATATAACAATAGTAAACTTAGACAATTAAAATTACACAGTTATAAAATAGAATTCGAACATCCATTTAAAGATGAATTCATCTCAGTTACTTTAGACGATTAATATAAAAACAGCCCTCCCAATCCTTCAGTTATCAAGGATTGGGAGGGCTTTATATTTTGAGCTTTATATTTTGAGCTTTATCGTTTTGAGCTTTATCGTTTTAATCTTTCTTTAAATTTATTTATGAAACTCCTTCTTCTACTTCTTACAGGCTGTCCAATATTTATATGAGATTGTCTCATTTCTTTAGCTGCTAATAATGCTTCATCCATCAACATTTCTTGAGAGTTCATGTGTTTATTACCAGCATCATTGTATTGATAATTACCATCGGAATTTTGAATACGTCCTTTTAATCCATCATTTAATTGTAAGTTTAAAATATCTTTTAATCTACTTACTACTTTAGGATCAAGTATAGGGAATAATATTTCAACACGCTTTATCATATTTCTTGTCATCATATCCGCAGAGGAAAGGTACATCTTTTCTTCACTATTATGGTGAAAATAATATATTCTAGAATGTTCTAAAAATCTGCCTACTATACTTATAACTTCGATATTTTCACTTACCCCTTTAATACCTGGTTTCAAGCAACAAATGCCCCTAATAATAAGTTTGATTTTCACACCGCTTTGAGACGCTTCATATAATTTTTTAATCACTTTTTTATCAGTTAAAGAATTCATCTTAGCTATAATGAGTCCATTGCCATGCTCATTGTGTAATTCTATTTCTTGTTCAATATGATCAACAAAGAAATCACGAATTTCAAATGGTGCCACTATTAATTCATTATAATCGGGTTTCAAAGAGTAACCGCTTAAATAGTTAAAGAAATTAATGGCATCTTCACCTATTTTAGGATTTGTAGTAATGATACCCATATCTGTATATATTTTTGCTGTTTTGTCATTATAATTTCCTGTACCTAAGTGTACGAATGGTATAACTTTTCCATCTACTTTTTTTATTACGAGTGTTATTTTGCTATGCGTTTTAAGGAAAGTCATGCCATATATAACATTACACCCTGCATCTTCTAACATTTTTGCCCATTGAACATTGTTTTCTTCGTCAAATCTAGCTTTTAATTCAACTAATACTGTGACTTGTTTCCCGTTCTCGGCAGCGTTTTTCAATGCTTGAATGATTGTTGAATCACTGCTCACCCTATAAAGTGTTTGTTTAATAGCGAGTGTATTTGGATCTTCTGATGCTTCTTTAATAAATTCTACAATTGGTTCAAACGATTCATATGGGTGATGGAAAAATACATCTTTTTCTAAAGCTAAATCATAAACATTATTTTTGTTTAAAAAGGAAGGTAATTGTGGTCTATATGGTTTGTACAATAATTCAGGGAATAATTCTTCTAATCGTCCTACAAGAGAGAATAATACAGTTAAATCTAATGGCCCATTAACTCTGTATATATCTTTATTAGTTAACTCTAGCTCATTCATTAAAAACATACTTTTTACTTCTGTATCAATATGTCTACTATCTATTTCAAGTCTTACTGCTGCACCGCTTTTTCTTTCTTTTAGAAACTTTTCAATTTCTATTAATAAATCTTCCGCACCATCTTCATGGATTGTTAAATCAGCATTTCTCGTCACTCTAAAAGTATACGTGTTTATTACTTCAAATCCATTAAATAATTGTTCAATAAATAAAGAAATGACATCTTCTAAAAATACAATATACTTTTTACCATCATATTCCAACTTAATAATTCTATCTAATAATGTTGGTACAGGTACTATTGCTGACTTTATTTCACCATCATTTAACTTTATATCAACAAATAAATTGAGCATTTTATTATTTAATTTAGGAAATGGTCTATAAGCATCAATTCCTAATGGTGAGAGTGTTGGTAATATTTCAGTATTGAATTGATTGTGTAGTTGATCAATTAAATCTTCTGGCAGTCTTTCTGGTTGTGTAATAAATATATTATAAGTTTTTAATAAATCCTTTAATTCATTAAATCTCTTATATTGAAGATACACGTTTTCTCTATTTTTCTTTTCTATACCGGTAAGTTGTTCTTTTGGCGTTAATTGTGCTTTATTCTCTGGTTCATTAAAATTCATTTTCACTTGGTCTTTTAAACCTGCTACTCTGACCATGAAAAATTCATCTAAGTTAGAACTATGAATTGCTAAAAATTTTAGTTGTTCAAGCATTGGATTGTTCGGATCAATCGCTTCCTCAAGAACACGATAATTAAAGTCAAGCCAACTTAACTCTCGATTATTATAGTACTCTGGATTGTCTAAATAAAATCCGTTCGTTTGCGTTTCCATAATTATCTCACCCTTTACTTATTTCCATTCATCTTTAAAAACTGACACTGTTTCATTAAAACGCAAAATTGTTAACCTTGTGTAAATATTATATTAAGTTTTTTTGGTAGTAACTTTTCTATATGTTTTTTCTGTCTTTCTGACTGATATTCTTCTGCAATTGGGTCTGTTACATAATCCACTATTAAGTCAAATTCATTTTTCTTGTCAATTAACTCCAACGTTTCTATGCAATCAGTATTTGAAACATTTAATGCATTAGCGAATTTTATTATTCCACCTAGCTTTTGAATGAGTTCAATTTCATTATCTTTAAACCAAGATGTTTCTTTTACATAAAACTTAAGTAATGATTTATTTTTAAAACTTGCAAGAAGCGCTAATTTCACTCTATCTCTATGTGAGAATCCATTAATACTTGAATTTGCTATAATATAATAAGTATGTTGAGAACTAGAATCCGCATCAATAAATGCACCTAAATAGTATAAATATGCCGCTTCTTTCAACAATTTTCTGTCTTCATTAGAAACTTCAAAATCAGTTATTTCTATCACTTTATTAAGTAAATCTTCTGCTAATCTCATACGCTGTTTACCGTTAGAAGGATTTATATTATACTCATTTGCTAAATATCTTAAAGCATCTGTAGTCACATTATCTTTATTAAACGATTTTGGGAAATCTTCTTTCAACCTTGTCATAACTAAACCTTCACGTAACCCTTTTCTAGAAAAAGTGAAACGAGTTGCATCTGTTATATCATAAAGCGTGTTAAATACAATAGAACTTGGAATAATAATATCTGTACGATCTCTACTTAATCCATCTAAATCTTTTAAATCACTTTTATCTGATTTTTTTAATTCATCATACACTTCTTCTAAATCTTTTTTAGTCATATCATAACCATGTACCCCCGCAATAGGATAGTTATTTAAAGACTGATGAATACGTGCATTATTTCGTGCTGAACCACCAATTCCAATAATTGGAACTTTTTTATCTTTTATCCATTTTTCAGATTCAAATTGTTCTTTAACGAATTTTTCACACTTTTTTATCGCATTTTTATCATTGTGATCTTTATCCACGAAAAACATTTTTTCTAACGTTACAACACCAAAAGGAAAACTAATCGCTTCTTTTAATTTCTTATTTTCAAAATAAGTAACCTCTGTTGAACCACCACCAATATCTACAGTTATACCGTTTTCAATATTTAGTGTATGTGTTGCTGCATAAAATCCATAAAAAGCTTCATCTTGTTCTGGAATAATTTCGATATCAAGATTAGTTTTGGATTTTACGCTTTCAATTATTTGATCTACATTTTTTGATTGTCTAACTGCTGCAGTTGCTGCAGGGACAAGTTCTTCAACATGAAATTTTTTAGCTACTTTTTTAAAACTATTTAAAGTTTCTACTAAAACGTTAATGCCTTCTTCGTTCATATTTTTATCTTCATCTAAAAATTGACTTAGACGAGCAGGTGTTTTAATATTTTGTAGTTCATTTAATCCTGTTTCTACTGAATACTCAAAAATAACAAGTCTTATTGTATTAGAACCTATATCTATTAATCCTATTCTTTTCATAAATTTCCTCCAGGAATCTATATATTTATACACAAAAAGGTGCTGCCATAGCACCTTTTTGTGTTCTTAATATTTATGTCTTACAGATGCTACTATTTTTTAGAGCTTATCATATCTTCAGGTTTAATCCATTCATCGAATTGTTCTTCTGTTAAATGACCAGATTGAATGGCTGATTCTTTTAAAGTTAGTCCATTTTTGTGAGCATTTTTTGCAATAGCTGCTGCATTTTCATATCCAATATGTGGATTTAAAGCAGTAACTAACATTAAAGATTGATTTAAATATTTATCAATATTTTCCTCGATAGGTTCAATACCAACAGCACAATTATTGTTAAATGTTTCGATACCATCAGTTAATAAATAAATTGATTGTAATGTATTATACAAAATAACTGGCTTAAATACGTTTAATTCAAAGTTACCTTGTGAAGCAGCAATACCTACTGCTGAATCATTTCCAAGGACTTGTACTGAAACCATAGTTAACATTTCACATTGAGTTGGGTTTACTTTACCTGGCATAATTGATGATCCTGGTTCATTTTCAGGAATAGAAATTTCAGCTAAACCAGCTCTTGGGCCAGAAGCTAACCATCTAACATCATTTGCAATTTTCATTAAATCACTTGCTAAAGCTTTTAATGCACCATGCACATAAACTACTTCATCATGTGCAGTTAAAGCATGGAACTTGTTTTCAGAAGATACAAATGGATAACCTAATTGTTTACAAATTTGTTTAGCAACTTTATCACCAAATTCAGGATGTGCATTTATACCAGTACCAACAGCGGTACCACCGATTGCTAAGTTCAATAATTGACCTTTAGATTCATTTAGTAGTGATTCACATTTATCCAACATATATCTCCAACCACTAACTTCTTGTCCTAAAGTTAATGGTGTCGCATCTTGTAGATGAGTTCTACCAATTTTGATAATATCTTTAAATGATTCTTCTTTATCTTTAAAAGTATTTCTTAACGTACTTAAAGCTGGTAATAATTTAGATTCAATTTCATGATATAAAGCAACGTGCATTGCAGTTGGATATGTATCATTTGAACTTTGAGACATATTTACATGATCGTTTGGATGAACACTATCATCTGAACCTTTTTCTTTTAAGTATGCATTAGCTACATAACTTACAACTTCATTAACATTCATGTTACTTTGCGTACCACTACCAGTTTGCCATACAACTAATGGAAACTGATCGTCTAGATTTCCTTTTAAAATCTCATCTGTTGCAAAAACAATTGCATCTTTTTTATCATCTGATAATTTACCAAGTTCATGGTTTGAAATTGCTGCTGCTCTTTTCAAGTGAGCAAATCCATATATAACTTCAATAGGCATTTGTTCTTTTCCTACTGGGAAATTTTGTTTACTTCTTTGTGTTTGCGCTTTCCAATACTTATCGCTTGGGACTTTAATTTCACCAAATGTATCATGTTCAATTCTGTAACTCATTGTAATTACTCCCCTTTATTCCTTGTAGTCATCACTCATTATTCATCTTTATTATATCTTATACAGCCTATGATTTAAACTCTCAGTTGTCAGATAATTTAAATTATCATAAAAAAAGGAGTGGAACCGAAATCTATTCTATTAATAAAAGATTTCGTCATCCCACTCCCTATAAAATATAATGCATTTTATGAATCTTGTGCTTCTTTCTTTTCTTCATATGCTTCATCATTTTGTTCTGAAATTTGTTCCATTTCTTTACCTAGTTCTTTTACATCTTCTAAGTCTTGAACCATTTCATTTTCTTCTTCTGGCTGTTTATTCAATATATTCACCTTCTTATGAAAATTGAATTGAGAAGTAAGATCTAACATCTTCTGGCAATCCTTGTGCCGCTTCATTGTCTAATATAACTGTTACCATTCTATGTTGTTTTAATTTTGCTGATTCAACTGAGCCGTTAGCTGGTTCTTCATACAACTTGCTAACTGCTTTTGCTTTTTCTTTACCTGTAACTAATACAATGACTTCTCTAGCTGGATGAATTGCTTGATTATAATCTAATCCAGTTCTGCTATCTTCAGTTAAAGTCACAACATCTAACATCAATTTATTTTTCTTTTTGTCAGTGTTTACTTTTTCTTTAATGAATGATTCTACATCACTACCAACATCTGTTTTTAAAACTTGCTTAGCTGGTACACCTAGTTCAGTATAATAATCTTCTTTACCATCAAAATCCAAAATGTGTACTTGACTAAAGTTTACTGGATTTTTCTTAACATCATCTAATAATTCATCGAAAAATGTTGTATTCTCTGCATCTAAGTGCACGCCAACTACTGAAGTACTATCTGAATTAAATTGTTTGCGAACTACGTCTGCAGCGTAACGTGCAGCGATATCTTTCGTTTCAAATACTTTAAAGTTTAAAGCCATTTTGTCCACTCCTCATTTCAACTTATCTATTTTCAAAAAATTAATCTTTAATCATTATTTATAATATACCCTTTTTTAATAGTAGTTAAAACATTTAATTCTGAATCAACTACAACAAAGTCTGCTTGCTTGCCAATTTTAATAGAACCAAGTCTATCATCTACATTTAAACGTATAGCTTGATTTAAACTTGTTGTGCGCCATGCTTCTTCAAGTGACACGTTTGCAAAGTCCATCAAGTTCTTTAAGCCCTTATTCATTAAAAGTATGCTTCCTGCTAATGAACCATTTTCTAGTCTTGCCTCATTATTTTTCACATAAACATCTTGACCACCAAGATCGTATTTTCCGTCTGACATTCCTTTTGCTCTCATTGCATCAGTTATAATACAGAAGTTCTCATTACCTTTTGCCAAATAAGCTAATTTAACCGCTGCTGGATGTGAATGCACACCATCGACAATAACTTCAGTTGTTAGTCTTTCATTAGTCAGTGCTGCTCCAAATACTCCAGGTTCTCTATGCGTAAAAGTTGTTTGTGCATTATATAAATGTGTTACATGTTTAAGTCCATAATTTACCGCTTCTTCAATCCCGTTATAATCGGTAACTGTGTGTCCTGCAGAAAAAATAACGTCATTGCTTAAATGTTTTATCGTTTCTTTTGCACCTTCTACTTCTGGAGCAATTGTTACTATTTTAATATTCCCGTTTGATTTTTCTTGGAACTCATTAAATTTTTGCACTGTGGGTCTTGCAACAAATGCTGGATTCTGAGCACCAACTTTATGTTCAGAGATAAATGGACCTTCTAAATGTACACCTAATATTTCTGCGCGCTTTTCATCTAGCGGTTTATACTTCGCAACATTTTCCAATGCATCATTAACTGCATCTGTTGACTGTGTCATAGTAGTAGCTAAAAAGCTTGTTGTTCCTTCTGATAATAATTTTTCAGATAATACGTTTAAAGTTTCTGGAGTAGCATCCATAGCATCTTGACCATAACCACCATGTATATGTATATCAATAAAACCTGGTATCAAATGTTGTCCTTTTAAATCTACAACACGAGCATTACCTTTATAGTCACCTTCTTGAATATCATAAATAAAGCCATCACGCACTTCGATATATCCATTTTCAATCTTTGTTTTTTCAGTATAAACTTGTGCATTTTTTAAAATATAATTATCCATTTGTATGTCTCCTTAAAAATGTATTTAAATATTCCCCTAATTCGTTTATAATAAAGATAACATAACATTACGAGGGGGCTAATTAAATGAACACGTTATTAATTTGTATGGTTGGTGTAGCATTTATTACTGCGATGTTAACTGCTGGTCGCGATTCTAAAGACTATGGTCTTAAAGAAGAAGATTTAAATAAAGAACTTGAATCTTTAAAATCAAATAATTAATAACTGAGACCATTTGGCCTCAGTTTTTTTTATGATAAATTAGGATAATTTTGTTGTCTTAAAGCTTCATAAATTAAAATTGCAGCAGTGTTAGATAAATTTAATGATCTTACATTTTCATTCATTGGAATTCTTAAAGCCGTATCTTTATATTTTTCTTTAATCCAATCTGGAAGACCAGTCGTTTCTCTACCAAACACAAAATAATGATCTTCATCTAAACTACTATAATCAAATTCAGTGTGTGGTTGTGTACCAAATTTAGTTAATAAATAATAGTTTCCACCTTCTGTTTTCTCAAAAAATTCTTCAACACTATCATAATAAACAATATTTACGAATTTCCAGTAATCTAATCCTGCTCTTCTTAACATTTTATCATCAGTACTAAAACCTAAAGGTCTTATTAAATGTAAAGTTGTATCTGTTGCTGCACAACTACGTGCAATATTCCCTGTATTTGCTGGTATTTCTGGTTGATATAAAACTACATGATTTGTCATATTTTATTTTCTCCTAATCTCTAATCCTTTTATCATTTCTTCTTGAACTTCTTCAATTTCACGTTCATAGTGCGACATTATAAATGATCTTGCTTCTTCACCTTGAATTTGTCCAATTGCCCAAAATGCTGTACCTCTTATCATTGGTCTAGGATCTGTTAATGCAACATCTTTCAAATCAGGTATTGCACTTTCTTCATTAAAATGTGCAAGTGCAACAATTGCATTTCTTTGAATCGGTTTCTTTCCACGCCATGCACCAGCTAAATGTCCATAAGTATTCTTAAATTCTTTGTTAGACATTTTTAATAATGGAACTAATCTAGGCTTCAAGACTTCAGGTTCTAAGACGATATCATCTTGTTCTGTGTTAATCCCTCTATTTCTTGGACATACTTGCTGACATGTATCACAACCATATAGTCTATTACCAATTTTATAACGATATTCATCTTTTAAATATCCTTTAGTTTGCGTTAAAAAGCTGATACATTTTTGACTATTTAATTGTCCATCACCCACTAATGCTCCAGTAGGACATCGATCTACACATATATTACAATCACCACAACTATCGATAACCGGGTCGTCAGGTTTAAATGGGATACTCACTAACATCTCACCTAAATAGCTCCATGTCCCTAAATCTTCATTTATAATAAAGCCATTTTTAC
Source organism: Mammaliicoccus sp. K-M42 (assembly GCF_022386375.1). NCBI lineage: Bacteria > Bacillati > Bacillota > Bacilli > Caryophanales > Staphylococcaceae > Mammaliicoccus > Mammaliicoccus sp. K-M42. Next base: position 10,932 of record NZ_JAJNIS010000023.1, on the reverse strand, counting down.
CTGCAAATCCTAAGCCAGCTCTTTCAGCAACAGCTCGATCAGATAGAACACCTGTATCAACCATCGATTTCACTTCTACATCTGGTACTTTCTCTTGTAGGAATAAACTGAGTTTATCTAGTCGATTTCTCATAATCGTATGATAATCTTGACCCCAAGAAGCTCGTGCAAATAAACCTCGTCTGTCACCTCTTACACTTTTAGGTGCATCTTTTAATTTATTAGGATAACCTACTGCAATAGCAATTATTGATCTTGCAGATGGTAAAGTGAGTTTTGGAACTGTTCTTAATTCAATATCACTTTCTTCAAAACCAGACGCATAGCCCTTTGAGTGATAATCTTCTAATTTCTGTTTTAATTCATCAAAGGGATCTGCCGTTGTAAATCCAATGCTATCAATTCCAATAGAATGCGCGTAATCTATTACTTCTTGTTTCAATAAATCTAAATTCAAATTGATTCACCTCACTATCAAACATGCTTATATATTTTAACATATTTATATGAAAGTTTTAGATTTTAAAGTTATTTAAAACAAATTAAATCTTGAATATAAACAAAAAAGCTGCCAACAAAGATAGTGAATTTGTTGGCAGACTAATCATGTTGAATTGTTATATCTTTAAGAAGTAATCGTAGTACCTATTTCATTTGATATCGAACTCTTTAATAAAGCATGTTCTGATGATCCAGAAATAATTTTTACGCTTTTACAACCATCTTTTATAGCTGAAATTGCACCAGTAACTTTAGGTATCATTCCACCATATATTTCAGTCGTTTCAATATAATTATTAATATCTCTAATACTTAAGTTAGCTTGAACTTCATCTTTAATGAGTACACCTGGAATATCACTTATTAGAAATAAATCACCTTCCATTTCACTTGCAATTTTATAAGCTAAACTATCAGCATTAATATTGTATCGTTGTCCACTGATACTATCTATACCTATAGGAGCTACAACTGGGATACTATTTGAACAAATAAGTTCAAGAGCAGCTTTGTTAACTGAAGAACATTCTGCAACAAAACCGTATTTAGGATGAAGTGGTTCTATATCAAATAAATTCATATCTATTCCATTAACACCTATTGCTAATGGTTCATATTGATTGATTTGAAATACTACTTGAGGATTCACTTCACCTATCAATGTACTAGAAGTTTGTAGCAACACTTCCTCATCAGTTACACGTAATCCATCTACAAATTTACTTTCAACTCCTATTTTACTAAGTTGCTTATTTATAAATGGACCTCCACCATGCACGATTATGGGTACATAATTTTGCTTTTTTAAAGTGAGAATATCTTCAATTATTGATTTGTTAAGATTATTTAATATACTTCCGCCTATTTTAATTACTGCATACTTCACTTAAAGACCTCCAATTAGGTTCTATATAATGCATTAATTTTCACGTAATCATAAGATAAGTCGCACCCAAATGCTGTAGATGTAAAGGATGAATCACCAATCTTAGCATTGATTTCAATAGTATCCTGCTCCATTTTAGCTTTTAAATCTAACTCATCAAATGAAACATTCATTCCTTTGCTAACCAATAAATGATCACAGAGCCATACGTCTATATCAGTTGGATTTATCGTAATATCAGCATATCCAATTGCTGAAATGATTCTGCCAAAGTTTGGATCTGCTCCATGAATAGCCGTCTTGACTAGACTAGAACCGACGATTGTTTTAGCAATAATATTGTTTTGTTCTTTTGTTTCGGCACCAGTAACTTTAACTTTTATTAATTTCGTTGCACCTTCACCATCCCTAGCAATACTTTGTGCTAAATATCGACTTACATGTTGCACTGCTTTAGCAAATTTATTCCATTCAGGATGTTGCTTACATAATGGTTGGTTATTACTTTCACCATTTGCTAAAAGAATAACCATATCGTTAGTACTTGTATCTCCATCAACAGTAATCATATTAAAAGTTTCATCAACAGATTCTTTCAATAAACTATTTAAATCTTCAACTTCTACGTTTGCGTCTGTAGTCATAAATCCTAACATAGTAGCCATATTCGGATGTATCATACCTGATCCTTTACAAGTTCCACCAATTGTTATCACTTCATTATCAATAGTCACTTGTACAGCTATGTGCTTGGTTTCTTTATCTGTTGTTAAAATAGATTCATTAAAATTTTCAGAATTAAAATCATTTTGTATATCTATATTATTAACGCCATACTTTATTTTTTGCATTGGTAAAAATTCGCCTATTAAACCTGTTGAAGCAACTGCAATTTCATGTTCTGGTATTTGTAATTTTGATGCAGCCCATTTTTGAGTTTGTTTCGCATCTTCAACACCTCGTTTACCTGTACAAGCATTTGCTATTGCAGAATTAATGATTACTGCAGAAAGTTTATTATTAACACTTATACTCTCCTCTGTAACTTGTAATGGTGCAGCTTTGAAAGCATTTTGTGTATATACTGCTGCACAATTAGCTGGAACTGATGAAAATAGCCAACCAAAATCTTTCTTTTCTCTACGAAGGCCCACGTGTGTTCCACCTGCTACAAAGCCCTTAGGTGTCGCAACGTCACCTTCTTCTATAATTGTCAATTCAGAGTCAATTAATTGTTCAGTTTCTTCTAACATCAAATTCCTCCATTTCTAAGGATATACTGGTAATAAATTCAAACCTTTATCTTCATTAAATCCATATAAAATATTCATGTTTTGAATTGCTTGACCACTTGCACCTTTTACTAAATTATCTATTACAGTTACAATTACAGCTTTATTTCGTTCTTCGTCAACGTAAATACCTATATCGCAAAAATTACTACCTAATACTTCCTTAGTTTTTGGAAATTCACCTATTTTCCTAATACGGACAAATGGTTTATTTTGATAGGTTTTTATATACATTTTATGTAATGCTTCTTCTGATATTTGTTCATTTAAATCAACATAAATTGTAGCCAGTATGCCTCTTGTCATAGGAACAAGATGTGGTGTAAACATTACTTTAATATCAGATCCTGATAATTTTGATAAATATTGCTCAATTTCTGGCGTGTGTTTATGTGTTCCTAATTTGTAAGCAGAGAAATTCTCATTCGCTTCTCCATAATGAACATTCTGACTTAAACTTCTACCTGCACCAGAAATACCTGTTTTAGCATCTATAATTATTGATTCCTTATTAATTAAATTGTTTTTTAATAGTGGATGTAGAGAAAGTAAAGTCGCTGTTGGAAAACATCCTGGATTAGCAATAATTTTAGTTGAATCATTGTTTATATCGGACCACTCAGCTAAGCTATAATTAGCTTTATCAAGTATGCTTTGTTCAGCTGGTTTTTCACCATAATATTTTTCATATAATGCTGGATCTTTTAGTCTAAAATCTCCTGATAAATCAATAACTTTTATTCCTCGTTCAATTAATTTAGGAATAAAATGTTTACTCACATTTGATGGCGTAGCAAAAAATATTAAATCGCAATCTACTTTATCAACATCTAAACTTGAAAATGGTACATTAATATTGTCTTGCAAATGTGGAAATGTTTCTTTAATGTCTTCCCCAGACTTAGAATGTGAAAATACATATTTAATATTCACTTCTTTATGTTGTTTGAGTAATCTAATTAGTTCAATTGCACCATATCCACTTCCTCCGACTATACCTATTTCTAACACGAAAACACCTCTTTTATTTTTTAGTATTACAATACTTTAGATAAAAATTGTTTCGTTCTACTATTTTGCGGATTATCAAAAATTTGTTCAGGTGTACCTTCTTCTTGTACAATTCCTTCATCCATAAAAATGACATGATCACTTACATTTTTAGCAAAGCCCATTTCATGTGTTACAACTACCATTGTCATGCCTTCTTTAGCTAAATCTTTCATAACACTTAACACTTCCCCAACTACTTCGGGATCAAGTGCTGAAGTTGGTTCGTCGAATAAAATAACTTCTGGATTCATAGCTAATGCCCTCGCAATAGCGACACGCTGCTTTTGTCCTCCAGAAAGTTTTGAAGGATAAACATCCGATTTATCTTCTAATCCAACTTTTTCAAGCAACTGATGAGCTTGTTTTTCTAATTCAGATTTATTTCCTTTTTTTAAAGTCAAAGGCGTTAAAGTAACATTATCTATAACTTTTTTGTGAGGGAACAAATTAAAGCTTTGGAACACCATTCCCATTTTTTGTCTTAATTGATCCAGCTTTGCTCCCTTAGTATTCGTTAGATCATTGTTTTCAAAAATAATTTGACCTGAAGTAGGATCTTCTAATAAGTTTAAACATCTTAATAGCGTACTTTTACCACTACCTGATGGACCTATTATGGCAACTACTTCTCCTTTTTCAATATTTAAATTAATACCTTTTAATACTTCATTTTTACCAAATGTTTTGTGTAAATCATTAACTTTAATCACTGACACTGAACCTCCTTTCAGCAATATACATCACTCTAGATAACGTAAACGTTAAAATGAAGTACAATACTGCTGCTACTAACAATGGTGTGAATGGATCAAACGACGCACCTTGCACAACTTGTGCATTAAACATTAATTCACTAACACCTATTACTGATACAATAGATGATTCTTTAATTACAGTTACGAACTCATTACCTAAAGCTGGTAGTATATTTTTAATGGCTTGAGGCATAATAACTTTTTTCATAGCTTGTGATTTGTTTAAACCTAATGATCTTGCGGCTTCCATTTGACCATTATCAACTGCATTAATCCCTGCTCTAATAATTTCTGCTATGTAAGCACTACAGTTAATAATAAGCGCGATAATACCACAAATAAGTGCAGATAAATCTAAACCAAGTACTGCTGTTGTACCAAAATACACTAAAAATACTTGAACTAATAAAGGCGTTCCTCTTATAAATTCTATATAAACTGATGCAATAGATTTTAAGATTTTACTGTTGCTTAATTTCATCAATGCAAAGAAAACACCAATAAGTGCACCAGCTACAACTCCTAAGAATGATAATAGAATTGTATATCCAACACCATGTAAGAAATAAGATCCATATTTGCTAAAAAATGATCCATCATCAAACATTGCTTCTGTGGCTTTATCTTGATAATCTTTTATCAAATTATTATCTCGAACTTCTTTAACACTTTTATTGACTCTCTCCATTAATTGAGGAGAATCTTTAGGTAAAGCGATGGCAGTTGTTTTATCTGCATCAGAAAAATCAACATCTGAATAAGTTAAATTTGGATTTTTCTCTAAATATGCATCTGCTACAGGACCTTCAATAATCATTCCATCTACTTTTCCTGAATTAAGTGACATAATAACTTCAGGTACCCTTGCAAGTGAGCTCACTTGAGAGTCTGGCATTTCAGTTTTTGCTAATTCTTCTTGAGTTGTTTGCTTTTGTACTCCAATCATTTTTCCTTTGAAATCTTCAATTGTTTTTAATTTATCTTTATCTTTCTTTTGAACAATTAGTCTTTGCTTAACTTCCATATAGTGATCTGAAAAATCAACTTCTTTTTTTCTTTCAGGAGTCGGTGCCATACCTGAAATAATCATATCTATTTTCCCAGTTTTTAAAGCACCTAATAAACTATCAAATTGCATATTCACTATTTTAAGCTTTATACCATTGTCTTTCGCAATTTTTTTAGCTAGCTCAATATCTATACCTGCATACTCACGCTTTCCATCTTTGGTATGTTCAAATTCATATGGTGCATAATCTGCTGATAAACCTACTCTTAGCTCGCCACGTTCTTTAGCTTTTTCCCACTGGTCAGTTTCTTGGGCGTGTGACTGTTTGGGGACTAAATATGGAATAGTAAGTAGTAAACAAACTGTTATAAGTACTACTTTCACAAATAAATTTCTTTTCAAAGTTGTAACCTCCTGAATTAATAATATTCATTATTATACGCATTTATGTAATTTTATGCAATGCTTTTTATAAAAGTTTTTGAATGGTTATTCATTTAGTCGTTACTAAATATAATCTCATTTTAAAATCAAATTTTTGTAATCACTGTTATAACACTATTGAAAATAACTAGCACTGATTTAATGCACTTATAAATGTGATATCAATATGCAAATTTATGAATAATGATTTATTCTACCTCACTTTATGAAAACAAACAATATATTTTCATAATATTCTAATAATTATAGTTGAATTTATATATAAAATGTAATATAAAAAAGCGTCCTCTAACTGAGGGCGCTTTTTAGTATTCAATTCTTATGCATTTTCTTTAAACAAAAACATTTCCTGATTATATTTAGGCAATAATTTCAAACATAATCTATGTACAATATAAGCAAATACAAATGGTATAACAAAGTACGCGAATATTAAAAGAACTATATTTACGATTATTGAGCCGTCCATATATTTTATTGCATTAGCTGGACCAACAAAACCTGTATATCCGAATCCTGTTGACATAGGTGTTCCTTTTATTCCTACAAAATACGTTAGCAAACCACTCATTAACCCATTAATGATCAACGGTATTGCTATTATTGGATTTTTAAAGTAGACAGGTATCATCATTTTTGCAGCACCAATAATAAGTACGATATTAATCCCTTTATCATTTACTTTCCATGATCCCATTAAGAATGTTACACATGCCGCAACGATTCCCATATTACCTGCACCTGAACTTAGACCTTCTAATCCTACAGCTGTTGCAATTGCTACCACTGAAATTGGAGTGACCATAAGGAGAGCATATGTAATTGCTATCAAAATACACATTAACAATGGATTTAAAGTCGAGAATTGTTCTATTAATTTTCCAATGCCTTTTGTTACATTACTTACATATGGCAAAGTAAGCATTCCAATAAAACCACTAACTACCGAAATAAATATTGGCATAATTAGCATATCTAAAGAACCAAATTTACCTTTTAATTTAATCATTAAATAACAACTAATGATTAATACAACTATTAAATTGACCACATCACCAATACTAACAAACATAAATTGGCCATTTTGGACTTTCACAGCACCTGAACCTATTAATCCAGCTGCCCCTATCATCACGGCATCTGTAGCTTGGAATTTAAATTGATTAGCTACAATTATTCCTATAATAAAACTCATAGCATATTGCATAAGTAATAAAGCTTGGTTAAACATTTCAAGTACAGGGTGAAACTGTGATAAGTAACTAAATAAAACACCTAATATTGCATTTGGTATAAGCGCAATAACAATACCTACACCTATACCATTTAATATGTTAAAGAAAAATTCCTTTACAGTGAAATGTCTATCCATAAAATTCCTCCATATTTAAATATGTATTAATCATATATGAGTTTATTTTAATAGACAATCACATTTTTAATTTTAAATAATTGTACCTTGATGAAATCGCATTTTCCACTGGTTATTTTTTCTGATCCACAAAGTACTTCTATTCGTTAATACATTATCCGTCTCATTGAATAATTTATATGTAACCAATACAATGCCTTTTTGAATCTTGTCAGTTACAAAGTCACTAATTTGATATTCAAAAGTATGTAAAGTGCTGTTTTCAATATCATTTTTATAAATGACTCTACCCGACTTTCCAATCTCTTTGAAATTATCATCAAGTAAATCTAGTATAATGTTATAATCTAATCTATTATTTGCGTTTAAATGAGAACATTCCAGTTCAAAAAATTGTTGTTTAATAAATTTCACCTACTTTATAATTTAAAGATAATTTTTAAGTTAATATGCTAAAATATTTATATAATATATAGTATAAATGAGGGGGAATCCGAATGACAAATCTAAAAGAAGTCGCAAGAAAAGCTGGTGTTTCTCCCAGTACTGTTTCAAGAGTAATTAATAACCACCCTTATGTAAACGAAGAGAAAAGGAATAGAGTACTCCAAGTTATAGAAGAAATAAATTATATACCTAACATTAATGCCATACATTTAAAAAAAGGTAAAACAAACTTAATAGGTGTTGTTATTCCTTTTTCTAATCATCCTTATTTTTCTCAGCTAATACAAGGTATATCAGAAGAAGCAATTAAATTAAACAAGAAAATTGTACTTTTCCAAACTTCTTATGATAACGACCAAGAAATAGACGCTTTAGAAATGCTTAAACTAAAACAACTAGACGCCTTAATTATATGTTCAAGAAATATTTCATTAAATATAATCGAACAGTATGTTGAATATGGTCCTATCTCTATTTTTGAAGATATAACACATTCTAAGCTTCGTACAACCTATATAGATCACTATAAAGCCTTTTACACGGCATTAAACCATTTGTACGAACATGGACATCGAAATATCTCATGTGCTATTAATAGAAAGAATAGTACAAGTTCATTATTAAGGATTGCAGCTTATAAAGATTTTTGCAAAGAAAAATCACTAACTTTCAATAAAAAAATGATTTATGAAAATTATGTATTACTAGAAGATGGTTATATACTTGCTAAAGATTTAAATAAATCACCAACTCCCCCATCAGCAATTATAGTTTCAGGTGACAACACTGCTGCTGGTCTATTACTAAGTATAAACAATGATGCAAAAGAACATTTATCTATTATTGGCTTTGAAAATCATAAAATATCAGAGATGCTTAATTTGACAACGATAGAAATACCACTTATCAATATAGGCAAAAGTCTCTTTAACCAATTATACGATAATAATATAACACATCACTTTTTTGAAACTAAATTAATAAAAAGAAATTCTGTAAAAAATATTAATTGTTGACATGAAATGCATTTCATAGATTATCCTTTATTTAATCACATATCTTAGGGGGTAATTTAAATGAATAAACAAAAAGTCGGCATTGATGGGTGTAACATTACTTCAGAAATATATGTAGAATTAGTTCAACACACAAGAAATATTGACATAGTAGCGTGTGCAGATGATAATTTAACAAAAGCAATTAATATGAAAGATAAATACGGAATTCCAAAAGTAATGACAAGAAGTAAGTTGTATAATGATCAAAAAATTGATTATATTATGAAACTTTAAATTGCAGGTTAGTAAAAGAAGAAGACAGTAATCTAATGATGAAATTATAAAAGGCTGAGACAAATTAATTGTCTCAGCCTTTTTGTTATAAGTACCGGTGGTCGGGTTCGAACCGACACGTCCTCAACGGACACGGGATTTTGAGTCCCGCGTGTCTGCCAATTCCACCACACCGGCATAATTATATTTCCTACAAAAAAATCTTCCCAATGGAAGAAATAATGGAGCGGAAGATAGGACTTACACCTATATCTCATTCCGGGAAGGAATGTATTCTAAGAGTTGAAATACTCCCGCATTTTAATAATTAGTAGTTCTGAAAAATAATGGAGCGGAAGATAGGATTTACACCTATATCTCATTCCGGGAAGGAATGTATTCTAAGAGTTGAAATACTCCCGCAAAATATTAATGGAGGCGGCAACCGGATTTGAACCGGTGAATAGAGGTTTTGCAGACCTCTGCCTTACCACTTGGCTATGCCGCCAGACTACTGGGCTAGCTGGATTCGAACCAGCGCGTGACGGAGTCAAAGTCCGTTGCCTTACCGCTTGGCTATAGCCCATTAATAAAAGTAAGGGCGGCTGATGGGAATCGAACCCACGCGTGTCGGAACCACAATCCGATGCGTTAACCACTTCGCCACAACCGCCATGGCAGGGGCAGTAGGAATCGAACCCACATCAAAGGTTTTGGAGACCTCTATTCTACCGTTAAACTATGCCCCTATTAAATTATAAGAAATATGGTGGAGGGGGGCAGATTCGAACTGCCGAACCCGAAGGAGCGGATTTACAGTCCGCCGCGTTTAGCCACTTCGCTACCCCTCCGATAGATGGTGCCGGCCAGAGGACTTGAACCCCCAACCTACTGATTACAAGTCAGTTGCTCTACCAATTGAGCTAGGCCGGCATAATGTTAAAAGATGGCTCAGGACGGAATCGAACCGCCGACACAAGGATTTTCAGTCCTTTGCTCTACCGACTGAGCTACTGAGCCATACATAAAATTTTAAAAAATGGCGGTCCCGACGGGAATCGAACCCGCGATCTCCTGCGTGACAGGCAGGCATGTTAACCGCTACACCACGGGACCTAAAATAATAATTGCGGGAGGTGGATTTGAACCACCGACCTTCGGGTTATGAGCCCGACGAGCTACCGAACTGCTCCATCCCGCGATAATAATAATTTAATTTTACAAATATAATGGCGGAGGAAGAGGGATTCGAACCCCCGCGAGCCGTTAAGCCCCTGTCGGTTTTCAAGACCGATCCCTTCAGCCGAACTTGGGTATTCCTCCACTATATAAGTATGGACCTTGCAGGACTCGAACCTGCGACCCAACGGTTATGAGCCGTTTGCTCTGACCAACTGAGCTAAAGGTCCAAAATTTAAAATATGTATTTCATATTCAAAATTTTAATGGCGGCAGAGGGGATCGAACCCCCGACCTCACGGGTATGAACCGTACGCTCTAGCCAGCTGAGCTACGCCGCCGTAATAATATTATTTTAAATGGTGGAGACTAGCGGGATCGAACCGCTGACCTCCTGCGTGCAAAGCAGGCGCTCTCCCATCTGAGCTAAGCCCCCATTTAATATGTAACTTTTAAAGAGTCGGGAAGACAGGATTCGAACCTGCGACCCCTTGGTCCCAAACCAAGTGCTCTACCAAGCTGAGCTACTTCCCGTAACCAAAAATGGTCATTACGCGCCCGAGAGGAGTCGAACCCCTAGCCTCTTGATCCGTAGTCAAACGCTCTATCCAATTGAGCTACGGGCGCATATTAAAATGGTGCCGAGGACCGGAATCGAACCGGTACGGTAATCACTTACCGCAGGATTTTAAGTCCTGTGCGTCTGCCAGTTCCGCCACCCCG
>NZ_JAJNIS010000022.1:0-35700 GCF_022386375.1 Mammaliicoccus sp. K-M42 | reverse complement strand
ATCTACAACTCAGGCAAACTCTTAGATTAACTGCTGAATTAATCTACAACAAAGCCCAACTCTTAGATTAACTGTTGAATTAATCTACAACAAAGCCCAACTCTTAGATTAACTGTTGAATTAATCTACAATATAGCCCAACTCTTAGATTAACTGCCTAATTAATCTACAACATAGCCAAACTCTTAGATTAACTGTTGAATTAATCTACAATATAGCCAAACTCTTAGATTAACTGTTGAATTAATCTACAACTCAGCTCATTTTTCAAAAAATCCTTATTTTAGTTGTATTAGCAATAGCTAACAGTATATTCATTAATATAACAATGACACTTTATATAATATTTTTCAACTTTCGTATGGTAAAATATTTGTTGGTATAAAATCGAATAAAAATTATAGGAATGATGGGTGTAAATATGTTGAATTTATTTGTTTTACTATTAGAACGTGTAGGTCTCATTATCCTTGTAGCGTATATATTAATGAATACATCGTACTTTAAAAATATGATGGGTGAGCGTGAAAAATGGTATGTAAAATGGCGTTTAATTATAGTATTCTCTTCATTTGCACTACTGTCTAACTTTACTGGTGTTGCTATTCATAATGGAGAAATTGTGTCAAGTATGATTTATTTACATCTTGGTCCAGAAGTATCACTTGCCAATACCCGTGTATTAACTATAGGTGTTTCGGGTCTTATTGGTGGACCTTTTGTAGGTGTATTTGTAGGTGTACTATCGGGAATATTTAGAGTTTATATAGGTGGTGCTGATGCTTATACTTATTTAATATCATCTATTGTTATTGGTTTGGTTGCAGGCTATTTTGGTACATATGCAATTAAATCTAAAGGCTATTTATCAGTTACACAAAGCGCTATAGTAGGTGCTTCAACAGAAGTGATACAAATGATTTGTATATTAATATTCTCTTCTCAAAAGGCTGATGCATGGGAACTTGTACAACTTATAGCACTACCAATGATTATTATAAATGGTTTAGGTACGGCAATATTTATGTCTATAATCATTTCAACTGTTAAACAAGAAGAGCAAATGAGGGCTATTCAAACGCATGATGTTTTGAAATTAGTTAATCACACTTTGCCTTATTTTAAAGAAGGGTTAACAGAATCTTCTGCTCATCAAGCTGCTAAAATTATAAAAGATTTAATGAAGGTATCAGCAGTGGCAATTACTAATAAAACGCATATATTAGCGCATGTTGGTGTCGCAAGTGATCATCATACACCTGACAAAACTATTATTACAGATTTATCTAAAGAGGTAATTGAAACAGGGGATCAAAAAGAAGTTTATACAAGTAAAGATATAGGGTGTCAACATCCTAATTGTCCATTAGAAGCGGCTATTGTCATACCATTATATGTGCATGATGATATTGTAGGTACTTTGAAGTTATATTTTACAGATTATCATGATTTAACATTTGTGGAGAAACGACTTGCAGAAGGTTTGGCTAAAATATTCTCTAGCCAGTTAGAATTAGGTGCTGTAGAAGTGCAAAGACAATTACTTCAAGACGCTGAAATTAAGTCATTACAAGCGCAAGTGAATCCACATTTCTTCTTTAATGCAATGAACACAATTTCGGCACTTATCCGAATAGATCATGAAAAAGCGCGTCAATTATTGTTACAACTGAGTCACTTCTTCCGATCTAATTTACAAGGTGCTAGAAACAATATGATTACGATAGAAAAAGAGCTTGAACAAGTGCGCGCGTATATTGCTTTAGAACAAGCAAGATATCCTGATCACTTTGTTATTGAATATGATATACCTGACCAAAACCATTCATCACTTGTCCCACCGTTTGTCATTCAAATATTAGTCGAAAATGCTATTAAACATGCATTTACAAATAGAAAAGATGATAATCGAATTTGGGTATCTGTTCTCAATCAAAATCAATCGATTAAATTATCAGTAAAAGACAATGGACAAGGTATTCCGGAAGATAAGAAAGACATCATAGGAAAGGCTATTGTAGAATCTCAATCGGGAACAGGTAGTGCGCTTGAAAATTTAAATAAAAGATTAATGGGATTGTGTGGCCACTCGGCAGAATTACAAATAGAAACGAGCAATAAAGGTACAGAAGTAAGTACTGAAATACCGCATAAATATAGAGAAGAGGGTATGTAATGCAAGCACTTATCGTTGACGATGAACCATTGGCACGTAATGAACTAAAATATTTACTCAATCAAATTGGTTCTTTTAGTCAAATTGAAGAAGCAGAAAATATCGAAGAAACTTTAGAGCAATTGTTATCTCACGAATTTGATGTCATTTTCTTAGATATTAATTTAATGGAAGAAAGTGGCTTAGATTTGGCAAAGAAAATCAACAAAATGAAACATGTTCCTCATATTATATTTGCAACTGCTCATGACACGTATGCAGTACAAGCGTTTGAGTTAGAAGCTACAGACTATATTTTGAAACCATTTGAAAAATCAAGAATTGAACAAGCAATTAAAAAAATTACAAATGCTGAAAGCCATCATACAATTGAGACAAAACAAGTGAATCAAGATGAAGTGTTACCGATTGAAATAGAAGATCGTATTTATGTATTAAATATAAATGACATCATTGCAATTTCGGTTAATCAAGGTGTTACGACTATAAATACAGTAGAAACTGAATATGAAACAAGCGAACCACTCAGCTTTTATGAAAAAAAGCTTAATGATACAAAGTTTTTACGTATTCATCGCGCAAGTATCATCAATAAAAAGCATATCCAATCTGTTGAACACTGGTTCAATTCTACGTATCAAGTAACATTGACAGGTAATATCAAATTACAGGTAAGTCGCTCTTATATGAAAACGTTTAAATCAGAAATAGGGTTAGTATAATTTTCACAGTAACTATTTAGTAACTTAGACTTCAAATATTGCATTTCGCCATGAAAACGCTTTAATTCATTATTTTCATATTAAGATAACCTTAAGAGATTAATTCGGGAGGTTGTCAGAATGAAAAAAGTAAATAACTTCTTTCAGCAAGTATTAACGATATCCATAATATTATTGATATCACATATAATAGAAAGCTTTATGCCAATTCCAATGCCAGCATCAGTAATTGGCTTAGTATTAATGTTTGTCGCATTAACGACAGGTATTATTAAATTAGAGCAAGTAGAAGCGGTTGGAACAGCATTAACAAATAATATTGGATTCCTTTTCGTACCAGCAGGTATTTCAGTTATTAACTCATTAGGCGTATTGAGTACAAGTCCAATTCTCATCATATTATTGATTATTATATCAACAATTTTATTACTCGTTTGTACAGGCATATTTTCACAAATGATTATTAAACCAAGTGAAAAAACATCTAAAAGTGTCAAAGATATTAAACATAAACGTGTGGCAGGTGATTACGCATGATGGAACATTTAGGAGTCAATACACCATATTTCGGTATTGGATTATCAGTTGCAGTATTCTTAATCGGTACATATTTATTTAAACGATCAAATGGATTTTTCTTATTTGCACCATTATTTTTCAGTATGGTAGTTGGTATCGTATTTTTAAAAGCTACAGGTATACCATATGAAAACTATAAAATCGGTGGAGATATTATTAACTTCTTCTTAGAACCAGCGACAATATGTTTCGCAATTCCTTTGTATAAAAAACGCGAAGTCTTGAAGAAACATTGGCACCATATTATGGGGGGAATTGCAGTAGGAACAGTAGCTGCATTAGTCATTATTTATATAGTAGCAAAAGCATTCCAATTTGGTGATGATATCATCGCATCTATGTTACCTCAAGCAGCTACAACAGCAATAGCTTTACCAGTTTCAGAAGGTATATCAGGTATTAAAGAGTTAACATCATTAGCTGTTATATTAAATGCAGTAATTATCATGGCATTAGGGAATAAGCTATTAAAATTATTTAACATAACGAACCCTATAGCAAGAGGATTAGCATTAGGAACAAGTGGACACACATTAGGCGTTGCAGCAGCAAAAGAGCTTGGTGAAGTAGAAGAATCAATGGCAAGTATTTCACTTGTTCTAGTAGGAATAGTAGTAGTCGCAGTCGTACCATTCTTTGTGATGTTCTTGTTATAAAGAGATATGTAACTATGAAAGTAGACTTGATTACAAAAATGAGAGCTTGAGACATTTATGTCTCAAGCTCTTTCATTATGTGGTGTTAATTTTGTGATGTCTTAGATTAACTGCTGAATTAATCTACAACTTGGTCGATCTCTTAGATTAACTGTCTAATTAATCTACAACTTGGTCGATCTCTTAGATTAACTCCTGGATTAATCTACAACTTAGCCGAACTCTTAGATTAACTGCTTAATTAATCTACAACACAGCCGAACTCTTAGATTAACTGTTGAATTAATCTACAACATAGCCCAACTCTTAGATTAACTGTCTAATTAATCTACAACATAGCCCAACTCTTAGATTAACTGCTTAATTAATCTACAACATAGCCCAACTTTTAGATTAACTGTTGAATTAATCTACAACTTAGCCGAACTCTTAGATTAACTGCTTAATTAATCTACAACTTGGTCGATCTCTTAGATTAACTGTTGAATTAATCTACAACTTAGCTCATTTTAAAAAAATCCTTATTTTCGTCGTCCAACCAGGAGTAGAGGGTGAGACAATTAATTGTCTCACCCTCTGTGTTTTTATTTATCGACTAATATCCACTTAGACAATACAAATGTTATTGGTATTGTAATGACAAGTCCTATGAATGGCGCGAAAGTTTCGTTCAAATGTAGCCATTGTACAAATATATACAACAATAATGTTTGTAAACCCATATTCACAACTTGCGTGATAGGGAACTGAATGAATTTTTTAAATGTTGGTTGTACATGGTATACAAAATAACAATTTAGATAAAACGATATGATAAAGCTTATAATAAATCCTGATATATGGCTTATTAAATAGTTAATATCTAATACTTTTAACAATAATAAGTATACCCAGTAATAATTGATTGTGTTAATACCGCCTACGATAATGAAACGAAAGATTTCTCCATATTTCTTGTACATGATGTTGCTCCTTTATAAAACCTTGATTCATTATACGACAAGTCCACGCTTGTTACTATATTGTTCGTATAAATGCTCTTGTGCAATTTCTTTTAAGATTTCAACGACTTTATAAACTTCTTCATATGATGTGTATAAAGCAATAGGTGCTAAGCGTATAACATTTGGTTCTCTAAAGTCAGGTATAACGCCTTTATCTTTAAGTGCCAAACTAATGCGGTAGGCTTCATTATGAACTAAACAAACATGACCACCACGTTTAAAATCATCACGTAAATTACCAACAGAATAGCCGTAATCTGATAATGCTTCATCAATAAGATACATCAAATATGCTGTGATATGTACTGATTTATTTCTTATTGCATGCATACCTATTTCATTAAAAATATTGAGCACGCCTTCAAGTGGTGCCATTGAAAGAATATTAGGTGTTCCTACCTGCCAGCCTGATGCATCTGGTTGATGTTCAAACGTATGATTTAGTTGGAATTGTGTTTCATCTTTGTTTCCAAACCATCCAGCAGTACCAGGATTTTTATTGAAGTGTTTTTTATTAATATATAAACCAGCAGTTGAACCTGGACCTCCTGATAAATATTTATAAGTACACCATACTGCAAAGTCAGCATCTATTAAAGTTAAGTCCATTTCAATTGCGCCAATAGCATGACATAAATCCCATCCGATTATAATGTCACGTTCTTTAGCAGCCATCGTTAATTTTTCCATATCTAGTACTTGTGCAGAACGATACAGCACGGTAGGTAATAGAATGAGTGCAACATCATTTGTCATAGCATCGATAATTGCATCTTCATCAATAAACATACCATCAGAGCTTGTCACGACTTTAACAGTATCTTCAGGATCTAATCCTTTTTGACGAACTTGACTATCAACAGCATAACGGTCAGTAGGGAAGTTTAAATCATCTACTAATATTTTATATTTCTTGTCAGTTGGTTCGTAAAATGTACTTAAAGCTTGGTGAATATTAGAAGTTGTACTACCAACAATAACGACTTCTTCTGGATTAGCCCCGATTAGAGGTGCCATTTTTGAAGCGATTTGTTTAGAATAATGATAGTATTTACTATCTTCAACGTTCCAAATTTTAATACCTTCCTTTTTCCAAACTTCAAGCGTATTCAGTAGCGCTGCCTCAGCATCTTTAGAAGCAAGACCTAACGAATTACCATCCATATAAATTTCATTAGGCTGTATGTAAAAACGATCACGAACATGATGCAGAACATCTGCTTTATCTAAAGCATGAGCAAACTCTTTTGTTGTATTAAATGCAGTATCCATATGTTTCATCCCCTTAAAAATAATGAATAGTTCTTTAAATATAATTGTATACTTTCATAAGCAAAGTAACAAAGAAAATGTTGATGAATATTTTGAAAGTGATGTAGGGAGTGGAGTTTGGAAGTCTCTCATTTCCTCATTAAAAGTGTATACAAAAAAACTGCCAACAAAGTTTAAGCTTTGTCGACAGAATTATTTATAGTCGTTTTATTAGAAAGTTTTTCCTAAAGCTTTAGCGCGTTCGATACTGTCAGCTTTAATTTCTTCTGCATTTTCTGGGTTAGCATTATGTCCTTCAACGATTAATCCATCGAAGTCAGTTATGCCATAGAAACTCATCATTTGTCCGATGTAACGGTGACCCATTTCTAATTCAGCTGCTGGTCCTTCGCTATAATATCCGCCACGTGCTTGGATATGTAGCGCTTTTTTATCTGGTAATAAACCAACTGGACCTTCAGCAGTATATTTGAATGTTTTACCTGCTACTGATACTGAGTCTAAATATGCTTTCATTACTGGTGGGAATGAGAAGTTCCAGAATGGTGTAACGAATACATATTTATCTGCATTTACAAATTGCTCACTTAATTCATTAAGGCGGCGTACTTTACCTTGTTCGCTTTCAGAAAGTGCATCAAAACCTGCTCCGGATTGTAGTTTACCCCAACCAGCAAATACATCTGCATCAATTTGTGGAATATATGAATTGTATAAATCAATATGAACTACTTCATCGTTAGGATTTGTAGTTTTATAACTTTCGATAAAAGCTTTAGCTGTTGCCATTGAAAAAGAAACAGTTTCATCATGTGGATGAGCTGTAATGAATAATACTTGTGACATAATATATTTCCCTTCTATTTATAAAAATTAAACTAACTATAATTATTATACTTAGGTTGTTTTATAAATCAATAGAAATACTCTTTTAAAATTAGTGACTTTTACACTTTACAGAGGATGTTACATTTTTAGAGATAAAAGTATAAAAATCCAGAATACAGTGCATGATAATTATAAGATGATATTTTTAGTGGTAGGATATATTTAGAATAATACATATTTTGAAAGGATGATGACATTTGAGTAAGAAGTTATATCTTATGCGACATGGACAAACATTATTTAATGAAAAGAAAAAGATACAAGGTGCATCAGATTCACCTTTGACAAAGCTTGGAATAGAACAGGCACTAATGGCAAAAGCATATTTTGATGAAGCCAATGTCCAGTTTCAATCATTATATTCGTCTACACAAGAAAGAGCATGTGATACATTAGAATTAATATGCCCTGAGAAATCATATGTTAGATTAAAAGGACTAAAAGAATGGAACTTTGGCTTGTTTGAAGCGGAGAGTGAATTATTGAATCCACCACATAAACCTGGTGAAACATCATATGGAGACTACTTCGTTGATTATGGTGGAGAATCAAGTGTAGATGTTCAAAATAGAATGAATGAAACATTAACAGAAATCATGAAAAATGACGAAGCAGATACGATGTTAGCAGTTAGTCACGGTGGAGCTATATTTATGTTCTTACAGTTGTGGTTACCATTTGAGCAAGTGAAAGAAGTTAAATTTACGAATTGTTGTATATTAGAATTTGAATATGAAGATGCTAAATTCAAATTCATACAAGCTATCAATCCAACAGAAGATAAGTAAAGTGAAATTTAAAAAGAGCAGAAATTCATTATTAAAATTGAATTTCTGCTCTTACTTTTTATGAAAATCATTGATGTCTTAGGAACTTTTCATTGTATGGTGTTGATTTTGAGAAACTCTTCGATTAACAGTTGAATTAATCTACAACTTGGTCGATCTCTTAGATTAACTCCCGACTTAATCTACAACTTGGTCGATCACTTAGATTAACAGTTGAATTAATCTACAACTTGGTCGATTTCTTAGATTAACTCCTGAATTAATCTACAACTTGGTCAATCTCTTAGATTAACTCCCGACTTAATCTACAACTTGGTCGATCTCTTCGATTAACTCCTGAATTAATCTACAACTTGGCCGATTTCTTCGATTAACTCCCGACTTAATCTACAACTTGGTCAATCTCTTCGATTAACTCCTGAATTAATCTACAACTTGGTCGATCTCTTAGATTAACTCCCGACTTAATCTACAACTTGGTCGATCTCTTCGATTAACTCCTGAATTAATCTACAACTTGATCAAACTCTTCGATTATTTTACAGAAGGTATATAGAATCGTGAGTTTTCGTAATGGAAAATAATTTTAGAATAGTCGAATGGTATGCCGGTACTTGTATAAAATATTTGTTCATATTCTAACGATGGATCGCCTTCGTTTAATTGTAAATGTTCAGCATTACTGGCAGATAGTTTATCTATTTTAAAATAAATATCTGTGAAACCGACTTTTACTTTTAAATTGTTTTCTACGTAATCGAATATAGAACCGTTTGCTATTTCTTCGTTCATATATAGTACAACATTTTTACTGAAATACGAAGTTTCTATACAGAATACTTTGCCATCAACGTATCTAATTCGCTCTACATAATATACAGTTTCATTATCTTGTAATTTTAATTGAGTTTTAATGTGTTCTTCAGGTTTAATTTCAGCTATTTTTAAGACTTTGCTTGTTACTTCGTGACCTTTCAAATCATCTGAAAATCCATCTGCAGTAAATAAGTTTAAGTAGCCATCTCTTTTTGGATTTCTTACATAAATACCGCTTCCTCTTGCTTGGTAAATTAATCCTTCTTTTTCGAGACTTTTTAAAGCGTTAATAATTGTACTCTTACTTACATTAAATTCAGATCTTAATATTTCTACGCTTGGTAATTTATCTCCAGCTTCATATTGTCCATTCTCTATTAGCTCTTCAATACGTTCAGCAATTAATTCGTACTTCAGCATATTAAACCCCACTTTTCGTTGATAATACTTACATTATAGCATTTGTTAAATTAATAGTGCTATTTAATTTTGTATCTATCTTTACAAATTGTACCGGTATAATTATAATGTAAGAGTGTGCAAATAGAAAACGAGATAATTGGGGTGGAATTATGGCGAACAAAAACGAAAGAATAGCTAAAGAGATTCTTCAGGTAATTGGCGGGGAAAAAATATAAAGGAGTTTTTAAAATGGCTAAATTAAATAAAGATTTTCTATGGGGTGGCGCATTAGCTGCCAATCAATTTGAAGGTGGATATGATCAAGGTGGTAAAGGTCTAAGTGTTCATGATGTTATGACTGCAGGTGAGCATGGTAAAGCGAGAGAAATTACAGAAACGATTGAGGCGGATAAATTTTATCCAAATCATGAGGGTATAGATTTTTATAATAGATTTAAAGAAGATATTGGTTTATTCAATGAAATGGGATTAAAATGTTTACGTACTTCAATCGCTTGGACACGTATTTTTCCTAATGGTGATGAAACAGAGCCTAATGAAGAAGGTTTGAAATTTTATGATGATGTGATTGATGAATTGTTAAAATATAATATTGAACCTGTACTAACATTGTCACACTTTGAAATGCCATTACATTTAGCTCGTGAATATGGTGGTTTTAGAAATCGTAAAGTTGTAGATTTCTTTGTGCATTTTGCAGAAACGGTATTTAATCGTTACAAAGATAAAGTTAAGTATTGGATGACTTTTAATGAAATTAATAATCAAATGGATACGAGTAATCCAATATTCTTATGGACAAACTCTGGAGTAACTTTGTCAGAAGATGAAGATGCAGAAGAGGTATTATATCAAGTTGCACATAATGAATTAATTGCTAGTGCACTTGCTGTTACAAAAGGTAAAGAGATCAATCCTAACTTTGTCATTGGGAATATGATTTCACATGTACCGATTTATCCTTATTCATGTAATCCAAAAGATATTTTAGAAGCAGAAATTGCAAGTCGTTTAAGATACTTCTTCCCTGATGTTCAAGTAAGAGGTTATTACCCTGGTTATGCATTGAAGATGTTTGAGAAAAAAGGTTACGACATTAAGTGGCAAGAAGGCGATGACGAAATCTTGAAAAACGGTACTGTAGATTATATTGGATTTAGTTATTATATGTCTACTGTCGTTAAACATGATGCACAACAAAGTGTTGAAGATAATGTTGTTAATGGAGGATTACCAAATTCAGTTGAAAATCCATATATTAAAGTCAGCCAGTGGGGATGGGCAATTGATCCAGTTGGACTCAGATATACATTAAACGTGCTGTATAATCGTTACCAATTGCCATTATTTATAGTAGAAAATGGTTTCGGAACGACTGATGAGTTTAAAGAAGATGGAACAATTGATGATCAAGAACGCATTGATTATTTAAGAGAACATATTAATGCATCAATCGAAGCGGTAGACGAAGATGGAGTCGAGCTAATGGGTTACACACCATGGGGCATAATTGATATCGTATCATTCACTACTGGTGAAATGAAAAAAAGATACGGTCTTATTCATGTAGATCATGACAATGAAGGCAAAGGAACACTGAAACGTACTAAGAAACAATCATTCTATTGGTATAAAAATGTAATCAATACAAACGGTGAAGAACTGAAATAAGAACATTGGGGCTGGGGCAAATTAATTTGTCTCAGCCTCTTGTCATTATATCAAAGGTTGATTTAGCGACGTATTTTAAGTAATAATAGTAAGTGTATAGAAATAAAATTATCGTAAAATAATGAAATGAATGTTTGAAGGAGTCTTTTTAATGCAAGAGAGAAAACTAGTCGCGGAAAAAGAAATTGAAATCAATATATACGACATAGATGCCATGGGTATTGTAAGTAATATAGTTTATGTGAAGTGGTTTGAAGATTTAAGAACTGCATTTATAAATCAGTATATGACTCACTCAGAAATGATGAAAAATAATATATCACCTATATTGATGAGAACAGAAGCGGACTATAAAGTACCACTAACTATACATGATAAGCCAATAGGAAGATGTTGGTTAGTCAAAGTAAGCAAGTTAAAATGGGAACTTGAATTTGATATTGTTACAGAAGATAACGTTCATTGTATCGGTTATCAAAAAGGTGGATTTTATGATGTAGTTGATAAAAAAATAGCACATACACCAAAAGTATTTTTAGAAATTTAAGTAAGGGGATAAAATATGTCTAAACTACAAAATGATTTAATTAAACCTATCGCTGTTTTTGATGCTGGCCTTGGAAGTTATTCAATCGTTGAATTATTAAGAAAAGAATTTCCTGCTCAAGATTTAATTTATTTAGCTGATCGAAATCAATTCCCATATGGAAGCAAATCTAAAAGTGAATTAAAAGAGGTTATAAAGACTACTATTCATTATTTAGAAAAGTGGAAACCAAGTGCAATTATTATTGCTTCAAATGCCCCGACAATTACAGTGTTAGATGAAATTAAACATGAATTTGAAACTAAAGTAATTGGTGTGTATCCACCAGTAAAAGAAGCAATTGAGAAATCTAGTTCTAAACAAATAGGTATACTAGGGGCACAATCATTAGTTGAAAGCGAAGAAATAGATGAATATATTCAAGGTGAATCATCTGAAAGTAACGTCTATAAATTTAATGCTTCTCCATTAATTGAACTTGTCGAGTCGGGTAAGTTCATTTCAGATAAGTATCGTATTTTAATGACAGTTAAACAATTTATCGATAATATTTTAGAAAATCATGAAGAAATTGATGTATTTACGTTATCATCAACACATTTACCATGGTTATATAGTTACTTTAAAGAATTATATCCTCATATTATGTTTATAAATCCAGCTCATACTATTGTAGAAAAAGTTCAACAGAACACTTCAAAAGGAAATGGTCAGATAAAATCCTTAGTAACAACGAATGAAGATTATACAATGGAAGACTTTGAAACAATGCTTGGAATGTTGAATATTCAATTGGAAATAGAAGAAATAGAAATATAATAAAGGAACCCCCAGTCTTGAGTGAAGACTGGGGGTTTTTTTGATAGAAATGACAGATGACTTGATAAATAGAGCGGTTGAACTTATCAAGACGAGGCAAACATGATAAATAGAGCGGCTGAATATTGCAAGACAAGGCAAACATGATAAATAGAGCCCTTGAATTTATCAAGACAGGCCAAACATGATAAATAGCCTACCTTCCAACACCCAAATATTCTTCATTCTTCTTACTCTATATACGCCATTAGTATGAATTTATTAGAAAAGTAACAAAATTCAATCTTTTTAAGTATTTACTTATCCTTTTGTGCTAAAATTTTAAAGTACAGATATAAAGGGGAGGGTGATTAACTTTGAAGGTATTTGCAAAATTAGGGTGGTTTATTAAAAAAGAACGAAAAAACTATATTATCGGTATATTAATATTATTAATAGTAGCTTTAATTGATTTATTGCCCCCACAAATTATTGGGCGTGTTATTGATGGTATCACTTTTAATTCTTTAACGGGAAAGACACTTTTGATTTATGTCATTATTCTGTTTTTTGCGGCAGTTCTTACATATGCATTTCGCTATTTTTGGCGCATTATGATATTTGGAGCGAGTATGAGGTTGGGCAAGATATTAAGGTCTCGACTTTACCATAAATATACTTCGATGAGTCCTTCATTTTTCCAAGAGCGTCGTACTGGAGATTTGATGGCTCATGCTACAAATGATATAAGGGCAGTTCAGAATACTGCTGGTGGCGGTGTGTTAACAATTGCGGATTCATTGATGTCTGGCGGTGCTGTATTGATTACGATGGCAATTACAGTTGATTGGCGTTTAACTTTGATTGTAATGATACCTTTACCAATTATGATTATATTAACGAGCTATTATGGTAAGTTATTGAACCGCGGATTTAAAAAAGCACAAGCTGCATTTAGTCAATTGAATGATAAGACACAAGAAAGTATTGCTGGTATAAAAGTTACAAAGACATTTGGATATGAAAAGAATGATCAAGCTGATTTTAAAAGCTTAAGTGATGATGTTGTAAATAAAAATTTAAAAGTCTCTAAAATTGATGCATTATTCGATCCAACTATTATGGCTGTTATTGGTGTCAGTTACTTTTTAGCTATTTTCTTTGGTGCAAGAATGGTCATTAATGATGATATAACGATTGGGCAACTCGTTACATTTACAACGTATTTGGGAATGATGGTTTGGCCACTTTTAGCATTGGGTTTATTTTTTAATATTGTTCAAAGAGGTCATGCCTCATATGAGCGTATTAATGAAATAATTAATGTGAAAAATGAAGTTAATACTGAAGTTGAAACTCATAATATCCCTGAAGGTGACATTCAGTTTAATCTTAAAAACTTCAGCTTTCCAAATGATGAAAGTATAGCTTTGAGCAACGTTCAATTTACAATATCTAAAGGTTCTACTATTGGTATTGTCGGCAGAACGGGCTCAGGAAAAAGCGCGCTTATCAGATTATTATTACGTGAATTTGATACAGAACGAGCGAATGAAATTAAATATGGCGACCAACCATTACGACATTTTGATATTAGCAGCTTAAGAGCTCAATTTGGATATGTGCCACAAGATCATTTCTTATTCTCTACATCAATTCGTAATAACATTGCATTTAGTGACCCTTCATTAGAAAATAAAATCATCTATAATGCGAGCAAAACAAGCTATATTCATGAAGATATTTTAAGTTTTCCTGAAGGCTACGATACGGTTGTTGGAGAAAGAGGGGTATCTTTATCAGGCGGTCAAAAACAAAGGATTTCTATTGCACGTGCATTAATTATGAATCCTCCGGTATTGATTTTAGACGATTCATTATCAGCAGTAGATGCCGAGACTGAAGAACATATTTTAGAAAATATGCAGCGTGTAAGACAAGGCAAGACAAATATTATTACAGCTCATCGAATGAGTGCTGTTAGTCATGCGGATATGATTGTTGTTATGGATGAAGGCACAATCATTGAAAGAGGGACACATCAAGAGTTGATGAGTATTAAAGGCTGGTATTATGAAACATACCAAGCTCAAGCTTTACATGAAGAAATCGCGAGTAGTTTAGATGAGTTAGCGAAAGGGGATGACAGCAATGGCACAAAATCATAATTTAACTGCTAAAGATCAATTTGTAGTACTTAAAAGATTGATTAAATATACATTCCCCTTTAAAGGTATTATAGCGCTAGCTTTTTTAATGTTGACGATTTCAACAGTAGCAAGCATTGCTACACCTTATTTAGTGAAAATATTTATCGATGACTATTTAACACCTCAAGTATTTCCTGAAAATGATATAGCTTTATTAATAACAGTATTCTTTATTACACAAATAGTTGGTGCTGTTGCAACTTATTGGAATGTTTATCTTTTTCAATATTTAGCATTTAAAGTGATACAACAATTGAGAATAGATGCATTTGATAAAATCGGTCAACTAGGTATGCGTTATTATGACAAAGAACCTGGAGGCAGCATCGTATCTAGATTAACTAACGATACTGAAGCCATCGTCGAAATGTTCATCGGTGTATTTGCATCATTTTTAATGGCAATCTTTATGGTCATTTCAAGTTATGTCATGATGTTTATTTTAGATTTTAAACTTGCATTAATGGCACTTGTATTTGTGCCGATTATTATATTGATATTAGCGCTTTACAGAAAATATTCAGCTATATATTTTTCACAAGCAAGACAACTTTTATCTGATTTAAATGCAAAGCTTGCAGAATCTATTGAGGGTATGCGCATTATTCAAGTGTTTAATCAAGAGAAGAGATTGCAAAGTGAATTTAATGATATTAATGATGAACACTATGATTTTAATATGAAGACAGTTAAAATTGATGGGCTTTTGTTAAGACCAGCAATTAGTATGATTTCAGTCTTTGCCGTAATTATGATACTAAGTTATTTCGGTATATTGAGTTTTTCAGGTGCGGTAACAGCTGGTGTTGTATTTGCTTTTGTACAATACATGGAAAGTTTCTTTGAACCAATTAATCAAGTCAGTCAAAATTTAAACGTATTCCAACAAGCACTTGTATCAGCGAGCCGAGTATTTAAACTTATCGACAATGATATGGTCGAACCGAAACAATTAGAAAATAAAAACTATCATATAAGTGAAGGGAAAGTTGAATTTAAAAATATTACATTTAGTTATGATGGTAAAAATGATGTATTAAAAAATATATCATTTACTGCAAATCCAGGAGAAACAGTTGCACTCGTTGGTCATACTGGCTCAGGAAAAAGTTCAATCATAAATTTATTTATGAGATTCTATGAATATAATCAAGGCGAGATTTTAATTGATAATCAATCGATTAAAGAGATACCTAAAAATGACTTGAAACATAATATCGGGCTAGTACTACAAGATGCATTTATATTTTATGGAACAATCACTTCAAATATAAAACTGTATCACCCTACAATGACTTTTGAGAAAGTAAGAGAAGCGGCTGAGTTTGTAAATGCAGATCAATTCATTAATAAATTACCTGGGAAATATGACCATCAAGTAATTGAAAAGGGAAGCGCATTTTCAAGTGGAGAAAGACAATTGTTAGCATTTGCGAGAACAATTGCAAGTGACCCTAAAATATTAATTCTTGATGAAGCGACAGCTAATATAGATTCTGAAACAGAAGCTCAAATTCAATTATCACTAGAAAAAATGCGTAAAGGTAGAACGACATTGGCAATTGCACATAGGCTCTCTACAATACAAGATGCCGATCAAATACTCGTTCTTAATAAAGGTGAAATAGTAGAACGTGGTACACACGATGAATTAATTAAAGAAAATGGAATCTATCATAAAATGTATTTATTACAGAACGGATAAAGTGTAATGGGCAGATTTTAGAAAAATGTCCTTTATAAATTTAAGCCTGTGCAGATGAAAGTGTCTGTTCAGGCTTTTTTAATGTAAATCTGTATAATGAATAGTAATAGATTGTTAGAGGGGGATTTTACATGGGTGTTTTTGATGTAGATTATAATAAAATAACAGAGCTAACACAATTTCCATATGAAATCGAAGTGATTCATCATACTTGGATAACAATGTCTGATGGGACTAAGTTATCAGCTAAAATATGGAAACCTAAGACGAATGACAAGACTAAGGGAGCTGTTTTGGAATATTTACCGTATAGAAAAGATGAATTCACAGCTTTAAGAGATGAAATTAGACATAAATATTTTGCTGGCTTTGGTTATACAGCAATTCGAGTAGATATAAGAGGTACGGGTGACTCTGAAGGTATTATTGAAGATGAATATCCATTGCAAGAACAAGATGATGCCATAGATATTATAAATTGGGTTACATCACAACAATGGTCAAATGGTTCTGTAGCAATGATTGGTAAATCGTGGGGTGGATTTAATGGTTTGCAAGTAGCTGCTAGACAACCAGAAGCATTAAAGACGATTATATCTTTATGCTCGACTGATGATCGTTATGCTGATGATGTGCACTATAAAGGTGGTACTTTGATGGCATCAGATATGCTCTGGTGGGCTTCAACAATGTTTGCTTATAATGCGAGACCTGCTTTTCCTAAATATTTTGGGGATAAATGGTATGAAAATTGGTTAGAACGTCTGGAACAGACACCGCCGTTTGTTGAAGAATGGGTAAGTCATCAAACAAGAGATGATTATTGGAAACATGGTTCAATTAACGAAGATTATTCTGATATTAAGATTCCAGTATTAACGATGAGTGGTTGGGCAGATGGTTATACAAATGCTGTATTTCGCTTAATGGAAAATTTAAATGTACCGAAAAAAGGTATTATTGGACCGTGGGCACACGAATTTCCAGATGTTGCAATTCCTGGTCCTCAATTTGGTTATTTACAAGAAGTCGTTGCATGGTTAGATAAATGGATGCAACAAGATTCAACTAAAGATCATCAAGATGAATTTTTATTATATTTGCAAGACAGCATAGAACCTAAAACATCATATGATTATAGAGAAGGTAAATGGTTTGATTTGTTGAAAGAAGAAACGACTAAGAAAGATCTATTAAGTAGTATGACTAGAGTAATTTCATTAAAAAATAATCAGCAACATGGATTATATTCAGGCGTATTTTGTCCTTTTGGGCAAGAAGGAGATTTACCGGATGATCAAACTATTGATAATGCTTTAGCTAGTTCATTTATGTTGGATACATTTGGTGAAACTTTGAATATAATAGGACAACCAGTAGCAAAGTTACATCTGAAATCTGATAGTAAATTTGGGAATATCCATGTTCGTATTACAGACGTACATCCAGACGGTCACAAGACGCTCGTTACAATGGGTCAACTTAATTTAAACCATTATAAGAGTCATGAAACACCTGAAGACTTACCGGTGAATGAGTTTATAAATGTTGAAGTGCCGTTAGATGTTATTGGTTATCAAATACCAGCAGGACATACAATAGAAATATCTATCGCACCTGCATATTGGCCACAAATTTGGCCAAGTAGAGAAGTAGCAAACATCGCAGTAGACTTAGAATATTCGCATTTGGAATTGCCATTAGTGGACAATTTTGAAGAAGTTCAATTAAACTATCAATTATCAGAAACAGCACAACCATTAGAAAAAATTATCCATAGAGAAGGTTCAAGAACGAGAGATATAACGAAGCGATTAACAACAAATGAATGGGTATTAAGAGATTATTCAGATGAAGGTTTAAGAACATTGAAAGAAAGTAATATCACATATGGCACCGAGAATCTGAATTTATATACAATTACAGAAGGCGATCCCCTCACAGCAAAAGTACAATGCGATTGGAAAGTAATCGTTAAAGATGATGATATTGATACCGAAGTAGAAACATATAGTACAATGACTTGTGATGTAGACTATTATTATTTATACAACAAGCTAGTAGCATATAATGATGGCGTACAATGCTTCACAAAGACTTGGCATAAGAAAATAAAAAGAAACTATAGTTAGAAGATTTATGAAGTATCAGGAATATATGCTAGGTAAAAAGGGTTGAATCCGGATGAATCGCACGAAGACTCCAGAGATATCGTGCGATTTAGATCCAAATCCAAACTCAAATCCACAATCCATATCATCCTTAATATAGCAAAACCCGTGAGAGCCAGTAGTTATCGTGGCTCTCACGGGTTTCTTTTTAATCTATATATCGATATGACATAAGTTCTTGTAACATATTGATTTCTTCTTGTAACTTAGCTCCGATATTAGTATCGCGAACTTTTTTTCTTTCGAGTTCTTCATCTACGACACGTCGTACGGATAGTTCGTCAGCACCGTTTAGTAGTACATTTTCTTTTGTACCAAAGTGTTTGTGAGCTACAAGTTGCATTCCGAATGAGTTATAAAGTAATGTATAGCCAGCGATACCTGTTGTTGATTGGTATGCTTTTGAAAATCCACCATCAATGACAATCATTTTACCGTTTGCTTTAATTGGATTTTCTCCATCTATTTCTTTTACAGGTGTATGTCCGTTTATAATACGACCTTGTTCTGGGTCCAAGTTGAATTCTTCCAACATTTTACGGCACATTTCACTGTCTTCTCTTAAATAGTAATATGGATTTTTTTCTTCTTTATGTGAAGCTTTATCTTTTATGAAATATCTTTCGAATGTAGTCATGGCACGTTTCCCGAATAGTGAAGAATATTTACCTGTCCATAAATACCAGATTAAATCTGTAGATAAATCATCTGTTTCGTTTTTATGGCTAAATGACTCTCTAATATGATATTCGAATTGATCAAGTAATTCTCGTCCATTATACATCTTGCCGTCAATTTCCATTTCTTCCATGTTGCCGTGTTCATCTACCGGTATACAACCATGGATCAATAAATTACCGTTATATTTTAAATATAAATCTCCTTTTTTCATTAAGAAATTCATATGACGTTTGAGTTTCTCTGATTCTTGAACGGAGAGTAGTAATTTATTAATGACTTCTTCTTCTTCTTCAATTAATTCTGCTGGGTTTGCACGATTAATTGTTTCAAAGCATGTATTTTCAAGTGGGTAAGTATGACCATATACTGTAATCTCTTGTTTGTCGTAATCTACTTTTTCTAGGACTAATCTTTCTTCCATATCAAAAGAAGGTCTGCGTTTAATAATTGGACTTTCTAATTTAAATTGAATAATAGCGATTGCTTGATGAATTTTAGTGATTTGTAATTTTTCAGCTTCAGATAGTTTTTTTTCTGCATGTTGTTTTGGATAAAAAGCAGGATTATCTCCATAATATTTTTCTGCTAAATTGACTAATGGACGCAAGTTTATACCATAGGCATCTTCAATTATATCTAGATTATCGTAACGTGCGCATATTCTTAATATATTTGCTAAACATACTTTAGAGCCTGCATAAGCACCAATCCAAAGTACATCATGGTTACCCCATTGAATATCAACTGAATGATAGTTAATCAGTGTTTCCATAATTTTATCAGGTTCTGGGCCACGGTCATAAATATCACCAACTACATGTAAGTGGTCTACAACAAGTTGTTGTATGGTATATGCTAAACCGGTAATGAGTTTATCTGACTGTCCAAGAGAGTTGATTTTTTGAACGATTGTTTCATAATAAGTAGTCTTGTTATTATAGACATTACTTTTATATAAAAGTTCTTCGATTATGTATACAAATTGTTTTGGTAAAGCTTTACGTAATTTAGAACGCGTATACTTACTTGAAGCATATGAAATAAGGTGAATCATTTGTTGGATTGTTTCAACGTACCAGTCATATAAATCAGCTTTTGTTTCAAATTGATTTTTTATAAGCTTTAGTTTTTCTTCTGGGTAATAAACTAAAGCAGCAAGTTCACTAATTTGTTCTTCAGAATGTGTATCTTTAAAAATATCATGAATTTTAGCTCTAACATTACCCGAACCATTTCTTAAAACGTGTTGAAAAGCATGATATTCACCGTGCAAATCACTGACGAAATGTTCAGTTCCTTTAGGCAAGTCTAATATAGATTGTAAGTTAATAATTTCAGTCGCTACTTTTTCTTCTTCGTCAAACTTTTCTGCTAATAAATTTAAGTACTTTTCTTTTAAATTCTGGTTGTCATATTGAGTCATAAAAAAATCACTCCGTTCATCATATTTAAATTTTATTATTTTAAATTAAACATACCATTTGAGATATAGTATATCACATTAAGCGTTTTCTTTAATGGTTTAAAACAAGGTTAAAGAGGTCATAAAAGTAAAAAGGAGCGGATGACTGATGAGCTGTAAAATAGAAAGAATTTATGAAAGTGAAGAAGAAAAAGCAATTAGAGTGTTAGTCGATAGAGTATGGCCAAGAGGTATATCTAAAGATAAAGCTAACCTTGATCATTGGCTGAAAGAAATTGCGCCTTCTGACACTTTAAGAAAATGGTTTAATCACGATCCAGATAAATTTTCTTCCTTTAAAGAAAAATATAAAAAAGAACTAAAATCTGGCGAGCAACAAGAAGCTTTAGAAGAACTAAAAGAAATATACAAAAAAAGCGATAAAAAGGTTGTCTTATTATACAGTGCGAAAGATGAAAAAAATAATCAAGCAGTAGTTCTAAAAGAAATAATTGACCATCAGAAAAAAGATTGATATAAACGTATTTTAAAACTGGCAATCTAATGCCAATATAATGATAAGAGGCTGTGACAATTAATTTGTCCAGCCTCTTAATTATGTCCTTTTATTGCTATTTTATGCTTCTATTCAACTGTTGATACATTGTCTTTGCATCTTCTTTTGTGCTTATTCCATGAACGTTCATGCGACCGTCTTTAAATAAAGTCATGTTTATGTCTGCATACTTTATAAATTTTACATAATCATTTTCTTTAATAATATGACCAGGGAAATAGTGTGCGAATTCAAATGCTTGTTGTTTAAATCTGAATAAGAATGTATCTCCACAAAGTGATTCTATTGATGGATGATAAGAATTATTCAAAGAATGGTATGTTTTTTGTTTACATACAATACAATTGTTGTTTTTTAAAACATCTATATTCCTAGTGCGTGTAGATATTTCAAAGGTATCAATCGTAATCAGTTTTTTAGAAAATCCATTTCCAGAAACGAAACGTAATAATTCGGATACTTCATAACTTGCTACTTGTTGAACGACAGGTGGTAATACACCATTAATTGCACAGCTTTCACCAGTATGTGGAACTGTATTAAGGATGCACTGCAAACAAGGCCCAGTAAAATCTATAGCATATACAGTTCCTTTGCTTCCAACTGCTGCTCCGTATATCCATGGAATCTGTAATTTATGGCTCACTTCATTGATTAAAAAACGCATATCAAATTGATCCATTCCATCAATTATGATGTCAGGTTGTATTTTGCTAATGATGTCTTCAATGTTATTTGATGTCATTTCTTGATGAATCGCATTTAGTTCAACATTATGATTAATTTGCTTTATTTTCTCTTTTACAGCGTATACTTTTGGTAACATTGCTTGTGCATCATGTTCATCATAAAGTGCTTGGCGATGTATGTTTGACAGTTCTACAATATCCATGTCGATGATTGATAATTTATGTGCACCCATTCGAGCTAATAATTCAGCGACATGGCTACCAAGAGCACCAGCACCCATGATTAAAATATTTGTATTTTGTAATTGTTTTTGGCTTTGTTCTCCAAAGTGCTGATACTTTATTTGTCTTTCATAACGGTTCATTATAAGAAACCTAAACCTTCAGTAGGGCTAGATGCTTGTGCAGTATATTTAACAGGTATTCTACCGGCAGTATAACTTAATTGTCCTGCTTCAATACCTAACTTCATTGCGCTAGCCATAGTTACAGGGTCTCTAGCACCAGAAATAGCAGTGTTTAATAAAATAGCATCTGCACCTAATTCCATTGCATAACAAGCATCTTTCGGAGACCCAATACCAGCATCGACGATAACAGGAATACTTGATTGTTCTATAATATATCTTAAGTTAAGAGGGTTATTGATTCCTCTACCTGTACCTATTGGTGAAGCGAGTGGCATAATAGCGTGAACACCTAATGCTTCTAATCTTTTTGCTAGCACGACATCACATGAAATATATGGACATACGATATAGCCTTTTTCTAATAAAATTTCACAAGCTTTGTAAGTTTCTATTGGGTCAGGCAATAACGTTTTATCATCACCAATTACTTCCACTTTAATGAGATTACATAATCCAGCATGATTCGCAATTTCAGCAATGCGCACAGCTTCTTCGGCAGTATGAGCACCAGCTGTATTAGGGAATGTAATGAATTTTTCTAAGTCTACTTTAGCTAAAGGATTGGGTAAAGATTTATCATATAAATTCATTCGTCTAACAGCAAAGGTTAGAACTTCCGTGCCAGATGCTAGTATGGCTTCAGATTGTGTTTGTTCGTCTTTGAACTTTCCTGTACCTAATAATAATCTTGAGTTAATTTCATATGGTCCTATTTTTAACATTTTATCCGCCTCCGACAAATTCTAATAGTTCTAATCGATCTGACTCTCTAACGAGAATATTGCTAAATTGATCATTCTTTACAAGTGTGTCATTCCATTCAACTATAATTCTTTCTTGATCTAACTCTAGCGATTGGAGTAAATCAGACAAAGTTAATACTTCGTCGAAATTAAATTCATCTCCATTGATCATACATTTCATAACTGAACACTCCTTTTAACTTTAAAATCATCTAATAATGATGGTGCTTGATCGTTAACTATCCATTCAGAAAGTAACTTTCCAATGATAGGTGAAAGTAAAATACCATTTCTATAATGTCCAGTTACTAAGAAAAGACCATGATCTATTTCATCCATAATTGGCCATTCATTATGAGTGTATGGCCGAATACCAGACCATTTATGGATGATATTGCTTTCCATTAATATTGGTATATATGATGTTGCTTGGTTAATTAACCACTTTTCTCCTTCAGCTGAAGTGCCAACGGAATAGTCATCAAAATAACTTGTAGCTCCAACTAGGAATGTATTGTCTCGTTTAGGTACAATATAGCATCCATTCGTTATAAACAAAGTTTGTTTCAAACTAAGCTGTTCATTCTTTAACAACAATACTTCACCTTTAACCCCAGTTAATTTCGGCTCAATTTGATAGTCTTCTAATAGTTTATTACTCCATGCACCTCCTGCTACGACAACCTTTTTTGAGAACAAAATAGTATCTGAAGTATGAACTTTATAACAATCTTTTAAACGTTTGATTGCTTTAACTTCAGTGCTATATAATCGTTCAATCCCTTTATTGGTA
The DNA here is from genome assembly GCF_022386375.1 of Mammaliicoccus sp. K-M42. Classification (NCBI taxonomy): domain Bacteria; kingdom Bacillati; phylum Bacillota; class Bacilli; order Caryophanales; family Staphylococcaceae; genus Mammaliicoccus; species Mammaliicoccus sp. K-M42. The sequence continues at coordinate 11,979 of NZ_JAJNIS010000022.1, read as the reverse complement.
ATTGATTTTAATAATGCTTTTGTATATTTTGAAGCATTAATCTGACCGTCATCAGGGATGTATATAGCAGGATGCTTAAATTCAATTGTATGTTTAGAAAGATTGTCTAAATCCTTTTTGTTTAATGGTGTTACAGATCTATCTCGCTCATTTAAAAAATGATATTGCTCTGTTAAACATTCGACGTCTTCTTCTGAAGCGGCCATTTTGATTAATCCGTGTTCTTGATAATCTATATTAATGTTTGTTTCTTTATATAATTCATGGCTTAAAGCTTTAAAATAATCTCTTGAACGTAAAGCGAGTTGGTAAAGTGCTGTATCTTGAACAAATTCATTTTGAGCACCTAACATGCCACCTGCTTTATATGATGCATGTAAACCAGGGATATCACGATCAATTACTGCAATAGATAAATGTGCTTTGTCCATTAACTCACGTGCAATAGACATGCCGATTACACCGGAACCGACAATTATAACGTCATACATATGCATGCCACACCTTCCTTAAATGTTCTATTTCTTGAATGCTACAATCTCTGAAAAAGGAAATTGCACAAATTCCTTGAAAACCTGCTGGAAGTACTTTAAGTGAATCTTGATTGATACCACCAATAGCATAAATAGGGATATCAATCGAAGTTGCAATCTTGATTTCATCAACAGATTTAGGAATGAGACCTTCTTTTGAAGATGATTCAAAGACATGTCCGAAAAATACAAAATCTAAATGATGATGTTTAGCAAGTTCAACACCTTGAACAGAATGCGTCGACATACTAACTGAAATATGTGGATGAGACGCTTTATATAGAAAAGCTTGTTCGTCATTTTCTCGAAAATGAATAAAGTGTAAGTCATATAATTCAAGAACAGAAATATCTGTATGAACCATTAATTTGTCTCTAGGAAAACCATGAGTTAACAAATAATCGATCGCGTTACATAATAAATTGCGACTCATAGGAACTCTAAGCAATAATAAGTCAATATCATTTGAAATCTCTATATAATGATCTAAGTCATCATTAACTAAATGCTTGTACGGTGAAATGGCTATAAACAATTGAATCACTCCAAATAAAAAAGCGCTATTTTTCCATATATAGAAAAATAGCGCAAAAATTAGCTTCTTTAGATACGCCACTTTCCTACGCCAGTATGAACTGGATCAGGTTCTGGGAATCCTAAAGTCGCTACTTTAGTCTCAGCCTCTAATAAGGCACTTCCAGTGGTCTGTTATTTAATTATTAATTTCATTGTACATATAATAGTCTGAATGTTCAAATAGAAAATTAAAATAACACGAGTTTAATAAAAATAATAAAGGGAATTAAAACAAATAATAACTAGTTTCTCTTTATACGTATGAATAAAAATGCTACATGATTTTATATCATAAAAGGTGGGATGAGAGATGGGTACACTTTTATTTATCATTGCATTACTTATAATCGTAATTTTATATCTCATAGTTAGAATGAAATATATATCAGACTTTAACAAAAGAAGAACAGTACGTAAAAGAGAACAAAGATTAAAAGAACTTATTAACTCAGCATTCAAAATCGATAGGTTACAATTAATCGAAGAACGGAAAGCAGATATTAAATTAAAATATAATAAAAGAGCGATAGCCGTTAAACGAGAACAAATCAAAAAGGTAGATTCAAGTGACGAAGAAAGAATTGAGATTAAATATGAATTGCCAGATGGTATAACTAAAGAAGAAATCTTTGATTTTATAATAGAAAATAGTAACTTCTATATTACTGAAGAACGCTATAATAATTTAAAAACTCAAACAGAGTAATTGAATGGAGGCTATTATGATGAATCCTGTAGTCAAAGTATATACAAATGAAAAAGATTTAGAAACAGACGTCAATACATTAAAAGACCAAGGCATTAGCCAAAAAGACATTTATATACTCTCATCAGACGAAGCACACACAGCAGAAATCGTAGAGCAAACAGAATTAGAAAATATCAATTACAATAGAAAAGATATTGGTGGATATTCTTATAAAGAAGATGAATTTCTAAGGAAGTTAGAAATACTTAATATAACTGAAATAGAAGCAGAAAAATATATAAAAGAAATAAAACAAGGAAAAGTATTACTGATCGTAACAGATCAAAGAATAAAAGGCGTATTAAAATAACGTCGTTATAAACATACTAAACCCCAGCAGACACAAAAGTCATGCTGGGTTTTTAGTATCTATAGCATTCAAAATTAAGAAGCTAAAGCATCAATTACATAAAATATACCAAACAATATAAACATAAAAGCAATCATGAATGAAATAAATACCGCAGCAAGAAGCGGGTTGAATAATAAAACAATACCTGCAAAAATACCAACAATATTTAAAATAATAGATATAGTATGAAAACCTTTGTTAGATTTCTCGATAGGCGTAACAGTAAAAATAGCGACAATATTATTAATAATAAACCAAATCGCAAAAATATAAATTAAGAAAACAGAACTCTCAGCAGAATTGAACATAACAACAAGACCGAAAATAATATTAATCACACCAAGAACAATCGTCCAACCATTCGGTATTCCCATCATTTTCTTACCCGCACGTCTAAAACTAATCTCTAGTACACCACTAATAACAGAGAATAAACCAATCAACCACGTAATAGTATAAAAGTTCTCAAGCGGAAATCTGAAAATAACAATACCAATAATTAAAAACAAAGCACCCATCACAAAACTCGGCCACTTAAATCTATTCGTTTGTTGAGCCATAATAGAACCTCCAAAAAATATGTAATGAGTATAGTATAAAACGATAAAGGAGTAAGGGGAAGGATAAAATTACACTTATTATGTAGATGTTATAAAATTGGGTTAAAATAGTTTATGAATTCAAAACTGAATTTATTTAAATTAGTTTTTCTTTAATAAACTTAGTTTAAATAAATTTAAAATCAAACTAAGATAAAAAGGAAGTGATTTATTGGAAAAAGCAATTGTTAAAATTGGTAAATCGGAAATTTATGTTGAGGCTAGTAACTTCTTTAAAGATAGAGATTATTTATATCGTAAAAATCATTTAATTTGTAGTACACAAGGGTGTAATTGTAAATTAAGTTATGTGAATAGTACTTTTAGAAAACAACATTTTAAAACTTATATTAATCAGAAACATAAAGAATTCTGCCCAAATCATAAAGAAAATATAAAAGAAAGATTTAAAGAAATAAAAATTAATGATGTTAGTGGCTATTTTAGTGAAGAAGCTATAAATAGTAGAATGAAAAATGGTTTTAAAAAGTTTCTGAGTAATAGCGATACTGATATAGAGATAGACAAAAAACCAATCGTTAAAACTAAGCCTATAAAAGATAAAGAAGCAAAAGTAAAAAGTACTTATCAACAAGGAATAATAAATTTTGATAACCTTACTGTAACTTTTGATAAAAGTGAAGTTAGACTACCAAATATAAGACATAAAAGTATTAACGATCTTGATGAAAAAGATATAGGAAGACCGTGTTTCATATATGGGTATATAGAAAGTATTACAAAGAAAGGGAATAATCTTTTTGAAATGACATTAGAATATGAAACTAAAAAAATGAACATTTATATTCAGGAAGCATACTTTAAATCCACACTATTACAAGGCATAGAAAGCTCACTTAAAGGTTTGAAAAACTATATTTTTTCAGGCAACAATGTAATGATTGGATGTTTGAGTTTATTAAAGAATGAAGATAATAGTTTGATAGCAAATATAAGTGATTATAATTCCTTATATATTAAAGATACTGAATATTCTTCTATTACTCACTTACCTTTATTATCGTTTATGGCAAATGTATCTAGAAGAAATTTGATTTAAATCTCAAAAAAAATTTCAGTGTATTTTAATTTTATTTATTATATAATTAATTTAGTAAATTTTAATTAAAGGGGAAAAAATATGATTGAAAATGAATTGGATAAAATTTTGAGTATAGCTAAAAAAGAAAATCATTATATTACTAGGGAAAAAGCGTTTGATATTCTCATGTGCTCAATTTATTGTTATAAATCAATAGATTATAAATTGAATTGGTATGATTTAATAAATGAAAATATAACTGATGGAAAAAATGATGGGGGAATTGACTTCGTCTATTTTGATGATGAAAACACAAAAGTAGTAATTGGACAAAATAAATACTCTAAAAACATCAAAGTAAATGACATTTTTGCTGAAGTTAGCAAAATTAATAATACGTTATATGATTTTGATAAGGAAAAAACTACTTCTTATAGTAGAGAGGTTAAAAAGTTATTACGTAATTCTTTAGATAGACTTACTGATGAAGAAGAAGGGAATGTTGAAATCGTATTTTCTTCTACGAGTCAAGTTAGTGAGAAAGAAGCACTGAGAAAAGTAAATAATGTACAAAATTCAAAATTTGTAGAATTTAATTTATTAAATGAGATAGAAATTGAAAAAGTTATTGAGGAATTGAAGCAATCATTAGAAGTTGCAAAAGAATATAAATTTGAAATAGATAAATCTAAAAATGCATTAAGATATGAATCTGATGATTATAAAGGTATTGTTGTTAATATCAGTGCAACTAGTTTAAAGATTGCTTATGAAAAATTTGAACGTGATGGACTATTTAATATGAATATTAGAAGATATATTAAGTCTAAAAATGTTGATGATCCCATTATTCATAGTATGAGGAAAAGTCCGGAAGATTTTTGGGTTATGAATAATGGAATAACGATTGCATGTAATGACTACATATTAGATGGGGATAATATTAAAGTATATGATTTTTCAATAGTTAATGGTGGACAAACTACTCATCTGATTGCGAAAAATTTAGATTCATGTAAAGAAAATTTTTATGTAATATGTAAAATCATAAAGAAAAAAAATGATAGTAAAGGAAATGAAAGAACATTTTTTAACAGTATAGCTGAAGCTACTAATTCTCAAAAATCTATACAACCAAAAGATTTAAAAGCAAATGCTCCTGAAATGGTTCATCTTCATAAGATTTTAATTGAACAAGATATTTACTTAGAAATAAAAAGAGGAATTCCTACTCCTAGAAAGTACTCAACAAACAAGATTAAAAATGAAGAATTTGCACAGATATTTTATTCATTTGTCTACCAAAAACCGGGTACTGCTAGATCTTCAAAAAGAAGCTTATTTGCTAATAATAATCATTATAAAAGTATATTTAAATTAGATTATGCTTCTGATAATAATAAAGTCAAGTTTATAAAAGACTTGATAGATTTAAATAAGCGAATTGGTTATATTATACAAGGAATCAAGGACAATAACCATGAGTTAGAAATATTTGATAATGAACATATGATAATACTTAATAATGGTAAGTATTCAATAATTGCTATAATAGGATTAATATATAGAATTGTTAATAATGATCCTGGTTCAAAGAATAAGGGTGACTTAGTAGGTGATGATTTTGTATATGGTGAATTTTTATCTAACTATAAAGAAGATGATATAGACGAAAAACTAAAGGATTTAATAGTGGAATATGTTCAAATATTGAAAGAAATTTATGATAATGAGTTTACTTTGGGGAACGTCACAAGTCCTAGTAATTTCTTTAAAACAGATAAAAAGTATATTGATAAAATAGCAAGTAAGATAATAAATAATCAAAAAGTAAAAAGAAATAACCATGAATTAATTGATGCTTATGGTGATTTATTTAGAAGAAAGTTATAATCTATTAAGCATGTGAATTAGTAGTGTCTATATAAACTATCCAGATAAATTCATTTTAAGAGTTTATCCGGATTTTTTATAAAACCGTTTTTTATTGAGATAAAGTGATTTGGATATATTAAAATGTCATGGAGTTCTTAATATAGATCTAATAAAATTGCTTAATCTAACGGATCTTTAAAATATTATATAAAAAGTTTATAAAAAATAGTTGGCATTAAAATCAGATTATATATAGTATAAGTGTAACCTATAATTCACTCTTGAACAGGAGGATGTATGTATAAAGTAATTAAGTTAGAGCTTTGTGACTTAGAGGGATACATCACTGATGGTAAAGGTGGCGTATCGAGAACTGAAGAATATGTGGTTCCTGAAGATTTAAGTGTTAATGATTTATTAGGTGGTATTGAGGAGAGATATGGGGAGTCTCTTAGCGATAATACTGAGTTTTTCAATTCGGTATTTATTCTAGCTACCGTTAAGAAACATGTAGATAACAAATCTTTGCTTGTATTAAAGCAAAGTTCAACTTCTCTCAATGCTAGTGTTTTTAGAATTAACGAAATTTGCCTGTATTTAGACAAGGATTACCATAATACAAGGTATTTAAATAATCATCAAGAATGTGATTAGCTATTAATTTTGTAAATGTATTAGAAAAATAGGATTTTGTAATGTAGTAAAAAGATTATATAGATTTTGTATTTGAATGGTTCCTTCCTAATAGCTTCGATTTAGTAATACTCTCTTTTTTAATTTCTCATATATAGATAAACAGTTAATTTAATAGAGTGCGTACATTTCTTCAAGGATATGGTGGTTTATAGGTTACATAGAGTTTGGTTTACTCTAGGGATTTCTGAGAAGAATTATAGGTTGAATTATTTTTAGTATTTCATATGATCAACAACGTTTATTAGAATTTAGTTCTAATTTAATATAGTATTATCCTAATTGAATGTTAGGAAGGTTACTTTTTGATTTTTGTGTGTTTCCTTTCTGGGGAAATTTTAGAGTGAAAAAGGATGAGAAGGCTGAGACAATTTTTGTCTCAGCCTTCAGAGTGTCGACAAAGTCTTAGACTTTGCCGGCATTTTTTTATGCGCATGCTTTCCGCGGGCATGTTCTCAGCCTGTAGTCTTCGAATCATGCTTTTCCCGCAGGAGTCATCGCAAAAAAATACCAAATATTAACAAATTATTTTATAATATAGATGAAGTTTTATTTAGGAGTTGATTCTATGTTAAATAAATGTACGGAAAACAAAACCTATATTAGAGAAATCCGTAGACATGTTTTGCAAGATGATTTAGACATAATCGAAGATTTAAGGTTTATAGATACAATTAAAAAAGCATATAAATTAAGAAGTCAAACATTAAAAAGACGATTTGGCGATGCAAAAGAACAGCATGGTATGAGATGGACTAGAGATAGAGGAATTAAAAAAGTATCCATGGACACCACGCTTATTTGTGCTGCCATGAATCTTAAAAAAATGGCGATGTGGCTCGTAAAAGAGCCACAAACAGCTTAGTTTAAACACAGTTTAAGCTTAAATTTAATAAAACAAAAAACAAACTGAACTTATAAATTTAAGTTCAGTTTGTACACAGCCTGTTTTTTTACATATTTTTAAGTTTTGTATTAATTTTCTTACTTTGTTGAGCGTTGAATATTAAGAATATGAACCATATGACAAGAAAGATAAGTGTGAATATTGTAAGTGCGCCAATTAAGGGTTCTGGTTGTAGTGGTACCCAATGGTTTATTGTTGAGAGGATAAAGAATGCTATTACGCTTCCTCCTAAATGGATGATCAGTTTAATTGGTAATGGTAGGTTATCAAACTCATAAACGATTGGTAAGAATCCACAAATGGCACCAAATAAATAAACACTTATGACATCCAGAAAGTCGATTGTAACGTTAAATATAGCGATGAATATGAGCATGATACTACTTCCTATACCAATGCCTTGTAAGGTAGATTTTAATATTTTATTCATAATTTTCCCTCCTTATATTCCTAATGCTTTATTTAAATTTTTAACGTATCTTCTTGATATTGTTACTTTTTTATTATTGATAAGTGTTCCAAACAAGTTTCCTGAAAATGATGGAGATACTTTTGTTATATGTTCTATGTTTACAATGGAGGATTTACTAATTTGCACGAACTTGTGACTTGGTAAAGTTTGCTGTAACGCATTGAGTGACATTCTAGTTGTGATGGTTTCTTCAGTTGTTGTAATGCTAAGTTGTTTATCAAATATTTCTGCAAATATAATATTAGCTTTAATAACGAGTGATACACCTTGAGATGTTTTGATGCCTATTTTGTCGGAAGGTGATTCATATTGTTGTATATAGTTTAATAGGTTGTTACCAATTTCATGTTCATATGTGCTAATGGTGACGTCGGTTAGCGTTTTAGTTGAGTCAATTTGTAAGTGTACATTGAATTGATCTTTCATAGCCATTGCCTCCTTTGGTTATATAGTATGTGTTTTATTCTATTTTGTCAGTAGTTATAGCATAACCGGTTTGATTGAGGGTGTGAGTGGTTGAGAGGGGTATGTATTGTAAAAAAGCTTCCTTTACTTTCACTAATTGTGACTTGTAAAGGAAGCTTTTGTTTATATTTTTAGCATGCTACGGAAACCTCTTGCTCCATAATATGAATCAGCTCCGTTGTGATAGGTGAACACTGTATCGTAGCGTAAATCACAGAATATAGCACCGCCAAGGTTTCTTATTTTGTCTGGAGTTTCTACCCAGCTAGATGATTTTTTATCAAATTCTCCAAGTGTTTGAAGATGTCTGTATTGTTCTTCAGTAAGTAAACTAACTTTCATTTCATTTACCATATCTATAGCACTTGTTTCCGGTTTATGTTTCTTTCTAGATTCTAGTGCTTCTCTGTCATAACATACGCTCCTACGACCTTTAGGACTTTCTTTTGAACAATCTACAAAAAGATATTGATCATCTTCAGACCCAATAACATCAGGTTCTCCTTCAGTTCGTTCCATTTCATTAAGTGACCATAACTGTTCTGGATTAGATTGTAATCGACTTTCTACGTCAGACCACTCTATGTTTTCATGACGTTCTGGGAATTTTTCAAAACGTTTTTTCAATGTTTCAATAAGCTCTGTTTGTTCTTCTTGTGTTAGTTGTTGAGATGTCATATGAATACCCCTTTTTCTTTTATTTTAGCAAAATATAACTTTAATGAAAGTAATATGTAAATCATCATCAAGGAGCAATCATCAAATGTCTAATAGATTAATAAAACAAATAACGGTAGGATTATGGAGCTTATAAGCGCTGTTAGTATCATTCCGATAGAACTAAATGCAGCTGACTCAATATCAGTTTCTAATATTTTAGCAGTTCCTATGGCATGTGATGCATTTCCATATGTCAGTCCTTTTGCTATGGAAGTTTGAAAGTTAGCTAACTTGATTAAATATGAGCCTAATATGCTTCCGATAAGTCCTGTCCCGATAATAAAGAGTACTGCTAAACTGTCTATTCCACCAATTTGTTGTGATACTTGAACACCAACTGCAGCTGTAATGGATCTAGGTAATAATGATGCTATCATTTCTTTTGAATAACCTAGAATATTCAATGTTGTAAATATTAATATGATATTGATAGCTATGCCGACAAGCACGCTAGTTATAATGACTTTGAAATGTTTCACAATCATTCTTCTATATAAGTATAAAGGATAAGCTAAGCATACAACTGTGCAGTTTAAAAAGTTATATATCCATTTACCGCCAGTCATATAGTCTTGATAATCATAATTTAACATAATAAGTACAAATATTATTACAATAGAAGAAACGAGTGCTGGATGGAGAATTGCGATTTTAAATTTCTTTTGAATATACAATGCAAATATGTACGTGATGACTGTTAAAAGAATCATGAATAATGTTTTTAAAATCATGATTTATCACCACTTTCTTCTATACTATTAGATTTTGTCATTTTTTCTGCAACGTATCCGGAACAAAGTGCAACGATACAAGTACTTGCTATAACTAAAATAATTAAGAAGATAAACTGAGAATTAAATTGTTCAACTAAATCCATTGCACCAACAATAGAAGGAATAAAGAAAAAGATCATTGTGCTTAATAGTAAGTTTGCACCATCTTTTATCCACTCTTCTTTAATAATATTGAACTGCAGTAACAAGAATAGTGTAGCAAGACCTATAATACTGCCAGCAATCGGAATGTCTAGAATTTGCTGAATCCAGCTACCAAATATTGTGATTAAATATATGATGCATATTTGAAAGATGACTTTAATAAACTTTGAAATCATAGTAAACAAACCCTTTATTAAAAATTTAAGATGGCTTTAACTTCATCTGAGTATATATTATTTAATTATAGAACTGATTCAGTTAATTTGAAACGTTATTTATATTATGTGGTTTCTCTTTTTCTTTTTAAAATTAAGAGAAGAATATTTAAATGATAGAAGATACGCAATGTTAGATGAAGAATTAAAGGTTATAGATAAGTATTATTTATAAGAACTAGCAAGTTATAAAAGTTTAATTTAACAAAAGGCTTTACAATTTATAACTTATAATGTATAGTAAGTATCAAGTGATATTTCGAGATTAAATTAATTGGTAGTTTTATTCATTGTTAATGAAAGTCCATTTAAGTTTGAAGATTGATTATTGCAAATATATCGTGCAAAAGCACACAGGAGGACTTTTATATGAATAAAGGTACAGTAAAATGGTTTAACGCAGAAAAAGGTTATGGTTTCATCGAAGGAGAAAATGGTAACGACGTATTCGTACATTTCTCATCAATCCAAACTGAAGGTTACAAATCATTAGACGAAGGCGCTTCAGTTACATTTGATATCGAAGAAGGCCAACGTGGACCTCAAGCGGTTAACGTTAACAAAAACTAATATTAAATTATTAGCTTAACACCTCATAACATTGTTATGAGGTGTTTTTTTGTTTTTATAATATAAATTGTTTAACTATTCTGAATATAATCGTTAGCATTATAGTCGGTGAAATGGTTAAATTAATATAACAACATATAGGAGGTAATCGTTATGACAACAATTCAACATTTAACTGTAGGAAATAAAGAAGCAAATATAACAGTAGAAGCATTTATAAATTTTGCATGTCCATATTGTTCTCATTATTTTGCAGCAGCAGATGAAGTGTTAAAACCTTATATTAATGATGGAAGTGTTCAATATATTATTAAACACTTTGATAAGACTAAGCAAAGACTGCTAAAAGGTACTGTCGCTAATATTTATCTGGATTATAATGACCCTGAAGAAACATTTGAGATTATACGTCACCTATATGGAACACAAGAAGAATGGACATTGAATTTTGAGACGATAGAAAGAAAAATGGAGCAGGAGCTCGCTTTATCCCCACAAAAAAATGCAGATGATCGATCACTTGCTATACATCAAGAAACCTTTGAAAGAGGCATTACTGGAGTGCCTTCAGTCTTCATAAATGGTGAAAAATTTGAATTTAATCCAACTGAAGACGATAAAGCAACAATAAAAGAAAAATTGGAAAAAGCACTACAAAGTTAAAAATTAAGTGTAGATATTTATTTTGGAAGAGAGGCTGGGACAAATTATTTGTCCCAGCCTTTCATTGTTCGGTGTTGATTTTGAGGATGTCTTAGATTAACTATCTAATTAATCTACAACTTGGCTAAACTCTTCGATTAACTGCTGACTTAATCTACAACTTGGTCAATTTCTTCGATTAACTGCTGAGTTAATCTACAACATGGTCGAACTCTTAGATTAACTCCCGACTTAATCTACAACATGGTCGAACTCTTAGATTAACTCCCGACTTAATCTACAACATGGTCGAACTCTTAGATTAACTCCCGACTTAATCTACAACTAGGCCGAACTCTTAGATTAACTCCGGACTTAATCTACAACATGGTCATTCTCTTAGATTAACTCCCGACTTAATCTACAACTTGGCTGAACTCTTAGATTAACTCCTAACTTAATCTGGTATGTCAACAAAAACTTAGACAGAATTCATAAGTTTATAAGAGGTTGGCGTTTGATAATTTAATCCTGCATGTATTCTTTCATTGTTATACCAGTTTATATACATTTTTAATTCAATTTCTAATTGTTCTATCGTATAGAATCTTGTAGTATTTATGAATTCTGTC
>NZ_JAJNIS010000021.1:0-36479 GCF_022386375.1 Mammaliicoccus sp. K-M42 | reverse complement strand
TTGGTTAAGCCAATCACTCTTTGAAGTACTATAAGTACTCAATTATTGGAATTAACGTTGACATATTGTCATTCAGTTTTCAATGTTCATTATCTATTTTAAAAATGGTGGAGACTAGCGGGATCGAACCGCTGACCTCCTGCGTGCAAAGCAGGCGCTCTCCCATCTGAGCTAAGCCCCCAAGATATTAATAGAAGTCGGGAAGACAGGATTCGAACCTGCGACCCCTTGGTCCCAAACCAAGTGCTCTACCAAGCTGAGCTACTTCCCGTTATTTAAAAATGGCGCGCCCGAGAGGAGTCGAACCCCTAGCCTCTTGATCCGTAGTCAAACGCTCTATCCAATTGAGCTACGGGCGCTAAAAATGGTGCCGAGGACCGGAATCGAACCGGTACGGTAATCACTTACCGCAGGATTTTAAGTCCTGTGCGTCTGCCAGTTCCGCCACCCCGGCAAAAAAATAATAATGGAGCGGAAGACGGGATTCGAACCCGCGACCCCAACCTTGGCAAGGTTGTATTCTACCGCTGAACTACTTCCGCTAAATAATTATTTTTGTATATTAATAATGGTGAGCCATAGAGGATTCGAACCTCTGACCCTCTGATTAAAAGTCAGATGCTCTACCAACTGAGCTAATGGCTCTAAAAAATGGTGCCGGCCAGAGGACTTGAACCCCCAACCTACTGATTACAAGTCAGTTGCTCTACCAGTTGAGCTAGGCCGGCAAAAATGGTGGAGAATGACGGGTTCGAACCGCCGACCCTCTGCTTGTAAGGCAGATGCTCTCCCAGCTGAGCTAATTCTCCATTTAACAATATTGCCCGGCAGCGTCCTACTCTCGCGGAACGTAAGCCCAACTACCATCGGCGCTAAAGAGCTTAACTTCTGTGTTCGGCATGGGAACAGGTGTGACCTCTTTGCTATCGCCACCAGACAATGTTGTTTCGTTTTTGTCTTACCTTATATATTATAAAGAACTCGACAAGGCTTTTCAATAGTAAATTTTACACCTTATTAACTTTCTTTACAAACATCTCGAATTGATATGCGCCTTGTTTTCAGCGACCTTTATATAATACCTAATTTCCATCCTTTCGTCAACACTTTCAATCAAATTATTATAACTTTTTTTACGAAAGCTTTCATATCAGCGTTTTAAGTTATTATTTTTAAAACAAAAAAGCGTGGTCAGCTTAATGCTGAACCACACCTTTTTATTAAACATTATTTTTGTCTCATATATGGGAACAATAAAACATCTCTTATAGATGCAGAATTTGTTAATAACATAACAAGACGATCAATACCAATACCTAGTCCACCTGTAGGAGGCATACCATATTCTAAAGCTTCTATGAAATCATCATCCATTTCGTGAGCTTCATCATTACCTTGATCTTTTTCTTTCATTTGAGCTTCAAATCTTTCACGTTGATCAATAGGATCATTTAATTCAGTAAATGCATTAGCGTGCTCTCGTCCTACAATAAATAATTCAAAACGATCAGTGAATCTTGGATCTTCAGGATTTTTCTTAGCTAATGGTGAGATCTCAATAGGATGTCCATAAATAAATGTAGGTTGTATTAATTTTTCTTCTACTCTTTGTTCAAAGAATTCATTAAGGATATGACCATATGTCATACGACCTTCTACTTCAATATTATGTTCTTTAGCAAGTGCATGTGCTTCTTCATCAGACTTAACTTCATAGAAATCGACGCCTGTATATTCTTTTACTGCGTCAACCATATGCCATCTTCTCCATTTTGGAGCTAAATCAATCGATTCTTCTCCGTATTGAACAGTAGTTGATCCTAATACTTTTTCAGCGATAGAAGCTACCATTGATTCAGTAAGGTCCATAATATCATTGTAATCTGCATATGCTTCGTATAATTCAATCATAGTAAACTCAGGATTATGTCTTGTAGATACACCTTCATTACGGAATACTCTACCAATTTCATATACTTTCTCTAAGCCACCAACAATTAATCGTTTCAAGTGCAATTCAATAGCAATTCTCATGTATAAAGTCGCATCTAGAGCGTTGTGATGTGTTACGAAAGGTCGTGCTGAAGCGCCACCAGCTATTTGGTGCATCATTGGTGTTTCTACTTCTAAGAATCCTTTAGTGTTTAAGTAGTTTCTCATTTCTTGAATGATTTGACTTCTTGTAATGAATGTTTTAGTTGATTCTTCACTAGTAATTAAATCTAAATAACGTTGGCGATAACGTTGCTCTATATCTTGTAAACCATGATATTTATCTGGTAAAGGACGTAAAGACTTAGTTAAAACAGTAAATTCTTTTGCTTTAACAGACAGTTCTCCAGTGTTTGTTTTGAACATCACACCTTTTACACCTACTATATCTCCTAAATCTGCATGATTCCAAATTTCAAATTGATCATCACCTATTTGGTCTTTACGAACATAAATTTGAATTTGACCAGTAATATCTTTAACATGAGCAAATCCAGCTTTACCTTTACCTCTTTTAGTCATTAAACGACCTGCTATAGCTACTGCTGAGCCTTCTTCTTTATCGTGAAGCTCTTCTTTACTAAACTGATCCCATTCTTCGTGTAAAGTTACTGAATCACCGCTTCTAACAAATTTCTCGCCAAACGGATCGATTCCTAAATCTCTTAACTCTTGTAATTTTTCTCTACGAACCAACATTTGGTCATTCATTTCTTCTGACATGATATTCCACTCCTTATTTAAATTGCACTTAGTTCTACTTATTCTTTCATTACTTTCAAAAATCGTTCAAGAACATCTACTAATTCATCTCTTGTTTCTGTTTGTTTAATTGCTTTTCACACATTTTAACTTTCCTCATTCTTATACTTTACTACTTGTTCGTCGTTTAGCAATAGTTCCCATATATATTTCTTGGAAATTGGTTCAACAACATCTGAGGCGATATCGTTAAGTGGTACCATTACAAATGCTCTCTCTGTCATTCTTGGATGTGGTACTTCTAGGTCTGGTGATTGAATAACGGATTGATCATATAATAAAATGTCTATATCAATTGTACGAGGCCCCCATCTTTCTACTCTAACTCGATGGAGCTGTTGCTCAACCATCATACAAACTTTTAATAACTCTGATGATTCCAATTCAGTTGAGATTTCAATACACATGTTCAAAAAATCAGGTTGTTCTGTGTATCCTACTGGTTTTGTTTCGTATATCGGGGATTTCTGGATAACTTCAATACCATTAACTTCATTAAGTAATTTAATCGCTTCTTCTAATTGAAGTTCTCTATCTCCCATATTACTTCCTAAACCTAAATATGCGGTGTGCATTTATCTCTTCCTCACTATCTCAATACCTACACCTTCATAATGACCAGGTATCGGCGGATTATTTTTAGTAATCTTAACTTTGGTTTCCAATACTCGATTATAGTGCGAAAAGACTTGTTTTGCAATATGTTCTGCGAGATGTTCAATTAATTGTACGGGTTTACCTTCCATAATTTCTTTAACTAATTCAAACACTTCTCCGTAATGAACAGTCTTTTCAAGGTCGTCAGTTTCACCAGCTTCGGATAAATCTAAAAATAGTTCTAAGTCCACTAAAAATATTTGTCCTAATTCATTTTCCGCTTCGAACGCGCCATGATATCCATAAAAAGACATACCTTTTAATATAATTCTATCCATTAATTCGAATCTCCTTTAAAGTATCAATCGTCTGGGCAATTCTTTTGTTCATTTGCACATTATGTACTCTAACTGCATGTACCCCTTTTTCAATACCATATGCAGTTGTTGCTGCTGTACCTTCATCACGCTCGTCAACACTACTATTGCCACCTAATAAATCATTAATTAATCTTTTACGACTTGTCGCAAGTAATACATTATATCCTGTAGCAACTAATTCATCTAAACGAGACATAACGATACGTTCTTCTTCTCTAGTTTTCGCAAACCCTATCCCTGGATCTAACCATATATTTTTTCCATGGATACCAGCAATTTCAGCTTGATTCGCTTGTTTTAATAATGAAAGTAATAGTTCTTCCATAACAGGCTGTTCTCTTTTTCCATCACCATTATGCATAAGTACAATTTCAGCATTGTATTCAGCTACAACATTTAAAATTTCAGGGTCATATAAACCGGCCCACTGATCATTTATCATTGTTACGCCTCTCTTCAATGACTCTTCAGCAACTTTACTTCTATATGTATCCACTGAAAGTTGAACATCTAAGTCACTTAGCGCTTCTATAACCGGAATTACTCTGTTGAGTTCTTCTTCTAAACTTACTTCTGTATACCCAGGTCTAGTAGATACACCACCAATATCTATAATATCAGCACCCTCTGAAATGAGTTTTTCTGCTTGTTCTCTCGCCTTTTCAACACTATTATACGAACCACCATCTGAAAATGAATCTGGGGTAACGTTCAAAATACCCATGATTTTTGTGTTATTCAAAGTAGTCTTCCTTCCTTTTTCTTAGATAGTACTTATTATAACAAATTTAAAAAATCACGCCTTAATGAAATAACTTATATAAGTTATTTCATTACAGACGTGATACTTAATACTTATGCTTTATTCTAAATCATTAGTCTTCAAAAGCATATAAAGGTGTAGATAGGTAACGTTCACCATTACTTGGTAATACTGTTACAACTGTTTTACCTTTACCTAAATCTTTAGCTTTTTTCAATGCTGCTACAATTGCAGCTCCTGAAGAAATACCGCCAAGAATTCCTTCTTCTTTAGCAACTTTTCTAGACATTTCCATTGCTTCTTCGTTTCCAACTTTTATAACATCGTCATAAACGTCAGTATTTAAAGTGTCAGGTACGAATCCAGCACCTAAACCTTGTAGTTTATGAGGTCCAGGGTTTCCACCACTTAAGATTGCTGAAGCTTCTGGCTCAATTGCTACAATTTGTATTTCAGGATATTTTTCTTTCAGTACTTTACCAGCTCCTGATAAAGTTCCTCCAGTACCAACTCCTGCTAAGAAAGCATCAACTTGAATGCCTTCAAATTGTTCTACAATTTCAGGACCAGTAGTTAACTCATGGACTTTAGGATTTGCTGGGTTCTCAAATTGTTGTGGTTCAAAGTAACCTTTTTCGTCTTTAAGTTCTTTAGCTTTTTTAATTGCACCCTTCATACCTTCTGCCCCAGGTGTTAATACTAATTCAGCACCGTAAGCTTTTAATAATGCACGACGTTCGCTACTCATTGTATCTGGCATAACAAACACTGCTTTATAACCTTTAGCAGCTGCAACCATTGCTAAACCTATACCCGTATTACCTGAAGTAGGTTCAATAATAGTGTCACCTGGTTTGATTTTTCCTTCTTTTTCAGCAGCTTCTATCATTGCTAAACCAATTCTATCTTTAACCGAACTACCTGGGTTTTGATATTCTAATTTAACGTAAACATCTGCTGAATCATCTTCAACGACATTGTTTAATTTAACTACAGGCGTATCACCTATTAATTCTACAATATTATTTACTCTTTTAGCCATTTATACTTCACTCCTAAACAGTATTTTATACCTTAGTTCATTTATCGGATATATTAATTATAACAAACCTTCATATAAAGTGAAAGTATTTACTAGATTAAAGTGCATTTTTAAGTGCGATTAAATCATCTTCGCTATATTGATATTTCGTTCTACAGAAATGACATTCTGCTTCTGCTCCATGGTCTTCTTCTATCATTGCATCTATTTCAGCTTCACCAAGACCTTTAATAGCATTTAAAAATTTCTCACTTGAACAATTACATTTAAAATCTACATCCATATTATTAATAAATCTTGTATTTTCTTTTCCTAATACTGTTTCAATTATTTCTTCTGGTGATAAACCTCTATCTATTAATTTAGATACTGGTTCCATTTGATTTATTTTTTCTTCAATTGCTGAAACCGTTTCTTCAGATGCTCCAGGCATTAGTTGAATAATAAATCCACCAGCAGCTTTAATAGAATTGTCAGGATTAACTAGTACCCCAAGTCCGACTGCTGAAGGAACTTGTTCACTTGTAACAAAGTAGTAAGTAAAGTCTTCGCCTAATTCTCCAGAGACAATTGGAGTAGAGCCAGTAAAGTAGTCTTTTAATCCAATATCTTTAACGACATTTAGCATACCTTCTGTTCCAACTGCACGTCTCACATCCAATTTTCCTTGTTCATTTAACGGGAAATGCGTTTGTGGATTTTGAACATATCCTCTTACTTCACCTTTACCATTGGCATCGACCATAATTTTACCAATTGGTCCACCGCCATCGATAGTTATTGTTAATTTTTCTTCATTTTTCAACATTGAACCCATCATTACGCCCGCTGTCATTGATCTACCTAATGCAGCAGAAGCTGTTGGCCAAGTATAATGGCGAGTTTGTGCCTCTTGTACGGTATTTGTTGTTTTTACAGCAAAAGCTCTAACTTCATCATTAAAAGCTAAGCCTCTTACTAAATAATCTTGTGTCATATTTATACTCCTTCTTTAAAAAAAGCCCCTCTCAATCAATGCATTGAAAGGGACTTTGTGAAATTATTCTTTACGATCTGTCGGCTTGTTGTCACCTAGGTCATCAATATTTGGCTTTTCTTCGTGAGCAGGCTCATCTGATTTGTCATCTAAATCTGTATCTTCATTTGTTTCTTCATGAGATACTTCATCTTTAACTTCATCATAAGATTTACCAACTTCTTTGTCTTCAATATCTAATGTACCTTCTTGTTTTGTTAAGTCACCTTCATATTTGTCTTCATCTGAATCATTTTTTTGCTCAAGATGAGAATCATCATATTTAACTTCTGGTAACTTACCTTCTTTGAATAATGATTGAATTTGTTCAGCCACTAATGTTTCTTCAACTAATAAAGTTTTAGCGATTAATTCTAATTGTGATTTGTGTTCAGTTAGAATTTGTTTACAACGTTCGTATTGTTCTTTAATAATACGTTGTATTTCTGAATCAATTTCATACGCAATTTGATCTGAATAATTTGGTTCAGATTGCATATCTTTACCTAAGAATACTTGTCCACTATCAGAGCTACCAAATTGTAATGGGCCAATTTTTTTACTCATACCATATTCAGTAACCATCTTACGTGCAATACCAGTTGCACGTTGGAAGTCGTTATGCGCACCAGTTGATGCTTCTCCAAAGTTAATTTCTTCAGATACACGTCCACCAAGTAAACCAACGATTTTATCTAAAAGTTCTGGTTCAGTCATAAAGTAACGATCTTCTTTAGGAAGCATCATAGCATAACCGCCAGCTTGGCCACGTGGCACAATTGTAACTTTATGAACCATTTCAGCTTCATCTAGTACACAACCGATAATCGTATGACCAGCTTCATGGTAAGCAACAATATTTTTTTCTTTTTCAGAAATCATTCTTGTTTTCTTAGCTGGACCTGCAATAACTCTATCTGTTGCTTCTTCTATATCTCTCATGTCAATTTTAGTTTTATCAGAACGAGCTGCTACTAATGAAGCTTCGTTTAATAAGTTTTCTAAATCTGCACCAGAGAACCCTGGTGTTCTTTGAGATATTGCTTTTAAGTCTACTGTTTCATCTAATGGTTTATTACGAGCATGCACTTTAAGTACTGCCTCACGTCCTCTAACATCTGGACGTCCCACTTGAATTTGTCTATCGAAACGACCTGGACGTAATAACGCTGGGTCTAAAATGTCAGGACGGTTTGTTGCAGCAATCATAATGATTCCTTCATTTTCACCGAATCCATCCATTTCTACTAATAATTGGTTCAGCGTTTGTTCACGTTCGTCGTGACCACCGCCAACACCAGCTCCACGTTGACGACCAACTGCATCAATTTCATCAATAAAGATGATACATGGGGCATTTTTCTTAGCATTTTCAAACAAGTCACGTACACGACTTGCACCGACACCAACGAACATCTCAACGAAGTCAGAACCACTTATTGAGAAGAATGGTGTTCCAGCTTCACCCGCTACTGCTCTAGCAAGTAATGTTTTACCTGTACCTGGAGGACCAACAAGTAAAACACCTTTTGGAATTCGTGCACCCATTTTTTTGAATTTACGATTATCTTTAAGGAAATCGACAATTTCTACTAATTCTTGTTTCTCTTCATCAGCACCTGCTACATCAGAGAATCTAACACGTTTCTTCTGGTTATCATAAAGTTTAGCTTTTGATTTACCAAAGTTCATTACTCGGCCGCCGCCACCGCCGCCGCCTTGCATTTGGCTTAAGAAGAATATGAATAAAAATGCAATAATTAAAACAGGTATAAGTGTTGTTAATACACTAACAAAGACACTTTGTTTTTCTTCTTCTTTAACATTAAATTTTAAATCATCTTGTTTTTCGGCAGTATCAGTAATTTTTTTCAAATCATCTTGGTTGTTAAACAAAACTGAAGATGTATATGTTTCATCTTTACCATCTTTTAATTCGCCGCTAACCATATACACATTCTGTTCAGGTTGTATAGTTAACGTTTTTAAATCGCCTTTTTCAAGCTTCGTCATAAACTCATTATATGTAAGCTGTTTTGGTGATTGTCCATTGCCATTAATGAACTGGAAAACACCAAAAAGGACGATAGCTAAAAGCGCGATCATTAATATATTTCGAAAAGCTTTTTGCATTCAATTTGTCCTCCTACTCAATTAATAAAACTAACAAAAATTTTACCATATTTGTAATTTCTTACGCTAGTAATTAACCTTAACGATATACATCATTGATATATTTCAGGTTTAAGCGTTCCAATATAAGGTAAGTTACGATATCTCTCTGCAAAATCAAGTCCGTATCCTACTACAAATTCATCAGGAATTTTTTCCCCAACATATTTAGCTTCAATATCCACTTTACGCTTCATCGGTTTATCTAGCAATGTTACAATCTCAATAGAATTAACATTTCTATATTTTAATAAATCGACTATCGAATTTAATGTCGTACCAGTTTCTAGAATATCTTCAATGATGATGACATCTCTATTTTCTACTGAAGTACTCAAATCTTTTAATATTTTTACTTCTCCCGTTGATTCAGTACCTCCATGATAACTAGATACATCCATAAAATCTAATTCTACATGTGTATCAATGCATTTTATTAAGTCAGCCATAAACATGATTGAACCTTTTAAAATACCTATACATATAGGTGTCTTTCCATTATAATCTTCGGTGATTTGCTTTCCTAATGTTTTGCATCTTTCTTGAATCTGTTCCTCTGATAAAACAACAGACTTAATCGAATCATTCATTAAAGTCATCTCCAATATAAGTAATAGTTAATGCGTTTTTAAAGTTAGAATCCATCCAAAAGTCACCAATTGCAATAATATCATCACCATATAAAATAATCGGACAATTGTTTCTCTTATGTATGTCAATCTTATGATCAATCATGATTCTATTAACTTTTTTGTGATGTTTATTTCCCCGGTTATAATACTGAACACGATCTCCAGACAGTCTCTTTCTTATAAATAAAGGCGATGCTATGTCGTTCGCTTCAATTAACCAATTCCCAAATACATATTGCTCGTTACGATTTATAAATTTAGAATTTACATTGAACTCAATATCTTCACATAGTAATAATTTATCATATGCTACTATAAACTGCCAATCATCAGATATATGAAATATAGATTGTTTTTCAAAATTCTCAAATATACCTATCCATTCTTTGTATGCTTTAACACTGAAACGTTGTTGTACATATGATTCTAACAATTGATCTAACACTTCTATCTTAACTAAGCGATTCAAACGATTAAATGAATTTCTGTTAATCACAACTTTATTTAACTGCTGAACTTCAGTACTTATAAATAACATAGCTTGCTCAACTATTAAACTTCTTGCATCATTCATCCATTGATTTAAATCGAGTAAATGGTCTGTTGACAACTCTTCACGTTGTTGAATAACAGGTAAGATTTTGTTGCGTATATAATTGCGTGTATATTTAGTGTCTTTATTAGAAACATCTTCAAAATAACGGAATGCAAATTCTTCATGATATTTAACTAATGATGATTTGCGTAAATTTAAAAATGGTCTACTTATGATGTAATCTTTTCTTTCTTGAACTTGCTCAATTCCTAAAGAGGCACGACCAATTCTTCCAGTAAACAATCGATAAGTAATTGTTTCTTTTTGATCGTCTAAGTGATGTGCAGTCAACAACACATCGCTCTGAGTTTGTTTCATCATTTCATCAAACCACTCATATCTCATTTTTCTAGATACATCTTGAATGCTTTTCTCACGATTCACAACTTCGCTTAAATCTAAAGTTTTAATATATATTTCAATATCCCGTTCTTTACAAAAACGTTCAATAAATGCTGCTTCTTCTTTCGATGCTTCTCTTAAACCATGATTAACATGAAAACAAATTAAATTATGATATGTGTGTTTATAAGTCGTATTTAACATGTGTAATAGTGACATACTATCTATTCCTGTTGAAACAGCCAATGCTAAATTATCATTTTTATTCCAAGTTATATCGAGCATTGTTACACACCTCAATTTCAAAAATTCACTTGATCTTTTCAAAATAAAAAGAGGCTCAACTAATTAGCCTCTTTTTATTATAATTAATTATCGTTTTGCACCTTTACCACCGCGACGTGATTCAGTTTGTCTTTTAATAGACGTCAACTTATCTTCACTATCTTTCAAAAAGTTTGATAATTTCTTCTCAAAGTCTTCAGGCTTTGGTTCTTTCTTAGGCGCTTGACGCTTTGGACGTTCTTTAGCCTTTTTAATTGATAAACTTATTTTACCATCATCAGCCACTGTTAATACTTTTACTTCTACTTCGTCGCCTACAGTTAAATGGTCATTCACGTTCTCGACGTAGTTATCAGCCACTTCACTGATATGCACAAGGCCACTTTTACCTTCAGGTAATTCTACAAATGCACCAAAATTCTTAATACCTGTAACTTTCCCTTTGACTTTATTGCCTACTTCAATTGACATATTATTACTGTATCCTCCTGATATAATTTCACTTTAACCTTATTATATGCTTCTATGCAAAATTATACAACGTCATATATAGATTATTTGTCTTTTTCCGATTGTTTTTTTTCATCTGGTAATTTAAATATTATTTCGCCATCATTACTTAAGAAATATTCACTTCTTGCAAGCTTCTCAATATACTCTTTATCATTAAGGCGTTTAATTTGTTCTTTAAGTTCTATTTCCTTATCCTGTAACTTTTCATAAGTTACAGCTTTATCTTTACGTTCTTGCACTAATTCATCATTACGATTTTTTTGAAGAACTAACATAATAACCATAACAAGAATAATTAACAATAACACTCCACCAAATAAGGTCAGTCTCTTTCGTACCACTTGGCGCGTTTTATTGACAGTCTTCTTCTTTTTATTTTGTGACTGCGTAAATTCATTGTCTAGATTTTTAATTTTTTGCGCCATATACGTACCTCCTTATTTATATAGAATCTTGTATTTTTTCTTCTTTGATTACTTCAAACATCGTCTTAGCATTTTCCTTATTTGCATGTTCTGACAATCCTGTTACTTTAACTACAATAATTCTGTTTCCAAGTCGAATTTCTAATTCGTCTTCTACACTTACAGTTGTCCCTGCTTTAGCAGTCTGACCATTCACTTTAACTCTACCTTGGTCACTGACTTCTTTTGCAAGTGTACGACGTTTAATTAATCGAGATACTTTTAAATACTTATCTAATCTCAAATTGTTAAGTCTCCTTTATTTATAAATTCTTTTAGTTCATCTTCACTAAGACCCTCTAATTTGGTTTTATCATACAACTTCAAAAAGTAATCAGCAAATATTTTTTCTAGTTTTTCTAGTTTCACTTTACCTTCTTTTAACTTTTCGCTTTGCCAAATTTGATTAAGATCTTCGATATTCTTTGCTTCTTTATTTCCAAAAACATGAGGGTGTCTACGAATCATTTTACTAGTGAGTTCTTGTACAACTTCTCTAACGTCAAAGTAGCCTTCTTTTTTACCAATAGAAGCGTGTAACATGACTTGCAGTAAAACATCTCCGAGTTCTTCTATAATGTGATCAATGTCTTCTTCGTCAATTGCTTCAATCAATTCAAATGATTCTTCAATTATATAACGTTTTAACGTTTCATGTGTTTGTACTTTATCCCACGGACAACCATCTTCAGATACAAGTGTATCGATAGTTTGTTCTAAATATTGGAAGTCATTGTACATTTGTTGTTGTTCTGAAATCTTTGGCACAAATAAACTCGTTAAGTTAGATAGTTCAGCGTGATGATCCATTTCATATAAAGGACAAGTTATAACATCCGCCACACCAAGTCTAGCATTAGATACTAACTTCACTGGATGTTCATCAGGATATCTTTCCATTAAAGTGACTTTAATATCAGAAGCTACAAGTTGGTCGTAAACTTGCGTAATAATCGTATTTGTTCTCACATTCAATGTAGTATCTTCCAAATTAGTTCCATCTAATAAAGTAAAGCCATCGTTTGGATCGATATTAACAGCTCTAAACATATCATCTAAAAAGCTTTTACCACCAAGAATTTTAACATCCGGATATCTTTCTATAAGAAGTTGAGTTGTTGTTTCTGCCACCATAGGATCACCTGGTACGGCATAAATAACATCTTCAGTGTCAGCTTTTTTAATTAAAGTGTCCACAATTTCTTCATATACAGTTATAAAATCTGCATGTTTTTCATAAACACTATCAAAACCTTGCCACTTTAAATCAGTTAATTCTTTTATTACTGGATGTTCCAGTGTTCTTGCATATACTGTGTCAGCAGACTGAAGCTTGCGATAAACACCCATAGGCAATTCATCAATACTATAATTACCTAAGCCAACAACTATAATTTGTTGCGCCATGATTTAATTACTCCTTTATTATTTTATCCATTAAAGGTAAATGTTTCCATTCATCTTTTATTAATATTTTCATTTTTATTATACCTATTATGACTATAGTTACGCCAACAATACCCGCCAAAATCATTAAAAGTAGACTCGTTAATCTTGATGTAGTATGTATCAGTAATATCGTTTGCACAATTACTGACATAATTATTAAAAGAGATATGACTTTAAATATAAATAATCCCATACTTTGGAATCGATAAAGTTTCATTACAAACACATGCAAGACTAACGTGTATATCGCTAGCGAAAGCACCGTCGACAAACTTGCACCCAATATACCAAAATTCAAGACAAAGATATAATTGCCAATTATTTTCGAAATAAGGCCAATTAATAGCGCTGAAAATAATACGCCTCTTTTTAGCTTCACTTGTAGTAAAGCAGTATACATAATGATAAAAGTAACAAATACAACAGCAAGCATAAAGACACTTAATGTCCCTATCAATTCATTTGTTTTAAAGAACACTGTATTAAGTAATGGTAATAAATTTATTAAACCAATAGCTGCTGCCATACTAAACAGCACAGTTATTTTTAAAGAAGTATTAGCATATTCATTTACAAGTTTATTGTTTTTCTTTTGCAGTTGATCCGTTAATAACGGAATTAGAACAAAGCTAAAAGTTGTCGTGATTATTAGCCCCATCTGTATAAGAGAAGCACCTCTATCAAAAATACCTTTTACTTTTATACTTTCATGAAAAGTATATCCCGTGTCTTGAAGTAAATTGACGAGCGTAAATGAATCAACAATTTGCCACAAAATAAGTATTAAATAAGAAATTGCATACAAAATAGTCATAGTTATGATATTTTTAGTATCTTTCATCTTTATTTCCCAGGAAAACTGTAATTTTGGTTTTCTTTTAAACAAGAAATATATAACAACGCAAATTAGTCCTAAGACAGATCCAGCAATAGCTAACGTACCAGCTTGATAAATAGATATATCCATCGTTATAAAGATGATGATTGCAATTAGTATGATACCAACTCTTAGCACTTGATCAATTACTTGAGATACTGCTATATAATTCATATTATGATTCATTTGATAATATCCACGAACCATTGAAATAAAAACGAGTGGTAACATCGCTAAACTTGCCATTCGAATCATAGGTGTTAAGTTCGCATCACCCATCAATTCGCTAATAAGCTCTGCACTAAGAAATATGCCAACACCGATGACCATGCAAATCATTTGCATGAACCAGAACATCCCAACTATCTCATTATAGTTTCGTTTAATCATCCAACCACTCATTACGCTTGGTAAGGCGTTTAAACTAACTACACTCACTATCGCAACCAGAGGGTATACTTGTTGATAAGCATACAATCCTTCATCACCTAAAATGTTTTGATAAGGTACTCTATAAATCGCACTTAATATTTTTACTATTATCATTGTACCTGTTAACAGTAATACACTATTAAAAATAGGTTTAGATTGTGTCATCATCTACCAAACTTTCATTTATCACTTTAGTTAAGAATTTCAAGTCATCTAACCATTGCTTTGTTTTTTGCAATTTAAATACCATTTGATTGTCTGCAACTGCTATTTTAAGCTTTCTACCTAGAGGTTCTGTCACTTTGAATAACACATCCCCTTTTAAATGGTTTGTAGTATATTCAGATGCGGTCAATTGTATTACTTTAACCACTTCTTTAATTTCTGTAATACCGAAGTGAATACCATTCAACCTAATTTCAACTACGTCTAAAAGTCGTTTCACTTCTATAGGATATTCGCCAAAACGATCTAATAATTCATCTTGTATATCTTCTAGCTGAGCTTGTGTAGAAATGGATCTTAACTTTTTATACATTTCAATTTTAGCTTGTTCATTCTTAATATATTCAGCCGGAATATAAGCATCTATTTTAATATCGACTTCTAATTGCGGCACTTCAGATTCAGGTTCAATACCTCGTTTCACATTAACCGCTTCTTCTAACATTTGAGAATACAGATCATAACCTACAGAATCTATAAATCCATGTTGCTGACTTCCTAAAAGATTACCAGCACCACGAATATTCAAATCACGCATTGCAATTTTAAAGCCTGAACCTAATTCAGTAAATTCTTTAATTGCTTGTAGTCTTTGTTCTGCAACTTCTGTTAATACTTTATTTTGTTCATGTAAAAAGTAAGCATATCCTATTCGACTTGAACGGCCAACTCTTCCTCGCAATTGATACAGCTGACTTAAACCAAATCTATTAGCATCTTCAATAATTAATGTATTAGCATTTGGTACATCAACACCTGTTTCAATGATTGTCGTTGTGACAAGAATATCATATTCACCATCTACAAAGTTTAGCATCGTTTCTTCTAATTCACGCTCAGACATTTGTCCATGTGCAACACCAATTCTTGCATTTGGCATTAACATAGATAATTGTTCGCTTTTTTGATAGATAGACTGCACTCTGTTATATAAGTAGAATGCTTGACCACCTCGTGAAAGTTCTCGCTCAAGCGCTTCTTTAACAAAGCTCATATTTTGTTCTAGAACATATGTCTGAACGGGAAATCTGTTTTCGGGTGGCGTTTCAATAACTGATAAATCCCTTACACCTAATAAACTCATATGCAGCGTTCTTGGTATAGGCGTTGCAGTTAAAGTAAGTACATCTACGTTTGTTTTTAATGCTTTTATACGTTCTTTATGTTTTACACCAAATCTTTGCTCTTCATCTACTACTAATAACCCTAAATCTTTATATTCCACATCTTTACTTAGTAATTTATGTGTTCCAACAACAATATCTACAAATCCTGATTTAATGCCTGCTTTCGTTTCTTTTACTTGTTTTGGCGTTCTAAATCTACTCATCATTTGTATTTCAACTGGATATTCTTGCATTCGTTCTCTAAAGG
This sequence comes from Mammaliicoccus sp. K-M42, assembly GCF_022386375.1. Lineage (NCBI taxonomy): Bacteria > Bacillati > Bacillota > Bacilli > Caryophanales > Staphylococcaceae > Mammaliicoccus > Mammaliicoccus sp. K-M42. The sequence goes on along the minus strand of NZ_JAJNIS010000021.1, from coordinate 20,568 downwards.
TTTCAAAATGTTGCTGTGCAAGGATAGTTGTAGGCACTAAAATAGCAACTTGCTTTCCTTCCATGACAGCTTTAAAAGCCGCTCTTATGGCCACTTCTGTCTTACCATAACCTACATCACCGCATAATAACCTATCCATTGGTCTTCTTTTTTCCATGTCTTCTTTGATTTCTTCTAAAGAAGTGACTTGGTCAGGCGTAGGTTCATATGGGAAGTCCATTTCAAATGTCATTTGTTCTTCTGTATCTGGCCCAAATTGATATCCTTCAACTTGTTCACGTTCTTGATATAGCTTTAATAATTCATCTGCAATATCTTCAACATTTTTTTGTACTTTCGCTTTTGTTTTTTTCCACTCAGTACCACCAAGTTTATTAACTTTCGGTTCTTTATCATCTGAACCTACGAATTTCTGTACATCATTCATTTGATCTACAGGTACAAACAATTGGTCTGTGCCTTTATATTGAATTTTAATATAGTCTTTGTGTATACCAGAAACCTCTAAAGTTTCAACACCTAAATATTTACCGACACCATGATGAACATGTACAACATAATCACCGACATTAAGCTCTTGGTAAGATTTTATTTTTTCTGCATTAGATAATTTTTGTCTTCTCTTAGATTGTTTACGTTCGCGAGCTTTGAACAATTCTTTTTCAGTGACTACCACCAAATTCATATAAGGTAGTTCAAATCCTTCTGATAAAGCACCGTCAGTTACAACAGCTTGTCCTGTTTGACCTACTTCTGTAACTCTATCGATTACTGTTGGTATGTTCATATCAGTCAGCATACTTTGAATTTTAGACTTCCTCGTTTCAGATTCAGCCAACAAGACAACAGTAAACCCTTGCTTCATAAATCGATCAAATTCAGATTGCATAATATCATACTGTCCATAAAATCTTTGTACTGGTTTACACGAAAATTTAACCATTTCTTCAATTTCTACTGGCATACTTGCCGTAAATAATGTGAAATAGGCAACTTTATGTTGATTTAACAAATCAGTAAATGCATTTTCAGAAATAAAACGTTGACCTACAAATCCTTGACCAGATTCAATTAGTGATTGCGTAAACTCTTCAATTTCAACATCTAGAGATTTCTCAGTTTCTTTAATTCGATTATATTCATCTACAACAATGCGTGCATCATCAGCTAAATAATCCGTTAAAGTGGTTATCTCATCATACATAAATGCAATAACACGTCTTAAAATTTGATGATCTTTCAATTCATCACTTTGCATCAATATATTTTGATACGTATCTTTTAAGTCAGGACGTATTTCAGTAGGTAATTTTTGACGGGTTGTTTCATAAGATTCTTCCATTCGTTCAGACAATCGATTGATTTGTTCACTAGTGAAGATATAATCACTTGCAGTCGTAATTTCTACTTGTTCTATATTATCTAAAGAACGTTGTGTTTCTACATCGAACAGTCTCATACCATCTACTTCTGTATCAAACAATTCAATACGAACTGGATCCCCAGTTACAGGATAAATATCAATTAAACCACCACGAATAGAAAACTCACCGATTGCAGAAACCAATGTTTGCCTCTTATAACCCATATCTACGAGTTGTTTAGCCCAATCATCTAAATCGATCTCGTCGCCAATTTTAATTGATTTATAATGTTCATTCCAAATATTTTTTGGCGTTAATTGTTTTTTTAGTCCATTAATGGGTACGATAAATAACCCTTTCTTGTCTTGTGCAAGCTGGGTTAATGTTCTAATTCTTTCACTCATTAAGTCTGGACTTTGTGTAGAAAATGCTTCAATCATAATATCTTGTACAGGGAATTTAAACACTTCTTCTGGAGGTAGTAATTGCAGAATATCCGCTTCTAATTTATCTGCTTGATACAAGTTGTTTGTAACTATTACTAATTGTTTATCACTTTTAATATATTGTTCTAATATAAGCAATGCTTTACTAGATTGGTTCAATCCTGTAACAAGTATATTTTTTTCTCCAAAAATTTGTTCTAAATCTTGAAAACGTTCATCTGCTTGTATGATTTCATGCATAACATGTTTCATTTTATTTCACCATTATACTGGTTCATTACATTTTGAAAAGTTTCGCCTTTAATTAACGCTTCACAAGCATCAGCTGCACGGTCAATTACTTTTTCCATTGTAATCATTTCATCATCAGAAAACTTCTGAAGTACATAACTAGGTACACTCATACCATTTGTAGGGCGATCAATTCCAATTCTTATTCTATTAAATCGATCTGTTCCTAAATGTTGAATTAATGACTTCATACCGTTATGGCCACCAGCACTTCCTTTCTGACGTAATCTCAAATGTCCTTGAGATTGGTCCATATCATCATATAGTACAACTAAATCCTCTATATCTATATTGTAATAATCCATAAGCGGTCTTACCGCCTCACCAGATAAATTCATAAAAGTCATAGGTTCAATAAGCATTACTTTTTCTCCGTTAATTAATCCTATTGTATATGCACCTTTGAATTTTTGTTTATCTATTTGTAATTGATGACGTTCCACTAGTTCATCAACTACTTCAAATCCTATATTGTGACGCGTACGGTCATATTTTTTTCCGATATTTCCAAGTCCAACAATACATTTCATGTTGTAACCTCCATATTAATACTAAGTATATATTATAGCATTTTTATGATTTATTTCATCTAACTATACTTAAATAAAAAGAAGAGGCTGAGACAATTAATTTGTCTCAGCCTCTCAAGCTATTTAGAAGCTTATTTTTCTTCTTCAGCTTCTTCTTTGTCTGCTTCTTCTTCAGCTACTGCATCTGCTTCTTCAGCTGCAGTTTCTTCAGCGTCTTCATCAGGTTCTTCTGTAGGAGGAACAACTGTTACAACTGCTTCTTCTTTATCGTTTTCGATAGAATATTTTTCAGTTGCATTTAAGTCACCTACTAAGTAGCTATCACCGATACCTAATTCTGTAATATCAACTTCGATATTTTCAGGAATTGCATCTGGAGTTGTTGTTACTTGTAAGTTGAATAATGGTTGTTGAACTACGCCGCCTTCAGAAGCACCAGCTGCTTCACCTACTAATAATACAGGTACATCAACAGTTAATTCTTCTTTCATGTTGATTGCTAAGAAGTCAACATGTGTGATTTGGTTTTTAAGAGAATCATATTGATAATCTGAAACCATCACTTTGATTGATTTAGAACCAACGCCTAATTCGATAACACCGTTACGTCCAACTTCACGAATTGTTTTGATGAATTCAATTTCATCAACTTTAACAGATGTATTTTTAGCACCGTAACCGTATACTACTGCTGGAATAACACCTGAAGCTCTTAATTTACGTAAACTAGAACGAGTTTGTTTACCTTGACGGATAACTGACTTTAATGAAGTCATTATCTTTTCCACCTTTCATACTTGCGCAATATGCGCTCCTACACTCACCCATCAACATTAAATGTTGCTTGTAAGTGGTTATTTAGTCCATTAAAATGAACCGTTTGTTATTATACACGAATATTAAAAATTAATCAAATAGCACACTAACTGATTCTTGTTCATACACACGCACGATAGCTTGTGCTAATAATTCTGCTACAGATAACTCTTTAACATTGGCTGGTTTTCTATCTTCTGGCAACTGTATAGAGTTTGTAACAACTAATTCTTTAATATGAGAACTTTCGATACGTTCTTTTGCAGGGCCAGATAATACTGGATGAGTACAACATGCGTATACTTCTTTTGCACCTTTTTTAACGAGTGCGTCAGCAGCTAAAGTGATTGTTCCAGCTGTATCAATAATATCATCGATAATGATAGCAGTCTTACCATCTATGTCCCCGACGATATTCATCACTTCTGCGACATTTGGTTTTGGACGACGTTTATCAATAATTGCTATAGGTGTTTTAAGACGGTCTGCCATTTTACGAGCTCTTGTTACTCCACCATGATCTGGTGATACAACAACTGTTGATTCAGGGTCCAAACCTTTTTCTAAGAAGTAGTTGGATAAAATTGGTACGCCCATTAAATGATCAATCGGTATATCAAAGAACCCTTGAATTTGAGGAGCATGTAAATCAAGTGCTATCATTCTACTAGCGCCAGCTTTTTCAATAATGTTTGCCACAAGTTTAGCTGTGATAGGTTCACGACTTCTTGCTTTACGATCTTGTCTAGCGTAACCATAATAAGGCATTACAATATTAATGTTTGCTGCTGATGCACGTTTACAAGCATCAATCATAATTAATAATTCCATCAAGTGTTCATTTACTGGATTTGATGTTGGTTGAATAATAAATACATCACAACCACGAATACTTTCTTCAATATTAATTTGAACCTCACCATCAGCAAATCTCTTAACTGTCGATTTCCCTAATGGAATTCCTACTAGATTTGCAACTTCTTGTGCTAAAGGCTGATTTCCTTCAAGTGAAAATATTTTTAATGAAGAGTTCTTATATTCAGTATTCAACATTTCTGTTCCTCCAATATCATTTTGACTCATTTTTTGACGGCTCCTTTTATTTCGTTTTGTAGTATCCTTGTTTTGTAGTTTGTCTAGCACGACCAAGCGCTAAACTTTCATCAGGCACATCATCTGTAATTGTTGAACCTGCTGCTATGAATGATCCATCTCCAACTTCTACTGGTGCAACTAGATTTGAATTACATCCAATAAACGCATCATCTCCTATAATGGTACGGAATTTATTAACTCCGTCATAATTAACAGTTATTGAACCACAGCCAATATTTGTTCTTTCACCTACTTCTGCATCTCCAATATAACTTAAGTGAGAAACTTTGGCGCCATCTTTCAAGACTGCTTTCTTAGTCTCTACGAAGTTACCAATTTTTGTCTCTTTACCTAACTCAGTACCCGGTCTTAATTGTGCAAAAGGTCCGACTGTAGAAAATTCACCTACAACAGAATCTGTAATCACAGATTGCTTAATTGTTGCATTATCTTTAATTGTACTATTTTTGATGTCAGAATTCATTCCAATCGCAACATTTTTTCCTATAATTGTTTTGCCAGCAATTCTTGTACCTGGTTCAACTACTGTGTCTTCACCAATCACAACGTGTTTTCCTATATAAGTTGTAGCAGGATCCACAATTGTCACACCATTTATCATATGTTGTAAATTAATACGTTCTTTCATTTTCTGCTCTGCTTTTGCTAGTTGTACTCTATCATTCACACCCATAATGCCATCTACGTCATCCGTAATGTATGCAGCCACTTTTTCATCTTCTTCTTTTAAGATTCGTATAACGTCTGGTAAATAATATTCACCTTGAGCATTATCATTTTGTACTTTTTCTAAAGTTTCGAATAATTTTTCATTATCAAATGCAAAAATCCCAGAACTAATTTCGTTTACTTCAACTTGCCCTTCTGTAGCATCTTTTTGTTCAACAATTTCTGACACTAAACCAGATTTGTCTCGAATAATCCTACCATAACCAAATGGATTACTCACTTTTGCAGATAATACAGTTGCTACAGCATTTTCATTTTCATGAAATGTTAACAGCGAGCTAATAGTCTCATCACTAATTAATGGTGTGTCACCACACACGACAATTGTTGTGCCCTTGTTATTTCCCAATATATCTTTAGCAGTTTTAACTGCATGAGCCGTTCCTAATTGTTCTTCTTGATGTACAAACTGAGATGCATGACCAATAGTATCTTTAACCTTTTCTGCTCCATGTCCAACAACTGTAACTACTGTTTCTACACCAGCATTTTTAACGCTATCAATAACATGTTGAACCATTGCTTCACCAGCTACCGGATGTAAAACTTTGTAAAGTTTAGATTTCATTCTTGTACCTTTACCAGCAGCTAATATGACTGCATATTTTTGCATTACAAATACCTCCATTTATACACACTTTATTATATTATAATTTAATTCTCATATGACTATCAAGGAAGAGTTATTTTTTAAAGAATAAATTTGTTATAAATAATTCATTTTTTTAAAATATTTTATAAAATCGCACAAAAAAACTGTCGGAAAGTCTCATACTTTTCGACAGTTTTTAACATTTCAACAAAACTATATTGTTTTGGATATGTTATTCTTCTTTTTCTTCGTTTTCTTCTTTTTCAGTTTCTGATTCTTCAGTTTCTGTTTCAGAATTTTCTTGAGCTGATTTTGGAATTATCACTTCATCAGTTTCATCATAAACTTTCATAACCGCTTCTTGTATTTCTTGTCTCATTTCAGAGTTAATAGGATGCGCAATATCTCTAAACTCCCCGTCAGGTGTACGTTTACTAGGCATAGCAACAAACAGTCCTGAATTTCCCTCAATTACTCTTAAATCGTGAATAACAAAGGCATCGTCTAAAGTAATTGAAACCAACGCCTTCATTCTTCCATCTGTTTGAATTTTTCTCAATCTCACATCTGTTACCTTCATGATTTGTGTGCCCCCTGTTTTGTCTATTTAAAGTAGCAGCATCATATTAATTGAAGTTAGTTATTTTATTTTTGCGATCATTTCAATCTCAACTTTTACATCTTTTGGTAAACGTGCGACTTCCACACAACTTCTAGCAGGCAAATGTTCATTAAAATACTCTCCATAAACAGAATTGATGTCTTGGAAATCATTCATATCTTTTATAAAGATTAATGATTTAACGACACTATCTAATGTAGCGCCACTTTCTTCAAGTACTATTTTTAAATTCTCAAGTACTTGCTTCGTTTGTGCTTTTACATCATCTGATACGACTTCACCTTGCTGATTTAATGGTATTTGACCTGAAGTAAATACTAAACTATCTACTACTACTGCATGGCAATATGGCCCTAATGCTTCTGGAGCGTTTGCTGCGTTAATACTTTTCATGTTGAATATCTCTCCTTTTAATTAAATCTTTTCAAACAGTTGCCTTCTTCTACTGAAAATTGTTGATTGTATTCGTCTACGTCAGATAATCTAACTAAAGATGTATAATCTTCAATCAATCGATGTTTAACTTCTTTTGATTCTACAAGTACTGATACCCCTTTTACTGTAGCCTTAAACTCATTCATCAAATTGATTACGCCATTTATAGAGCCACCTGCTCTCATGAAATCATCAACAATTAATACATTCGAATATTCAGCTAATGTTCTTTTAGATAATACCATTGTCTCAATCTTTCTCGATGAACCCGAAACGTAGTTTATCGATACTGTTGATCCTTCAGTAACTTTATTATCTTTTCTTATAACAACAACTGGCAAATTAAGTACTTTTGCAACTGCGTTAGCTAAAGAAATCCCTTTTGTCGCTATTGTAACAACCGCATCAAGTTCTTCATCCATGTACATAGTAGCAATTAATTCTCCTACTTGATTTAATAATTTAGGATTACCTACTAAATCTGACATAAATAAATATCCGCCTGGCAGCAGTCTTTCTTTCTCTTTTAGCAATTCACATAGCTTTGCTATCAATTCACGCGCTTCTTCAACATACATTTTAGGGCGATAAGTAACACCGCCACTCGCTCCTGCAGTTGTCTCAATAATACCAAGTCTTTCGGCATTAAACGTTTCTTTGATAATTTGTATGTCTTCGCTAATAGACGACTTTGCCTGACCAAAATGATTAACAAAATAAGTCAGCGGTACTAGTTCGTTCGGATGTTTCAATAAATATTGTGTCATATAAACGATTCTTTCACTTCGTTTAAAACGCATTTATAAAACCCCAATCTCTATTACGTATTTTCAAGAATAATTATACTATAATTGTACGTGTTCTACAAAATCAGCCAAGAAGACGTGCAATATAAACGTCATTACAACATCCCATTAAAGCATTGTACACTTGCTTAGCTTGTCGTTCTTTTTGCACAAAGCCGTATACAGTTGGTCCACTTCCACTCATTAGTGCAGCATCCACACCACTATTTTTCATAGTATTCTTTAGCTTCTCAACTTCGGGATATAACTTCATCGTGACCTTCTCAAGACTATTACCAAGTGTTTGGCATAGTACTCCATAATCGTTTTTTTCTAAAGCATCTCGGCAGTCTTGTGTGCGCACTTCAATCTTGTCATCCAAATTTAAAGCCCCATATATTTCAGGTGTTGATACGCCGATATCCGGTTTAGCGATAACTACCCAGGCAGAAGGTGGTTTTGGAAGGTGTGTTAATTTTTCACCTCTACCTTGGCACAATGCCGTCTTTCCATAAATACAAAAAGATATATCCGATCCAATTTCTGATGCAAGTTCACTTAAAGATTCCAGTGATTCGTTTATACCCCACAATTCATTCAAGCCTCTAAATGTTGCAGCTGCATCACTTGAACCACCTGCCAATCCTGCAGAGATAGGTATGCTTTTTTCTAATGAAATCTTCACACCTTCTTTAATATTGTATTTATCTTGCATCAATTTCGCTGCTTTATATGCTAGATTTCTGTGATCACTTGGCACGAAATTATGTTCAACATCAATTATAATTTTACCGTCATCTCTACTTTCGAAAGTCAATCGATCATTTAAATCGACTGTTGTCATTATCATCTCTACTTCATGATAACCATCATCACGTTTGTACAATGTATCTAGTGTTAAATTAATTTTTGCTGGTGCAGTCTCATAAATCATATACTTGCCCTCTCTAAAACTTATTATTATGATTTTACCATAAATAAAAGTTAGAAAGTATTAGCTTTATTCTATTTTTCGCATAATAAAAAACCCTACGCCATATCACAGTCATATCGCGTAGAGTTTTTTATTAAATACTTTAATTTACTGAACTATAAATTCTTCTTTATGTTCATTCATAAAAGTTACTTGGACATTCTCAGTTAATACATCAGTGTATGTATAAGATACACGTTCAAAATTATGTTTCTCTTGATCTAATTCGACCACGAAAACTGATGGATACGTTTCCTTAAGCACGCCACTGCGCTCAATTAACTTCTTACGTCCTCCATTAGCTTTAAGTACAATACGATTTCCTAATTGACAATCTAATATTTTTTTGATGTCTACTAAAGTCTTCGGCATATTGACCCACCTCGCTATAAATAAAATTATACTACGAAAGTGGTATTTTGTCAAATAAAATTTAAATTTTATCAATTAGAGAACGCATTGTCAATATATTTACACAGATAAATTTGGGTATTTTTTCAAATTGTTACAAAGATGTGCATATTCTTGTATTGTTAGCGTTTCCCCACGTCGCTTAGGATCTATGTTTGAAGCACTTAACCACTCAAGAATTTCATCTTTATGCAACTTACCTTCTTTAATTGTACTAATATAATTATTTAAAATTGTTTTTCTACGTTGTGCAAATGCACCTTTTGAGAGTGTGAACAATAATTTTTCATCATCTACTTCTACAATAGGTTCTTTACGAGTAGTCAATTTAATTACAATAGAATCGACATTAGGTGGAGGCATGAAGACAGTCTTAGGGACGACTAAAACACGTTCAGTTTCAGTATAATACTGACAAGCTATGGATAATGAGCCATAACTTTTACTTCCAACTTGTGCATTTAAACGTTCTCCAACTTCTTTTTGCATCATAACGACATAACCATCGATTGGAAGGTGATTCTCTAATAAGTTCATCAATATCGGTGTCGTTATATAATATGGTAAATTAGCTACCAACATTATCTTATCGCAATCTTGTAAATGTGTTTTTATTTCTTTTTCAACATGAGCTTTTAGTATGTCTTCATTCACAACAGTAACGTTATCATATGGACTCAATGTATCTTCTAAAACTGGGATAAGCCTTTGGTCAATTTCAAAAGCTAACACTTTCTTAGCTGTTCTAGCTAATTGTTCTGTAAGAGACCCCATACCCGGACCTACTTCTATTACACCTGTATTTTCGTCTATATCACTAGCAGAAATAATGTTTTGTATAATGTTCGTATCAATTAAGAAATTCTGTCCTAAACTTTTTTTGAATTTAAAACCATATTGATCAAGCAATGCTTTTGTACGCTTTGGTGTTGCAATATCTTTATCGTTCATCCTGTCACTCCTCTTTATATCCAAGTGCTTCTTTTACATCTTTTTCAGTATAACCGAAGGCATTTAATTTGTTTAGCAATTGTTTACCATTTGAATGGCCAATATTTAATTTACTACAAAGCTTTTCTCTTTTTCTTCTTGAGTCTTTACCTATAATTAATCCTAAATCGATTAAGACTGACTTGTCTATCGTTTCTATATTAGCTTCCAATGGAGAACTAACATTAAGCAATGCATCTTTAACCGTATTTAGAGACGCATGTTCAACGCCAATTTTCCCTCTTTTATTTTTAGCTTTTTCTCTTGGAATAAATGCGTGTTTAACGCTTGGTATATATTGCTTAATTGTATTTCTAATCTTATCACCCGGGAAATCAGGATCCGTTAATACAATCACACCTCGTTTTTCATGAGCTTGCTTTATAACCTCAAGTGTTTCTTTAGTTATTGCGGAACCATTTGTTTCAATCGTATCGCAGTCTACAGCACGCTTCACATTAACTGTGTCGTCACGCCCTTCTACTACAACAAATTCGTTTATCTTCATGATATCTTCCTTCTTTAAAGATGCCCCAAAACAACCGTTTTGGGGCATCTTATTTTATAATTTAAATAATCTTTCAGCATTTTTTGTAGTTGCTTCACAAACTTCTTCATATGAAAGTCCTCGTAGTTCAGCGATTTGCTCAGCAACAAGTTTAACGCGCGCTGGTTCATTTCTCTTTCCTCTATAAGGATGAGGTGATAAGAAAGGCGCATCCGTTTCAACTAACAATCTATCTAAAGGTACATGTTGAGCTACTTCTTTAGGTTGTTTAGCATTTTTAAAGGTAACTGGTCCACCTAATGAAACATAAAAATTCATTTTTAATATTTCATCAGCTATTTCATTTGAACCACTGAAGCTATGCATAATACCGCCAACTTCACTTGCACTTTCTTCCCTTAAAATGTCTACACAATCTTGAGTCGCTTCTCTGTTATGAATAATAATAGGTAGTTGCACGCGTTTAGCTAATGCTATTTGCTTTCTAAATACTTCTTTTTGAATATCCTTAGGTGATTTATCCCAATGATAATCTAGTCCCATTTCACCTATACCAATAATTTTTGGATGCTTAGAAAGCTCTTCAATCCACTCTAAACGTTTTTCTGTACAGTCAATCGCATCGACAGGATGCCAACCAATAATTCCATAAATAAAATTGTATTGGTCAATCAGTTTCATTGTTCTTTCGATTGTTTTTGTATCAAATCCAACAACGAACATTCTATCGATACCTTCTTCTAATGCTCTGTCTATAACTTCTTGTAAATCCTCGTCATATTGGTCGGCATTTAAATGGACATGTGTATCTATTAGCATTCGAACCATCCTTCCAATTCTTTACTTAATGATAGATCCGTTTTGTATCGCATTAGGTAAGCTTACTAATGTAAGTGTACTGTCTTTTTCGGCAGATAAAATCATACCTTCTGATAGTTCACCACGTAATTTTACAGGTTTTAAATTTGTTACTACTGCAACCTTTTTACCTACGATATCTTCAGGTTTATAAAATTCAGCTATTCCTGAAACAATTTGTCTTTTTTCGAATCCTAAATCAACTTTAATTTTTAACAATTTATCTGATTTTTTTACATAATCAGCTTCTGTAACTGTTGCTGCTTTGATTTCTACTTTATCAAATTGATCTATCGTGATTTCAGGTTTAGCATTTACTTCTTCTACTTCAGGTTCTGCCTCTTCTTCTGGTTCAGTTGAAGTACCACCCTGCATAGAGTCTTTAATGTAAGCAACTTCTTGCTCAACATCTAATCTTGGGAAAATAGGTTCTGGTTTATCAATTACTTTTATGTCTTGATCTATAGCACCATAAGTTTCGATACTTTCAAATGTATCAAGTTTACCTTTTTCCAAGTTTAATTGGCGGAAAATTTCATATGGTGCGTGAGTTAAGAACGGACGTAATAATACAGCAGCAAATCTAATGTTCTCTACTAAGTGAATCATTACATTTTCTAACATTTCTCGTTCATTTTCATCTTTAGCAAGCACCCATGGCGTCGTTTCATCTATATATTTATTTGTACGACTAATTAATTTCCATATTTCAGCTAAAGCAACTGAAAACTGCATATTTTCCATAGATGAATAGAAATTATCTTTTATGTCTAAGGCCATTTGTTCTATTTCTTCATCAAGTGGATGTAGTTTACCTTTGTATTTAGGAAGAACACCATTAAAGTATTTATTAACCATTGCAATCGTACGGTTAACTAAATTACCTAAATCATTTGCTAAATCATAATTCGTTCTTTCAACAAATGCTTCAGGTGTGAATACACCATCTGCTCCAAATGGCAACTCTCTCATTAAGTAATATCTTGTAGCATCTAATCCATATTTATCAATTAATACATTAGGATCAACAACATTACCTTTAGATTTACTCATCTTGCCATCTTTCATTAAAATCCAACCATGAGCAAATTCTCGTTTTGGCAGCGGTAAGTCTAACGCCATTAATAGAATCGGCCATATGATCGAATGGAAACGAACGATTTCTTTAGCCATTAAATGCACATCGGCTGGCCAATATTTTTTGAATAGCTCATCGTCATCAGATAAGTAACCAAGCGCAGAAATATAGTTCACTAGCGCGTCAATCCAAACGTATACAACGTGTTTAGGATTAGATGGCACTTTAATACCCCAATCAAAAGTAGTTCTAGAAATAGCTAAATCTTCAAGACCAGGTTTAATAAAGTTATTAATCATTTCATTTTTACGAGAAATCGGCAAAATGAAATCTGGATTTTCATCAAAGAACTTCAATAATCTATCAGAATAGTTATCCAATTTAAAGAAATAACTTTCTTCTTTAACTAGTTCTACCTCATGACCAGAATCAGGACTTTTACCTCCGACAATTTTCCCGTCTTCATATACTGGGTCGACAAGTTGTGTTTCAGTATAATAAGTCTCATCTGGTATAGAATACCAACCTTCATACTCTCCTAAATAAATGTCGCCTTGTGCTAATAATTTTTCGAAAACTTTTTCAACAACTTGTTTATGTCTTTCTTCAGTAGTACGAATAAAATCATCATTTGAAATGTCTAATTTTTTCCATAAAGATTGGATACTTTCAATGATGCCATTTAAATATTCTATTTCAGATAAGCCTGCTTCTTTAGCTTTTTCTTGAATTTTTTGTCCGTGTTCATCTGTACCTGTTAAATAATGAACGTCATAACCTTGTAATCGTTTATATCTTGCAATTACATCACCAGCAACCGTTGTATACGCATGACCTATGTGTAAATTCCCGCTCGGATAATAAATCGGCGTCGTAATGTAAAAAGTTTCTTTCGTCATCGGCGTTTCCTCCTAATATCTTATCTATATAATATACCGAAAATTAAGCATTTTTTCAATATTCCCCTATTATAGTAAGGGCTTCATGAATTGTTTTTTATTTGAAAAATTAAACGCTTGCAATATATTGTATTATTGACATTTCCTTGAATTCATATTAGTATACTATTTATATAATTGTCGAATGAATGTCGAATTAGATAATTATGGTTTTATTAAACGGAGGTAAAATGATGAAATCAACTGGAATCGTGCGTAAAGTAGATGAACTAGGCCGTGTAGTAATTCCAATCGAATTACGACGCATATTAGACATCGCTGAGAAAGATGCTTTGGAGATTTATACTGATGATGATAAAATTATTTTAAAGAAATATTCACCTAACATGACATGTCAAGTTACTGGCGATGTTTCAGAGGAAAATTTTGTATTAGCTGATGGTAAAATCGTCTTAAGTAAAGAAGGCGCTCAGCAATTAATTAACGAGATTGAAAACAAATCAAAATAATAAAAGGTCCATATTAAAAAAGGAAAATTTAAAGTACACTGTACTTTAAATTTTCCTTTTTTATTTTTCGACATGATAAGACTCATATACATCTCTTTTTTTCATCTTTCTATCAACAGATACTTGTTTTATGGCATCCTTAGATTTCATATCATGTTCTTTTATATAAATTTCGACATGCTGATTTAAATCCATGCCTTCCCACCAATGAGTCTCTTGACTAGATTCATCTATTCCTTCAATCAAAATAACGAATTCGCCTTTTTGCGGAATCTTCTCTTCATCTAACATTTGTTCTATCACTTCTATTTGATTCGTTTCAACTTGTTCAAACTTTTTAGTGAGCTCTCTTCCTATTGCTACTTTTCGTTCAGGGTCTATCTCAGCAATGGCTCTTACAGTTTGTTTAATTCTATAAGGAGATTCGTAAATCATAGATGTCGATTCTCTACTCATCCATTTTTGAAGGACTTCATGTTTTTCTTTAGCATGCCTTGGTAAAAAACCTAGAAATACAAATTTGTAAGATGGAAGTCCACTTGTCATCAAGGCTGTTATTGCAGCGTTTGGTCCCGGAATTGTTTCAACTCGGAAATCTTGCTCTCTCACTTGATTCACAAGTTCGTATCCAGGGTCACTAATACAAGGACAGCCTGCATCAGAAACTAACGCAATTTGCTTACCCTCTTCTAACAGTCTTAAAATTTGTTCTGAAGACTTATCTTTATTATGTTCATGATAAGACTTTAAAGGTGTTTGTATTTGATAATGTTGGCAAAGTTTAGCTGTCACACGTGTATCTTCACAAAAAATATAATCCACTTCAGTTAAAGTCCTTACTGCGCGATATGTGATATCTTCTAAATTTCCAATTGGCGTTCCCACTAAATATAATATAGACATATTAATCATCCTTTATAAGTGCTAGTTTTTGCTTTCTAGTTAATTGCTTAAGTGCATATTCTCTTTTCAATGCTTCTGACTTATTATCAAATATTTCATGATATACAAGCTTAACAGGACGTCTAACTCTTGTGTATTTAGCACCTTTTCCATCGTTATGAACTTTCAATCTTCTTTCCAAATCTGTTGTATATCCAGTATATAGTGTATGATCTTTACATTCTAATATATATGTATAATGTTTATCCATAATAGACAGCCTTCATTTCTGCTGAATATTCACCATTTGCATCATAGATATAAAACGGTTGTTCTACTTTCAAACCAACCTGACCACCACTTCGACCTTCAACTAATATCGTGACTGCTTCTGTCTTTTTCGGCGTACTGTAAACCATTCTTAATCTTTTAGGTTCAATATTATATTGTCTATACAGACTTAAGACATCCATCAGTCTTTCTGCCCTATGAACCATCACTAATTTACCACCTTGTTTCAATAAATGCTTACTCGCTTTTACGACATCCTCAAGCGTACACAATATTTCATGTCTAGCTATTTTATGTGCTTCCTTTTGATGTTGCATTTGCTGATTTTCTTTAAAATATGGTGGATTAACTGTCACTACATCAAATGTAGAAGGCATATATGTATTCGATACATTTTTTAAATCCATATGTTCAATCGAAATTTGATCTTCAAGTCGATTATGACGTAATGTTCTTTGAGCCATTTCTACTAACGCTTCTTGAATTTCTATACCTTCAATTGTAGATTGAGATTTATAAGCTAATAACAATGGAATGATACCGTTACCTGTGCATAAATCCATTACTTTATCTTTATTACGTACGCTAGTAAATTCTCCTAATAACAACGCATCAGTTGAAAATGAAAACACTTCATCATTTTGAATAATTTCATATTTCTCTCTTAATAATTGGTCGAGTCTTTCTCCTGAATTAAGCATTAAAACACCTCATTTAAAAAATCAGGCATATTAAATGCCTGATTCATTTAGTCTCTATTTAGCACTTCTAAACAAAATAAACAATCTTGTCCTTGTCTATGTTTACCAAATAATTCTCCACGACAAATGTGAAATCCTTCATGATATAACATAGCGAAATTGTCTCTGCTTTGAAGTGGCTTTGTTTTTTTGTTTGTTTTTTTCTGTTGTGGCACTTCATTAGATTCAATTACTCTCTTCAAGCTATCATTTTCCATCTGAAGCGCAACATTATCTTCAACTAATTCCACTGCCTGGTTTTTCAACTTTTCCATGTGGTCATTAATTTGTTTAAGTTCATTTTCTAGTGTCATAATCGTTTCAAACAACTCGTCCCTATTCACAATATAATCCTCCCTTATGAATGGACTTCAAGTAATTCATCAAGTTTATAATCAAAAAGTTGTTCGAAACCTTTCACTTTAACTTGCATAGTTATATCTAAAATATTCAATCCTACCACTTTACCATCACCCTCAGGCGTAACAACAGTTGTACCAACATCAGGTAATTCATTTCTCACATCTTCATAATAGTCATTTTCATATTTTAAACAACACATTAATCTACCACATGCACCTGATATTTTAGTTGGATTTAGAGATAGATTTTGATCTTTAGCCATTTTAATTGAAACTGGCTCAAAATCACCTAAAAATGTTGAACAACAATGAGAACGACCACATGGTCCAATTCCACCTAATAATTTCGCTTCATCTCTGACACCGATTTGTCTTAATTCAATACGTGTCTTTAATTCATAAGCTAATGATTTAACTAGTGTTCTAAAATCTATTCTATCATCCGCAGTAAAATTGAAAATAACTTTGCTTTTATCTAATGTGTATTCACAGTTTACAAGTCTCATGTTTAACTCATGATTTTTAACAAGTTCTTTACACAGTGACAATGCATCTTCTGCGTCTTTTAGATTATCTTGATACTTCTGCACATCTTCTTCAGTAGCATGTCGAATAACTTCTTTAAGAGGTAAGACAACATCGTCTTTTCCAACATGGCGGTTAGTTAGTTTAACTTGGCCCAGTTCAATCCCACGTTTAGACTCTACTACTACTAAATCATTTTCCTTAAAACGTTCCCCATTAGGTGAGAAATATTCTTTTTTCCCAGCTACTTGAAATTGAACACCTATTATTTCATACATTCTATCACCTCTTCCCATTTATAACCATTTGTTCTAACACTAACGTTGCATTCACGTTTTGAGCTAGTTTGCGGTTAGCTTCCGTAATAACTTGTATATAATTCGAGATATCATTCAATGATAAATATTTACTTATTTCTGCAATTTCTACTTCTAAATCTGGATATGCTTTAATTACATCTAGTTGTATTTTAGCATGTAATATATCTTGAAAATAAGTATTTAAACTATTTAAAAATAATTGCTGTAAAGGACGTGTATTAGCAATTTTTGTGCATTCGATCAAATATATCAACGCCATTTGTTTATCTTTTACCATTAATTCCGCTAATTTAGTTACTGATTTTCTTAGTTGTGTAAACGATTGCTCTTCAGTTAGTGAAATGGCTTCTTCTTTATCTGAAGTAATAAAGCTAAGTGTATGTGCAATCGCAGAAGAAATACCAGACAGTTTTAATTCTTCTATATAATTTTCTTTCGATGCTGGTTTAAAATGAACAAGTTGGCATCTTGAATGTATTGTTGGTAATATTTGATCTTTCTTAGTTGTAAGCAACAAGGCAATCGTATTTGGAGGTGGTTCTTCCAAAAATTTCAATATACTATTTTCACCCTGTACTGTTAGTTTATCAAAAGCTTCAATAATGTAAACTTTATATTGACTTTCTATTGGCTTTTGATTCATTTTTCTTAATAATTCTTCTATTTGTTGTTTCTTTATAGTCGTTTCATCTGTTTGTATATATACGAAATCCGGGTGGTTAAAACTTTGAACTTTTGAAATACAAGCTTGTTCAGCATCACATAATATCTGTTCTGCAAAATACATAGCTGTAGACTTCATTTCAAACATGTTATCTCCTTCAAATAAATAAGCATGAGATAACTGTTTAGCACTTAATAAATGATCAATTTCTTTTGTTAATTGCATTTTTTACGCTCCTTGCAATAAAAAAGCTGCACAAACGGCAGCTAATCAGTTCTTAAAATTGATGGAATTGTTCAATTGGCATAACGAATACTGTCGCGCCACCTACTTCAACTTCTACTGGGTATGGAATATAAGAATCCGCACTACCGCCCATTGGTGTGATAGGTGAAACAAGTTGTTCACGATTACCACAAGTTCCATCGATTACACGTAATAATTCATCTACACGTTCATCTTTAACACCGCATAAAAATGTTGTATTTCCGGCTCTTAAAAACCCACCTGTTGTTGCAAGTTTAGTGGCCCTAAAATCCTTTTCTATAAGTGCTTCTGACAAGTTTTGACTATCTTGATCTTGGACAATCGCTATTATCATTTTCATAACTAAACACCTCTTTATATATTATATCATATTTTAAACTTGTTTCAGAAATTTTACTATCATGAAATACGCTTCTTCTATAACCTTTTCTAATGGTTGAGTTGCATCAATAACTTTAATTCTATCTGGATACTCAGCAATCAATTTTTTGTAACCATCTGTTACTTTATGATGAAATTCAATTTTTTCTTTATCAAGACGATTAGCCTCACGCTGATTATCTTTAATTCTGTTTAATCCAATTTCAGCAGGTACATCAAAATATAAAGTCAAATCTGGATAACGGCTCTCAATAGCAAATTCATTAATTGCCTTAACTTCTTCTACCCCAATTTCACGAGCGTAACCTTGATAACTTAACGAACTATCAACAAAACGATCACAAAGTACGATGCCGTCTTTATTTAATTGAGGTAAAATTTTCTCTACTAAATGTTGTCTTCTCGCAGCTGCAAATAATAATGCTTCTGTTCTTTCATCCATTTCATCATCACTGTCTAACAATAGATTTCTAATAGCTTCGCTTATTTTGATACCACCTGGTTCTCTCGTAAGCAATATATCATAATCATCTTCTAGCATCTCAAAAACTTTATGTATAACTGTTGTTTTCCCAGAACCTTCTGGCCCTTCAAATGTTATAAATTGACCCATTTATTTTTCATCCTTTACGCTAATTTTCATGTTTTTTATACCTTCCACTCTACCACCTTTATCAAGCCATTGTAACAGAGAATCTATGATTTCTTTGGTAATATATTCTCCCTTTAAAATAACTGGTACACCCGGTGGATATGGAACAACATCAACAGCAGAAATTTTTCCTACTGATTGAAACAACTCAACTGTTGTCGTATCACCGACATCAATATATTTGTAAGTAGTCGAATGTATCGGTAAATTAAAGCATGTTTTCTTTATTACTTTACTTTTAAAATTCATTTTGAATTGATTAATACGTTCTATTAATAGATCAAAAGGAAATTCATCCGAATGATGCCACAATGGTAGTACCAATAGAATAAAATGATTATGACATAATTCAATATAGATGTTTGAATCTTCGAATATTTTTTGCACTTCAAATCCGGATAATTTATCATGAGACACAATTAATTTAAGAGGGTCTTCTAGACATCCCACCGTAAATCCTACTTGCTCCATAGTATCTATTAATATTTTTCTATTCATTTTAAATATCTCGTCATGATATTTTTTATAAAACTGTTCAGCCTTTTCTAAACTTGACATAACTAAATATGATGGGCTGGAAGTCTGCAGCATCTTTAAATAATCTTGAATTTTGGATTTTAAACTTAAATCTTCTTTAATATAAATAACAGAACCCATCGTCAAAGCTGGTAATGTTTTATGATAGGATTGTACAACAATGTCTGCCCCAAACTCTATTGAGGATTTTGGAAAATATGGACTTATGCCAAAATGAGCACCATGAGCTTCATCTACTAATACAGGAATATGATGTTTTTTTAACACTTTTATACTCTCTTCAATATTAAATGTTTCTCCATAATAATTTGGATATGAAAAAACAGCTAACTTCACTTTAGACAAATCAAGATTATCTAATGAATTCACACCATTATACTGTCCTGTTTTCTCTGAAACAGTCATTGGCATCCATTTTGCATCTTGTTTTGTTAAATTTAATGCATTGTATATTGATTTGTGAGCATTTCTAGGAATAAGTATTTCACCTTGTAAATGTTGTACACCATAAATAACGGATAATATCCCAACTGTTGTACCATTTACTAAATACTGGCCACTATAATCAGAGTATCTGTTTAGCTGAGACATACTTTCTTGAATACATTCCTCAGGTTGATGTAAATCATCTAATCCAGTTATTTCAGTCATATCCATCGCTATATTCAACTCTTTTAAATATCCTATCGTGTTGTTATGATGACCTGGAACGTGGAGAGAGATAGCATCCTTATTCTGTAGAGAGTTTAGCTGTTCATTTATATTCATAACAATTACCTCTTATTTTATATTCTTCATCATTATATCAATGATTATCATAGTCGTCATTAGATAGAAAGGATATGCAAAAGCCTTATTCTTCAGTATAAATAGTAATACTTTCAGACTATCTTAAAAATTTGCAAAAAAAAAGAGACCTAACAGGTCTCGAGTGCGGCTCATCGCATCCATTTATAAATATTTGCCCGGCAACGTCCTACTCTCGCGGAACGTAA
>NZ_JAJNIS010000020.1:0-37587 GCF_022386375.1 Mammaliicoccus sp. K-M42 | reverse complement strand
TGGATACCCATGCTCACACAAGTTAAAAGATGTGTAACTATGGATACTCATGTTTACACAAGTCAAAAGAAGTGTAACTATGGATACCCATATTCACACAAGTCAAAAGAAGTGTAACTATGGATACCCATGCTCACACAAGTTAAAAGATGTGTAACTATGGATACTCATGTTTACACAAGTCAAAAGAAGTGTAACTATGGATACCCATGCTTACACAAGTCAAAAGAAGTGTAACTATAGATACCCATATTCACACAAGTCAAAAGAAGTGTAAAAACTTATACAAGAAAAAGAGCAGAAATTCAATTTTAACAATGAATTTCTGCTCTTTTAAATATATAGTATATTTGTCCAGCCTATGTTTCCTATGATATTAAGTTATGTTGAAATGCATAAATAACAGCTTGGGTTCTATCTTGAACTTCTAACTTACTAAGTATATTACTTACATGTGTTTTTACTGTTTTAATTGTAATATGAGATGCACTTGCTATTTCTTGATTTGAATACCCTTTTGCAATTAATAGCAAGATTTCCATTTCACGCTCAGTAAGCATTTCAAATAATTCTGCTTTTTGGTTCATTCTATTACGCATTTTCACTAAAACTTCTGGTTCAAATACTGATTCTTTGTTGTATGTTTTACGTATTGCATTTGCAATGTCATCTGCAGAAGTTGTCTTTAATATATAACTATCTACACCTGCATCTAAAGCTTGGTACACTTCACTATCTTCAATGAAACTAGTTAGCATAACAATTTTAACTCTTGGTTGGTTTTTCTTTATATGTTCTGTAGCTTCAATACCATTCATATCATCCATTACTAAATCCATTAAAATAACATCGGGTTCGAGTTGTTCGGCTTTTTCAATGCCTTCTCTACCAGAAGCAGCTTCCCCTATGACTGATATATCTTCTTGAGTAGATAAATAACTGGAAATACCTATACGAACCATCTCATGATCATCTACGAATAATACTTTAATTGTCATACTGTTCCTCCTTATTATTTGGTACCTTAACTTCAATACGTGTTCCCGATTTAGGCATTGAAATAATATTTAGAGTTGCTCCAATTTCTAATGCGCGTTCGTTCATTGTATTTAGACCATAACTTTGTGAATCTCTATTCGACGTATCAAATCCTATTCCGTCATCTTGTATACGTAATATAACATAATCACTCGTTTCAATTAACTCGATTGAGACTTTTGAACCTTTAGAATGACGCAATGTATTTGAAATTGCTTCTTGTGTAATTCTGAAAAGATGGTCTTCTGTACCTTTTGCAATATCTATATCTTCTATGTCATAGACAACTTTCATAGGGATTTTTTGTTTTAAGTCTATTACTAAATCTTTTATTCCTTCACCTAATGATTTATTTTTAAGTCCTAATGGTCTTAAGTGTAATAATAAGGCTCTCATCTCTAATTGAGAATCTTGTATCATTTTTTCTAATAAATCAACTTGTTTGGAAAGTGGTTCATCAAGATTTGAAGATTTAATAGCAGAAAGCATCATACTAGCAGCAAATAATTGCTGACTCACTGAATCATGTAACTCTCTTGCTAATCGTTGTCTTTCATCTTCTATAATTTTTTTTACGACTGAGTCTTTCATTTGATACGATTCATTTATAATTTTTTGTGACTTCAATCTCAAAGTATAAAGCTCTTCATGCAGTGGTATCAAAGTGTGGTAAATTTCCAATGTTTCTTGGTGTAAATCTATTTCATGATTATTTACGCCTAATATTTCACCTTGTATTGATCTTTCTATTTGTTCTTTTATCCAATGATGTTGCTGATTAATTTTATAAGCTACAGCTGAACCTATAATAATACATAACAGGATGACAACTATATTTATAAATAAAAATGCAGGTACACCTAAAATTTGTGTGTAAAATATACCTTGAAAATATATGATATTAATAAATATACGATCTAAGAAAAATAATATACCGACAATTGTATATATAAGAATGAGCATTGACCCAATTATTCTAGTGTAGTTATTCATCGGAATATCACCTCAACATCACCCATAAATGTTGAGAAGAAAATATTAACTTTAAAAGTATTTTTATGACTGTTTTCTTCGTAATGCACAGTCTCATTTCTTACTCTATAAACTTGATCATTCATATACAACCTGCTGAATAATGCTGTTATATGGACATTCACATGATAATTATAAGGTACAATTATTTGTGTCTTACCAATATATTGTCTTACAACAATTACATTATTCTCGGATAAATTAGCAGCTAATGATAAATCTAATTCTATATCTCCAATTGCTTGTTGAATTTGTATATCTTCCCATTTATAAATGTAGTGAGGTGTTTTTTGTGGTGAAAACCATCTCTGTTTTATAAATGATTCATTTATATTTTCATTGGATGTATTTTCTACATGTTCCACTTTTAGCGGTTTTTTTCGATATATAATATATCTTACTACTAAAAAAATGAGTGATAAAAATAAAATGGCAAGCATATATGGATTAGAAAGTAAGGCATAAATTAATAATATAGCGCCAATCCAAAATATAATTAATCCTCGTAATTTATGAAAATATAAATAACCTACATAAATAAAAATAATCCCCATTACTACGACAAGTAATAATCCTATTTTTTCAAAGAAAATATAGTAAATGTTCGACAACAGAATTAATACAGTGAGTATAATTAACAATTCTGTTGATATAAATTTATTCTTCAACTTACCACCCCAATCTTAGAGAAGTGAATTCATTTGTGTAAGCATAGAACGTTCTGCAATCGTATTAGCTATTTGGTCTAAAGTACATTTAATTGCTTCTTCTATTTTAGCTAATTCACTTTCTAACATGTTAATTTGTTTTTGCAAAAATTGTAAATCATAGTCTTCAAGTTTTTTAGCACAAGTAATTTTAAAGTCTTCTATTTTATCCATATACTTATTGTCTAATTCTAAAGTATAATTATCAATTAATTTACTTAATTGACATTTTTTCTGTTCTAAATAACTTATATATTGCTTCATAGCTTTTATTTTAACATCTAAATGCTTAGCGCATGTATCTAAACTTTCATAATAAGAAACAAGAATGAGTTGTTTTAATTGGTTTGAAACAACATTAAACATAGAATCACCTACTTCTGTCAGATTAAACTCTATTATAAAATGTTATTCAATATTTCAAAATGGACCTAGGGACGAAATTACAATCGGTCCTTAGTCTTAGAAAAGAGATTATGACAGAAATCTAATTTCATAAAAAAGATTTCGTCGTCCCAGTCATCTACTGCCAATATATTAATTAGAGGCTGAGACAAATTAATTGTCCCAGCCTCTAATATTAATCTTCTAGTTTAGTTAATAATAATGGACCATCTTTAGTAACGACAATTGTGTGCTCAATTTGAGCTACATAACTTTTATCTTTCGTTTCAAATGCCCAATCATTTTTTCCATCACTTACAATTGTTGCATTAGAAGATATAAAAGGCTCTACTGCAAGAACCATTCCTTCTTTTAGTAATTGTTTTTCTAATGGGTCAAAATAATTCATGACGTGTTGTGGTGAGTCATGTAAAGATAAACCTACACCATGTCCAGTTAAGTTTTTGATGACTTTTAAGCCATGTTTACGTGCTGTAGAATTAACCGCTCTACCAATTTGAGATAACTTAGAACCAGGTTTAACTTTTTTCATAGCTTCTTCAAACGCCATTGCAGCTACATCAACAACTAATTGTTTCTTAGGATCATCCGCTTCACCTACAACAAATGAGATGCCTGTATCAGCATAGTAACCATTCTTACGTGCTGATACATCGATGTTAACTAAATCACCTTCTTGTATTACACGTTTACCTGGAATACCATGTGCTACCTCTTCGTTTACGCTTATACATGTATACCCTGGAAAATCATATTCTGCAATAGGAGCTGATTCAGCTTCTAATTCTTCAAATCTTTCCTTTGCAATGTTATCTATTTCTTTAGTAGTTATGCCGGGTTTAGTTGCTGCTTTCAACTCATCACGAATTATTGCACATATTTTGCCTATTTCTTTTAGGCCTTCAAGTTCTTCATTGTTTTGAATTATCATTTAAATCCCGTTCTTTCTTTTTAAAATTTTTTTGTCGTTTTTAATTATATCAGAAAATGCATGTTATACTATAAAAAAATGATTTCGGAGTTTTGTGTATGAAGGAAAATTGGTTATCTCGAATTATCGGTGCAAGAATTATTAAAACAGGATTGGCTACATTTTTAACTGCATTAATTTGTATGTCTTTAAGTTTAAACCCTATATTTGCTGTAATTACTTCTATCGTAACAATAGAACCTACAGCTAAAGCTTCTTTAAAAAAAGCTTATGTACGTTTTCCCGCTTCTATACTTGGTGCATTCATTGCTGTCATTAGTACATATTTCTTTGGTGAATCGCCTTTAAGTTATTCATTAGCAGCTACTGTAACTATTTTAATATGCTATCAACTTAAATTAATGGATGGTATGTTAGTGGCTGCTATTACTGCAGTTGCTATGGTACCTGTTATTCATGAAGCATTTGTTTATAACTTTGTTTCTCGATTAGCAACTACCACTATTGGGCTTGCTACTGCAGGTATCGTTAATTTTATTATTTTACCTCCTAAATATATTTATCAAATTGAAAGTATTAATAGTGAAATGGATAATAAAATATTAAAGATATACATAAACAGACTTAAAGAACTTTTACTTGGTGAATATGAATCTGCTACTTCTATGAAAAATATGACAACGTTGCAACAGTCAGCTACTAAAATTGAACAGCTCATTAAATATCAAAAAGAAGAATATGATTATCATCGAACAAAGAAAGAATCAAAATCGCACATAAGAAAAGTTGAAATGAAATATCATACAAATCGTTTACTTAATGCACATTTATTAAATTTAATTTATTTACCTGAGAACACTCATATTATTTTTACAGAAAAAGAGCGTATAGCACTCTCGAATTTCTTAAAATCGTATGAACACCTAGAATCAACCAATGAATTTATGAAACAGAAAAAAGCAGCATCAACACTTAAAAATAGTGTGAAAGGTCTTGATGAATTTGACGAAAATCAAATTAAAAGTCATGTCATTTATGAGCTATTGATGATCAATAAAATATTGAATGATAGATATTCTAAAATATCTAAATAATATTCAAAATACACTCTAATGAATTTGTTTACTAATCTTAATCATTAGAAATATAAACAACCTCCCAATCATCTCGATTGGGAGGTTGTTTATATTATGTTCTACTTCTGCTATTTAGCTTTCAACAACCTTTTAATGATAGCTTGTTTAGCAGCTTCTTCAACAGTATTGTCTAATTGTTCAGGTTTAAACTCTAGTCCTTTACGAATACATGCTTGTTTTAATAAGTAATCTGTAATTTCATGGTTCTTTGGTAAAATCGGCCCATGTAAATATGTACCTAATAGATTTTTATAGTGAATGCCTTCACGTTTGTCATTATCATTATTTCCAAATCCATCAACTACTCTACCTAATGTTGGATATTCGTGATATGTTCTTCCACCATGATTTTCAAATCCTACGATTTGTCCAAACGTTTCTGATTCAATTACAATATCTCCTATTAAACGATCTTTCTTAGATTCTGTGTATATATCAAGAATATTTAATCCTTCTAATCTTGTACCGTCTGGTGTTACATATTCTGAACCTAAAAATTGATAACCTCCACAAATCGTTAAAGTTGGCATACCGTCTTCTATAGCATTTTTAAGTTGTGTTTTAATTTTCTTTAATTGTTCTGTAGCAAGACTTTGCTCTCTATCGCTACCTCCACCAATAAAGAAGATATCACAATCATCTAAGTTCAAATTCTCAGTATCTGTTATATCTACTACTTGAACTTCAATATCGCGCCATTTTGCACGTTGTTTAAGTGCAATAATATTGCCTATATCTCCATATAAATTTAATTTATCCGGCATAAAATGAAATATCTTTATAGGTAACATTATGCTTCCTCCTTAAAGGATTTATTTAACGTCCTATGCATTGGTGCCAATGATGTATAGTTAGGTATCGCAACTGTAAATTGCGAATAAGTCATTGAAAGTTCAGTTGCTTTTTCTATTGAATTTTCAATTATAACGTCTGCATTGACTTCTGCATATTTTAATCTTAAAGCTAACTCTTCAGCTCTTTGTCCTGTGCAAATAATTGCTTTAATATTTTGTCTAGATAATTTTTCAAAATCAGCGTCATAAATCCAAGAAATATCTCTACCATCAGCGCCGTTATCATTTAAACTAATTAAATAAACTTTTTCACCGTCAACTTGCTCACCTACAGATAGACTAGCATTTAGTCCTGCTGGATTTTTAGCTAAGTTAATTAATGCTTCTTTTTTATTATTTCTATAATATTGCATACGACCATTATCTGATGTATAAGATTCAAACCCAGTTTTGATAGATTGATCATTAAGTCCTAATTCTCTTAATACTGTATAGGCAGCAATAACGTTAAACACATTGAAATCACCTGCTATTTTCATATCAAAATGTGCATCATTTAGACCAACATGTATAAAAGGTTCTTGTTTAAACGAAGTTACTTCATACTGAGGCGTTGCTCTGTTAAATCCACATTCACATGTATAATGACCTATTTGATTGTAATGGACATGACTATAATTTAATAAGCGTCCACAATTCGGGCAATATTTACTTTCAACCATCGTACTTTGCTCAAAGTCATGAATGCCCTTTTGCATGCCATAATAAACAATATCATCACTAGCTATTTTCAATCTACTAACAAAAGGATCATCTGCATTTAGTAATAATTTAATACCTTTATCTTTAATAGAATTAGCAATATTATCAACCATCGTATCAATCTCACCAAATCTATCCATTTGATCTCTAAAGAAGTTTGTTACAACCATCATTGTAGGTGTCATTTCTTTTAACACTCTTGGAATTGAACCTTCATCTATTTCAATTATTGCAATTTTAGTATTTTTATTAGATTGCACAATAAAACTTGAAGTAATACCCGCGGCCATATTGGCACCTTCAGTATTATGTATAATATCGATATTATTCTTCTTTAATGTATAACCGATTAAGTTAGAAGTTGTAGTCTTTCCGTTCGTACCACTGATCATCACGATTTCATCTACATCATTAGCTAACTTTCTTAAAATAAGTGGGTCTATTTTACGTGCTAATTGTCCCGGAAGATCCGTACCTTGTTTACCTACTTTTCTACTTGCATAACGCGCAAGTTTCGCTACATTTTTCGCAACATACTTCTTCATACGTTACCTCCTTATTCTGTCACATTATTATACCACGTTCAAAAGCTTTAAAAAAAGAGTTTCACTATGTTAATTCGTTGGTTTCCAATTGTTGTTATTGTATAATAAAGATGTAATAGATTTTCATTATAGAAGGGAAGATATTTTATGTTATCAAAAAATATTCTAGATGCTTTAAACAATCAATTAAATCATGAATTTTACGCAGCACATGCATATATGGCAATGGCAGCTTATTGTGCAGACAAGAGTTACGATGGATTTGCAAACTTCTATATTCAACAAGCTAAAGAAGAACGTTTCCATGGCATGAAAATATATAACTATATTAATGATCGTGGTGAAAAAGCTATCTTCACATCATTAGATGCTCCAAAAACAGAATTCAATTCTTTATTAGAAACATTTAAAGATGGTTTAGCACAAGAACAAGATGTAACACGTCGTTTCTATAATTTATCTGAAATTGCTAAAGATGAAAAAGACTTTGCTACAATTTCATTCTTAAATTGGTTCTTAGATGAACAAGTTGAAGAAGAATCAATGTTTGAAACGCATATTGATTACTTAGAAAGAATTCAAGAAGACAACAACGCACTATTTATATATGAAAAAGAACTAGCATCACGTAGCTTTGATGAAGGCTCTGAATAAAATTGATTATTTAGAATTATATAACCTAGCTAGGACAAATTAATTGTCCTAGCTAGGTTTTTGTGTGGAAAATGAGGGTGGAGTTGGTTGTGAGGGTTGGTTGCGGGGCTTGGTTGTGGGGCTTACTGGCAGTATTCCGAATTGTGCTCCTTAGAATGCGCTAACTAGCAGAATTCCGAATTGTGCTCCTTAGAAAGTTCTAACTGGCAGAATTCTGAATTGTGCTCCTTAGATTGCGCTAACTGGCAGTATTCTGAATTGTGCTCCTTAGACATTACCTCTTACGGACATTTCTCAGAATTTTGTCCCTTACACTACCTCTTACGGACATTTCTCGGAATTATGTCCCTTACACACACTCACTTACGGTCATTCAATCAACTTTTAACACCTTATATTTATAATTCATCATGATTTACTTTATGTCCTTATATGATTATAATTACGTTCTAAAGGAAGTGATGAAATGTCTTCATTCGTAGCACTAGATTTTGAAACTGCTAACGGTAGTCCCGAAAGTATATGTTCTGTAGGGATGGTTAAAGTAGTTGATCATCAAATTACGGAAAATTTTTATACTTTAGTGAATCCTGAAGATTATTTTTCTAGTATGAATATTAAAATTCATAAAATCAAACCTTCAGACGTAACTAATTCACCTACATTTGATATTGTCTTTCCATATATGATGGACTTTATCGGTGATTTACCAGTCGTTGCTCATAATGCTAAATTTGATATGAATGTATTGTTTAAATCACTCATGAAACTTGATATTGAGATTCCTGATTTAACTTATTTTTGTTCATGTATATTAGCAAGAAAAACTATAAACAACCCCCGATATGGCTTGGCACCTATGATGTCGTACTATAATATTGATTTTAAAGGACATCACCATGCCTTAAATGATGCAAAAGCATGTGCGATCATAACGTACCGACTCTTAAAACATTACCCAGATTTAGATTCAGTCCTAAGTATATATGGCAAATCATTATCTGATAAAAAATATGTATAAAAAAACAGTGAAGAAATGTTATATTTCTTCACTGTTTTTCAATATTATTCTTTGTGTTGAAATTCTTTTTTTAAATCTCTTCTCAAGCTTGCTTTGTTAACAGGTCTTTCTAGTTTTTTATCTAACCAGAATAACAATATTGCAATTGCAACAATTCCTAGTAATTTTATTACATCAAATGTACCTGTATCAATGGAGCTTTTAATAAATAATATAATCAATAACACTGTAATCGCTATAATTGAAAATTTAAATTTCATATCAATCTCTACCTTCTTATTTGTAAGTATTAAATAATACCCTTTTTTCTTTTAAATGAAACTCGTTCATAACTTATATTAGAATACTAAGGATAAAATTAAATATCAAGTTAAGTGTTTATATGAAATCATATATCGTTAAATTACGGTAAGTTCTAGAAACTAAATTCCCAATGGATACACCAACTAAGCGGATAGCTATGTCGGTATCTTTAAGAGAATTATACAAATCATATGCGATATTATATATTTCCACTTCATCGTATACTGGTGTATTGCTACTAGTTTGTTTAGAAAGTGTTTCAAAGTCGTGTGTTTTTAACTTAACTGTAATTGTTCTTCCGGCTAATTCATGTCTATCTGCTCTATTAGCAACTTCTCCACTTAACTGACGTATAGTGTTTAATATGAAATCATCATCATTTTGGTCTGTTTCAAAGGTTGTTTCTCTTCCGATTGATTTCCTAATTCTTGTAGGTTTAACATGAGAGTGATCAATACCACGCACTTTATTATAAAAACTGACGCCTCTTTTTCCAAATAGCTGAATCATTTCCATTTGATTATATTGATATAAGTCTTTCCCAGTATGGATACCTTTTTCTTTCATTTTTTCTTCGGTTACTTTTCCAATACCTGCAAAATCTCCTATAGGTAATGACATCAATAAATCGTGTGCATTTTCATAATCTATGACTGTTCTTCCACTCGGTTTATTCATTCCACTGGCGAGTTTTGCTAAAAATTTATTATAAGATACACCTGCAGATGATGTAAGATGCGTCTTATCGTAAATATCTCTTTGGATATACTGTGCGATCATTGAAGCTGGTAAGTCTCTTCTAACGAGCTCTGTAACATCTAAATATGCTTCATCTAATGATAATGGCTCAACGATATCTGTATAACTCTTAAAGATAGCCATGATGTCATTCGAAACTTCTCTATAATGATTTAACCTTGGACGAACATAGTAACCATCAGGACATAGTTTATGTGCTTGAGCCATTGGCATTGCAGAATGTACACCAAATTTTCTAGCTTCATAACTAGCTGTTGAAACCACACCTCTACCAGAAGCTCGTCCACCTATAATGACTGGTTTACCTTTTAATGTTGGATTATCCCTCACTTCCACTTGAGCAAAGAAAGCATCCATATCGATATGAATTATTCGCCGTTCCATTGTATACACCTCTACAAAAAAATAGGAAGTTGGTTGCCCAAATTCCTATATATTATATCAAAATTTCTATTAACTTGTTGATTGTAAGTCTTTGTTCTCTGAAAATAGATTAATTCCTACTTCAGTATCTTCAACGTATTTCATCTGTTTATTACTATAAATAATTTGAACCATATAGAAATCCCCTATACAAGTTGCACCATGAAAAGAAAAGATATAAATGATAGAAGATACTTGTAGCCATAATAAAGAGACAAGTAAAGCTAAACTTATTATGACAAAAGGTGCTAGCAAAATAATATAAAACTGCTTCCTATTAAATATAGCATGAGGCATTGTCGCAAAAAACATACCATTCATATAACCATATTTAACTTTAGAAGAAGGATTAAATAATTTAAAGCAAATACCGTGAATCAATTCATGTACAAATACTAATACAATTAAACCAATTATCCCGGTTACGATATTCCTTAAAAACCCCTCATCATAAACATATACAACATTTGCTATAACTTTAAAACTAATTAGTATTAGTGAAAGAAATAGAACAAACTGTAATAACGCTAATCTTTTTAAAATAGAAACGTTGTTAATTAAGTCAATTTTAAGCATCTAACTCCCCCATGAAACCAATTCTTAATAATCTTTACATGCTTATTATAAAATATAAATGCCGTTATTACTAATCATTACACAATTTATGTCATTTTATTATTTCAATTGACTTAAAGATACTTTATACAATTTATCGTCATTACCTGAAGGGTTTCCTCTACCATCGGAATTATTACTAATGAAATATATTTCATTATTTACGATATAAACATCTCTAATTCTTCCATAATCAGAAGCAACTTTATTCATTTTGTTATTATTTATATCAAACTTCATTATACCTTCACCACGTAAAGCAGCAGAATAAATTATCCCATCATGATAAGCAAGACCTGATGGAGCCCAAGTATCATCTGATCCTGAAGTGAATAATGGAGATTCCATATTAGATTTTTCTTCATTACCTTCAATTACTGGCCATCCATAATTATGTCCTTTTGTAATTTCATTAATTTCATCATTCGCTTGATTACCATGTTCACTCGCATACATCTTATCATCTGAAGTCCAAACCATGCCTTGTGGATTCCTATGACCATAACTATAAACATAAGAATTAGAAAATGCATTATCACTTGGTTTACTACCATCAAGATTCAATCTTAAAATTTTTCCACCTAGTGAAATTTTATCTTGTGCATTTTGTTCATCAGAAGCATCACCGGTTGTTGCATATAACTTATTATCAGGTCCAATTTTCAGTCTTCCTCCATGATGATATTGACCACTTGGAATATCATCTAACAATAATGCTTCTTCATTCCATGTATCGCCGTCTAGTTTCAACTTTACGATGCGATTGAACTGTCCATCATTATTTTCATACGTATAATACGCGTAAGCTTCATTAGAATTCTCAAAATCTGGTGCAAGAACTAAACCTAATAGACCAGCCTCAGCAGCAGTTGATACATCTTCTTCTAAGTTCACTTTCTGTTCTATCTTCTTATCCCCTTTAATCTTAACAATCTTGCCAGGACGCTCAGTTAAATAAAAAGTATCACTAGTCTTCGCAATACTCCATGGCGTATCTAAGTTATCAACCACTGTTTCAACACCTTTAGTTTCCTTGCTATCTTTTTGATTATCCGATTCACCCTGTTGTTTAGTTGCATTATTTTGGGTTTGGTTTTTTGTTTCTTCAGTCTTCTCACTAGCATCTTTACTAGAATCACTACCACAAGCAGACAATAAAAAACAGACCGATATGGCACTCATTAATACGTTCTTCATAAACAACCCTCCTTAATTTATTTATACAGATGTATGCGCATTCATACAATAAAATAGCTCAAAAAGAAGAGGCAGAAACAAATTAATTGTCTCTGCCTCTTCTCATTATATTAGTAATAATGGCTAGCTGTTTAATCAGTTATTTTTTCTATTAAAGCAACTGTCTCTACATGTGTAGTATGTGGAAACATATCTACAGGTGTGATTTCTTTTAATTGATAACCACTTCCTTTTAATATCTCTACATCTCTTACTTGTGTTGCTGGATTACATGATATATACACAATTCTCTTAGGTGAAAGTTCTATTAAAGTTTCAATAAATGTTTGATCGCATCCTTTTCTTGGTGGATCGACCATTACGACTTCTGGCTTTATACCTTCTTTTTGCCATTTTAAAATGATTTCTTCTGCTTTTCCTGCTTCCCATGTCGCATTATCTATATGATTGATTTCTGCATTTTCTTTCGCATTTTCTATAGCTTGCTCTACAACTTCAACGCCGTAAACATGTTTAGCTTTTGGTGACATATAAGATCCTATTGTCCCGATTCCGCAATATGCATCTATAACTGTTTCTTCTCCATCTAATTGTGCATATTCTAAAGCTTTGTTATATAATTTCTCTGTTTGTACTGGATTGATTTGATAGAAAGAAGAGTCAGATATTTTAAACTGAAATTCTGAGAGTTTGTCAGAAATCGTGTCTTGTCCATACAATGTATGTGACGTATTACCCATTATAACGTTTGATTTTTCTAAGTTTATATTATGTTTAATACTTACAACATTATCAAATTCTGACGTGATATATTCTATAATTTTGTTTTTATGGCTTAATTGTTTGCTGTTTGTTACAAATATAACCATTGTTTCTCCAGTATAATATCCGCTTCTCAATATGATATGTCTTAACTCACCTTTATGTTTTCGCTCATTATAAATGCTTATATTAATTTGCTCTAATAAAGCTTTAAGTTTAATCATAATTTGATCATGTTTTTCATCTTGTATCATACAATGGTCAATATTTACGATATCATGGCTTCTCTGTCTATAGAAACCTAACTCAATTTCGCCTTGTTCATTCTTACCCACTGGTATTTGTGATTTATTTCGATATTGCCATGGATTTTCCATTCCGATTGTTTCATGAATAACCGTATCTTCAAAGTTTGATTTACGTTTAAATAAGTTTACAACTTGTTCTTTTTTCATTTCTAATTGTGCTCTATAGCTCAAATGTTGAAGTTGGCATCCTCCACACACGCTATAATACTCACAGGGTGGTTCAATTCTTTTTTCAGATGCTTCTTTAATTGTTATTAATTTACCGATAGCGAATTGCTTTTTTACTTTAATAACTTTAAATTCAATCGTTTCATCTTTTATTGCATTTGGTACGAAAATAGGATAACGATCAAATTTAACAACACCATGTCCTTCATGTGTAAAATCGATCACTTGTCCTGTGTATATTTCGTTTTTATTAACTATACCTGCCATAATAACTCCTTCTTTCACGTTAAACATAGAAAAAAGGGACAAAATAATGTCCCCCTGTATTTATTCTTCTGTTAGTTCTTCGTGTAATCTTTCTCGTTCTTTTTCTACCGTTTCAATACCATGTTCTCTCTTCACTCTTTCAAGTTTAGAAAATACTTCTATATGTTGTTTTAAGTTCAAGAAATTAGCAGGTAATACGCCACCAAATTCTCCATCAACATTTAATTGAATTTGTTCAAATGATGAAACGTTTATTGTTTTAGCTTTTGAATAATGAACTTTAGGGTGATTGATATGATCACCTCTTGAAGCAAGCGTCATAATATGACCTAGTTCAGCAATGTTCACTTTTTCTAAAATGAGCAATGTGAAATTCCCATCATTAATATCTGCATCAGGTACAAGCTTTTCAAATCCTCCGATAGAATTTGTTAGGCCAATTAAGAACATCATTGCTTCACCTTGAAATACATTTCCATCATATTCAATGCGAATATCTGTCGCCTTAATTTGAGGTAACATCTCTAAACCTTTAATATAATAGGCTAATGGACCTACCATCGTTTTAAGTTTACTTGGTGCTTCATATGATACTTCTGTAATTTTTCCGCCACCAGCAATGTTTATAAAATAACGATTATTCATTTTACCTACATCAACTGGCACTAAATCACCTTTAATAATCGTGTCAACGGCTTCCATAATACTATTCGGTATAAGTAGTGCTCTACCAAAATCGTTTACAGTACCCATAGGAATTAATCCTAATTTAGGACGTTTTTTAGCTTCTGCTATTCCATTAATCACTTCATTTAATGTACCATCCCCACCAGCTGCAATGATAACATCATAATCGTACTTTAATGCTTCTCTAGCTGCATTTGTTGCATCACCAGCACTTGTGGTAGCATGTGCACTTGTCTCGTATCCAGCTTGTTCTAATTTAATTAACACATCAGGTAATGCCCTTTTAAATACTTCTCGTCCTGATGTTGGGTTATAAATGATCCTAGCTTTTTTCTTCATTGTGATCCCTCTTGTATTTTCTTATATCTTTATATTAAAGCAAATGTTAAATATAAGAAAGTAAAAAATGATTAGCGTTTTTTTGTTCCAAAAATATTTCTCACAATTTCTCTTCCAATTTGTCTCCCTACCGTAGAAAGTAATTTTGAAGTTTCTTTTTGGAATTGAGAAGACTTCTCTTTTTTCTTTGGTTCTGAGTCTTTTTGTGTATTTTTAGTTTTCTTAGAACTTTTACTTTCTTCAGATGTTTCTGGTTGCTTTTCTATTTTTTTCTGCAGCATTTCAAAAGCACTTTCTCGATCAAATGTTTCTTTATAAGTTTCGTTCAATGGCGAATTATTTATAAGGTCTTTTTTGACATGTTCATCAATTACACCAATTATACTTTCTGGAGGACGGATAAATGCACGTTCAACTATATTTGGTTGTCCTTCTTCATTTAAGAATGAAATAAGAGCTTCACCAGTTTTTAATTCTCCAATCACTTGAGCTGTATCAAAATTTTCATTTTGTCTGAATGTTTGTGCTGCACTTTTAATTGCTTTTTGGTCTTTAGGTGTATAACTTCTTAATGCATGTTGAACTCTGTTACCAAGTTGTCCGAGAACAGATTCAGGTATATCAATTGGATTTTGAGTTACAAAATAAATCCCTACACCTTTAGAACGAATTAATCGTACAACTTGTTCAACTTTTTCAATAAGTTCCTTGGAACTATCATTAAATAATAAATGAGCTTCATCAAAGAAGAAAACAATTTTAGGCTTTTCAGGATCTCCAACTTCAGGTAGACTCTCGAATAATTCAGATAATAACCACAATAAGAATGTCGCATATAATTTTGGCTTTTGATATAAGACAGATGCGTCTAATACGTTAATCATACCTTTACCAGACTCATCAAATTTAATAAAATCTTCTAACTCTAGAGCTGGTTCACCAAAGAAAGTTTCTGCACCTTCAGATTCTAATCTTAACAACGAACGTTGAATCGCACCTATAGAAGCAGAAGAAATATTTCCGTACTTTTCAGCATACTCGGCCCTATTAGCATTTATTTCTTTTAAGAGTGCTTTAAAGTCTTTCATATCAATTAGTAATAGTCCACTCTCATCAGCAACTTTAAATACAATATCTAAAACACCAAGCTGAGTATTGTTCAAGTCTAATAATTTACCAATTAAAAGAGGACCCATTTCTGTAATAGTTGTTCTTACAGGAACACCATTTTTTTGAAAAATATCAAATAAAGTTACAGGATACGCATTATTGCTATATTCATCAAGCTTTAATAAGTCTAGTCGTTCTTGAATTTTATCATTGATAGAACCAGATTCAGCTATGCTAGAAATATCCCCTTTAATATCAGACATAAAAACAGGAACACCAGCTTTTGAGAATTGCTCAGCCAAAACTTTTAAAGTAATTGTCTTCCCAGTACCAGTAGCACCAGCAATTAAACCATGTCTATTAGCTTGACTTAATTCTAAATTAACTTCATTTTCATTTTTAGCAATTTTTAATTGTGTCATGTGCAGTCAGTCCTCCATTATCAATATGATTTATTACCATTGTACTTTAACTCAACGACCATGCAAGCAATAACATAAATGAAGAAAGTTATTTTCAGCAAATAATAGAGCGTAAATAGGTTGTTCTTACTGGCAGAATTCCGAATTATGCTCCTTAGTGACAGCCCCTCTTACGAACATTTCTCAGAATTTTGTCCCTTACAACACCTCTTCCGGACAATTCTCAGAATTTTGTCCCTTACACGATAAAAAAAACGCTCATTCATTAGGTTTAGCTAATGAATGAGCGTTAATTAATATAAGTCTCTCAATTCTAACTTATATCTTTATATTTATCTTTTTTCTAATTCTGATTTTAGTATTTGGTTAACAACTTGTGGGTTAGCTTGTCCTTTTGAAATTTTCATAATTTGACCAACTAAGAAGCCCATTGCTTTACCTTTACCATTTTTAAAGTCTTCTACTGATTGTGGATTGTTATCTAAAGCTTCAGTAACAAATCCTAATAATGTCGCTTCGTCTGAAATTTGAACAAGACCTTTGTCTTTCATAATTTGATGAGCGTCTCCACCATTTTGTGCTAATTCTGGGAATACTTTTTTAGCGATTTTACTACTCATTGTACCGTCTTCTATTAGCTTAATCATTCCTGCTAAGTTTTCAGGTGTAAGTGCAGTATCATTTAATTCTATTTGATTTTTGTTTAAGTATTCATTTACTCCACCCATTAACCAGTTAGAAGTTAATTTAACATCTGCGCCATGTTTAATAGCTTCTTCAAAGAAATCTGACATTTCTTTAGTTAATGTTAATACATGAGCATCATATGCTGGCAATCCTAAATCATTTACGTAACGTTCTTTACGTACGTCTGGTAAGTCAGGAATTGTCTTACGAACACGCTCTTTCCATTCATCATCAACATATAATGGTACTAAGTCTGGTTCTGGGAAGTAACGATAATCATCTGAACCTTCTTTTATACGCATTAAAATTGTTTCTCCAGTTGATTCGTTAAAACGACGTGTTTCTTGTAAAATTTCTCCGCCTGCTAATAATACTTCTGCTTGGCGTTTTTCTTCATGTTCTAAACCTTTACGTACATAGTTAAATGAGTTTAAGTTCTTAAGCTCTGCTTTAGTACCGAACTCTTCTTGACCATATGGACGTAATGATATATTTGCATCACAACGTAAAGATCCTTCTTCCATTTTACAGTCAGAAACGCCTGTATATTGAATGATTGCACGTAATTTTTCTAAATAAGCATAAGCTTCCTTAGGTGAACGAATATCTGGTTCTGATACGATTTCAATTAATGGCGTACCTTGACGGTTTAAATCCACTAATGAGTAACCATCTTTATGTGATAGTTTACCCGCATCTTCTTCCATGTGTAAACGCGTAATACCGATACGTTTTGTTTCTCCGTCTACTTCAATATCAATCCAACCATTTTCGCCGATTGGTTGATCGAATTGAGAAATTTGGTAAGCTTTTGGATTATCTGGATAGAAATAGTTTTTTCTATCGAATTTAGATTCTTTAGCAATGTCCATGTTTAATGCCATTGCTGCACGCATAGCCCAGTCCACAGCAGTCTTGTTAACTACTGGTAAGACACCTGGATATGCTAAGTCAATTACGTTTGTATTTGTATTAGGTTCCGCACCAAAATGAGCTGGTGATGGTGAAAACATTTTTGATTCTGTTTTTAGTTCGACGTGTACTTCTAAGCCGATTATTGTTTCAAAATGCATTCAGATTCACACTCCTTGTAATGTTTTATAGTCATCATGTAAGTTAAATTGAGTTTCGTATTGATAAGCAACTTTGTATAATGTTTTTTCATCGAATGGTTTACCAACAATTTGTAAACCAATTGGACGACCATTTGATTTACCACAAGGAATTGAGATAGAAGGTACACCTGCTAAGTTAACTGGAATTGTTAAAATATCATTTGCATACATTGTCAATGGATCATCGACTTGTTCACCAATGTTAAATGCTGTTGTTGGTGCAGTTGGTCCTACGATAACATCATAGTCATTAAATACTTTTTCAAAATCTTGTTTTATTAAAGTACGTACTTTTTGAGCTTTTTTGTAGTAAGCATCGTAATAACCTGAGCTTAATGCAAATGTTCCTAACATAATACGTCGTTTAACTTCATCTCCAAAACCTTCTCCACGAGACTTTTTATATAATTCTTCAAGTGTATGAGCTGATTTTGAATGATAACCATAACGGATACCATCGAATCGAGCTAAGTTAGCTGAAGCTTCAGAAGATGCAATAATATAGTAACTCGCAACACCGTATTTCGTATTTGGTAATGATACACGGTCTACAGTTGCACCAAGTGACTCAAGTGTCTTAACTGCTTCATTAACTGAGTTCTTAACGTCTTCAGAAACACCAGATCCAATAAATTCTTCTGGAACAGCTATTTTTAATCCTTTAATATCTTTACCAATTTCAGATGTGAAATCCACATTTTCAATTGGCGCACTTGTTGAGTCTTGAGCATCGTGTCCAGAAATAGTTTCTAAAATTAATGCATTGTCTTTAACACTACGTGTAATTGGGCCAATTTGATCTAATGAAGATGCAAATGCTACTAAACCAAAACGTGATACTCGACCGTATGTAGGTTTCATACCTACTACACCACAATAAGATGCTGGTTGACGAATTGAGCCACCTGTATCTGAACCTAAAGCAAATGGTACTAAGCTTGCTGCTACTGCTGCAGCTGAACCACCTGATGATCCACCAGGTACTGCTTTATGGTCAAATGGGTTAACAGTTGTCTTAAAGTAAGAGTTCTCATTTGAACCACCCATTGCAAATTCATCCATATTTAATTTACCAACTAAAATACCATTTTCAGCATTTAATTGTTTCATCACTGTTGATTCATAAATAGGAATAAAGCCTTCTAACATTTTACTTGCACATGTAGTTTCTACACCTTCAGTAATAATGTTGTCTTTGATACCCATTGGAATACCAAATAACTTACCTTCCATTTTATCTTCAGCTTGTAGTTTATCTTGTTCTTCAGCCTTTTTAATTGCTTCTTCCTTGTTTAAAGCTAAGAATGCTTTGACATTTATATCATCTGCTTCAATTGCTTCAAAAATATCTCTTACAATTTCAGATGGCTTAATTTCTTTATTTTTAATCATTTCTGATAAACGCTCAATTGTTTCATAACGAATTGTCATGCCTTAGTCCTCCTCATTCATAATAGCTGGAACTTTAAATTGTCCCGCTTCTTTTTCTTTAGCATTAAGTAATGCTTGTTCTTGAGGAATTCCTAATTCACTCTTATCTTCTCTTAGAACATTTTGTAAATCCAATACATGGAATGTTGGTTCAACATTTTCAGTATCAACTTCATCTAATTGTCCTGCAAAGTTTAAGATCTTCTCTAAAGATTTTGTGAATTCATTGACTTCGTCTTGTGAAACTTCAAGTCTAGCTAAATTAGCAACATGTTCAACTTGCTCAGATGTTACCTTCGTCATGTGCGACGCCTCCTTAGTTAATCTAACATCATACAATTTTACCAAATTTTCATATAAAAATCTAAAGTTATTGAAAATTAGCTTCATGAAAGCGCATACATTGTGCATAATAAATTATCAGAATTTTTCTGAATTTTATGTCAATGAGTGAGAGGTGGTTTTTCATGTTTATACTTGGAAATGCATTTAAGAATGTTAAGGTCGAAACTACTTGGGAAACATATGTCATGATTGCTGTTTATTTTGCAATTCTACTAGCAATTGGATTCTATGCTTACAAACGTTCGACGAGTACGCTCGATGAATATATGTTGGGTGGTAGAGACTTAGGGCCATTAGTAACTGCCCTATCAGCAGGTGCTTCAGATATGAGTGGTTGGATGATCATGGGGTTACCTGGTTCCGTTTATAGCACTGGTTTATCTGCAACTTGGATAGCGATAGGACTTACAATCGGTGCATGGTTAAATTATATGCTCGTTGCATCTCGATTAAGAATTTATACTGAGTTAACCGATAATGCGATAACTTTACCTGACTATTTTGAAAAGCGTTTATCAGATAATACAAGAATTGTAAAAGTGATTTCCGGACTAGTTATTATAGTATTTTTCACTTTATACACACATTCAGGAATGGTTGCAGGTGGTGTGTTATTCAACAGTGCTTTCGGTATAGATTACCACGTAGGTCTATTAATAGCTGCGAGTATCGTTATTCTATACACATTATTTGGTGGTTATCTCGCCGTTTCATTAACTGATTTCTTTCAAGGTGTCATTATGATACTTGCTTTAGTCCTTGTTCCAATAGTAGCTTTATTAAAATTAAATGGACTAGATACTTTTGCAGAAGTCGGTCAACTCAAGCCAACGAACTTAGATTGGTTTAAAGGTACGACGACTGTTGGCATTATCAGTTTACTTGCTTGGGGATTAGGATATTTTG
Source organism: Mammaliicoccus sp. K-M42 (assembly GCF_022386375.1). Classification (NCBI taxonomy): domain Bacteria; kingdom Bacillati; phylum Bacillota; class Bacilli; order Caryophanales; family Staphylococcaceae; genus Mammaliicoccus; species Mammaliicoccus sp. K-M42. The sequence goes on along the minus strand of NZ_JAJNIS010000020.1, from coordinate 16,718 downwards.
GGCAACCACATATAATAGTACGTTTTATGTCTATTAAATCACATAAACTTATGCCTAAAGCTCGTAAAATCGGAATATCTTGGATGGCAATTTCATTAATCGGAGCTTGTATTACAGGACTTCTAGGCATTGCTTTTGTCGAACAAACAAATGTAAAAGTGGATAATCCTGAAACAATATTCATTGTTATGAGCCAAATTTTGTTTCATCCATTAATTGCTGGATTTTTCTTAGCAGCAATTTTAGCTGCCATAATGAGTACGATTTCTTCTCAACTTCTTGTAACTTCAAGTGCATTAACTCAAGATTTTTATATGTTAATAAGAGGCAAAACATTACAAGATAAAGATCACGAAAAAGAATTCGTACTTGTAGGACGCTTATCAGTATTAATCGTTTCAATAGTTGCAATGTACATAGCTTGGAACCCAAATGATACGATTTTAAATTTAGTTGGTAATGCATGGGCTGGTTTTGGTGTAGCTTTTGGCCCACTCGTCTTGTTATCTTTATATTGGAAACGACTCACTAAATATGGAGCAATTGCAGGTATTTTATCTGGTTCAATCGTTGTTATTTTCTGGATATTCATGAAAGATCACGGTGGCATTTTTGAATTCTATGAAATTATTCCAGGATTTATATCAAGTCTCGTATTAACAATATTAGTCAGTCTATTTACGAAAGCTCCTGAAGACATTAAAAAGTTCGACGAAATGGAAAAAATATTAAAAAATTAAAATTCTTTTTAAAATTTTATTCATTAAAATTTAGACTTATAAAAATATTAAATCACATCTTGCGAAAACGCTTATAGAACAAGCTATTAAGCAACTTATCATAATTTATATTTGTGGACAAATTGTGACACAATTTAATAAACATGGTAGACTAGATAAGCACAAAAGTTACTTTTTACCCTTTGATTATTATTTCAGTTGTGTATAATGGTCAACGTGCAACTTTAAAAAATATAAAAAATAAAGGAGCGGGAATATGTTTATTTTAGGACAAATTGACGCTAGTTCTGGAGTTGCTTCAGGCTGGCAGACTTACTTCATGATTATAGTCTACTTTGTAGTTTTATTAGCAATTGGTTATTATGCTTATAAACAATCAACAAGCAATTTAGATGAGTACATGCTAGGTGGCCGTAGTATAGGTCCTTATGTAACAGCATTATCCGCTGGTGCATCCGATATGAGTGGTTGGATGATTATGGGACTTCCAGGTGAAGTTTACAACATTGGATTATCAGCAACATGGTTAGCAATCGGTTTAACAGTAGGTGCATGGTTAAATTACATATTAGTAGCACCGAAATTACGTGTTTATACTGAACATACTGGAAATGCAATTACAATTCCAGATTTCTTTGAGAAACGTGTCGCAGATGATACACATGTATTAAAAATTATTTCAGGGATTATTATTGTAGTATTCTTTACGTTGTATACCTCAGTAGGTATGGTTTCTGGTGGTACTTTATTCGAAAGTGCTTTCGGAGTTGACTACAGACTAGGTATTATCATAACGGGTGGTATAGTTGTATTATATACTTTCTTTGGAGGATATTTAGCTGTTTCACTTACAGACTTCTTCCAAGGTGTGATTATGTTAATAGCAATGGTAATGGTACCTATTGCGGCATTATTAACATTAAATGGTTTAGACACTTTTAATACAGTGGCAGAAGTTAAACCATCAAACTTAGATTTATTTAAAGGTACTTCAGCTATTAGTATTATTGGTCTAATTGCATGGGGACTTGGTTATTTTGGACAACCACATATTATAGTAAGATTTATGTCAATTAAATCTCACAAATTATTACCTAAAGCTAGACGTTTTGGTATAGTTTGGATGGCTATTTCATTAATTGGTGCATGTTTAGTAGGTTTAACAGGTATTGCTTACATTCATGAAACAAGTCATACAATCGATAATCCAGAAACAATATTTATTTTAATGAGTCAAGTATTGTTCCATCCATTAGTTGGTGGATTCTTCTTAGCAGCTATTTTAGCAGCTATTATGAGTACAATATCTTCACAATTATTAGTAACATCAAGTGCTTTAACACAAGATTTCTACAGAATCATAACTAAAAAGCGTGGTCTTGAAGCAGACCGTGATAAAGAGTTTGTTTTGATAGGTAGATTTGCAGTATTATTAGTTGCAGTTATAGCTATATTACTTGCATGGACACCTAACGACACAATCTTAAACCTTGTAGGTAATGCTTGGGCAGGATTTGGTGCTGCATTTGGTCCACTTGTATTAATGTCATTATATTGGAAAGGTTTAACTAAGAACGGCGCTATTGCAGGTATGGTTACTTCTTCTATCGTTGTATTATTCTGGATTATGATGAAGAGTCATGGCGGCATATTCGAACTATATGAAATCATTCCAGGTTTCTTTACGAACGTCGTTGTTACAGTAGTAGTAAGTTCATTTACTAAAAAACCAACAAAAGAAGTTATTGATAGTTTAGATCATATGAATCGTGTTTTAAAAGAAGACTAATTAAACAAAAAGCTCTGAACACCCTATTAAAGGTTGTTCAGAGCTTTTTTGTTATAGAGAAACATTTTTATAAAATAAATTTCTATTCTAATCACTACTTATAAATATGAATTTGTGGTTCATCATCGTCTTTATCTTTTGTAATTAAAGCTTGTGGTTCTTCCCCATCAACAATTGATATTTCAATATCATCTACACCTTTGAAATATTTTTGAGATAAATCAGCTACATATTGTGTAACCCCTATTACTTCAGCTTTTCCATAATAATCAAGTGGAATTTTCACTTCAAGTTCAGTAAGTTTGTCATCATCAAACTTACCAGTACCAACTGATTGTGTGAAATTCGGGAAGTACTTTTGTAAGTCTTGATTAAACTGTTCAAAATTAGTATTTAAATTTTTGTCTAAGTTTGATGCTTCAGAAGATGGGAGTGTAACATTTTTTTGATTAATTTTTTCCCAACTTTTTACTGTTCTTTTACCGCCTTCACTAGATGCATGGGCAACAAATTTTCCAGGTTTAATATCACCTTCACCTGATTGAATGAAGATAGCAAAATTAATAGGAACATTTTTAAGATCATCTCTTACACGTAAGCGAGATAATATTTCTTCAGCCATCTCTTTACCTTTTTTCTGAACTTCTTTATTATCTAAGTTTTTAGTATAAGTTTCACCATAATCTTCTTTTTGATAAACATATTCACTATTCATTGCTAAACCAATTGTCATTCCAGATATTTTTTGTTTTTTAGCATCACTTTCTGTGAAATAGTCTTGTTCGATTATATGAGATAAGTATGTAGGTGAGTTATCTGCTATTTTTTCAGGATCTGTTTCTCCATCATGCGTTGGATTGAGTCCTAGGTTTTCTTTAGCTTTACTTTGCTCTTTTTCTTCATCACTCATATCCTTAATTTCTGCTTTAGTATATTTAGGTGCTAAATACGCACTTACTGTATCTTTATCTAAAAACTGTCCATCTCTATATAGGTAATCATCTGGTGAAAATGTTTGTTTACTTATATCTAACAAACCACTTTCGAATGCTTCACTGTTATAACTTGAAATCATGTTGTCTTGTGTTAATCCTCTAGCAGCACTGACTTTGAATGGTAATAAAGTACGGTAATAATCGCTAGAAATTTGCATTCCTGTAGATATTTGTTTTGTTTGCTCTTTTTCTTTATCAGATTTTTCTTGATCTGCTTTTTGAGTAGTATCTGATGAACATGCTGAAAGCAATATTACAGACGCTAAAATAAGAAACCCTTTTTTCATATCTTTAACCTCTATTCATTGATATTACGATATTTGTTTAACCAATCTTCTTCTGACCAAACTTCGATATTTAATTTTTCAGCTTTTTCTAGTTTGGAACCTGCATCTTCACCAGCAATAACAACATCTGTATTTTTTGTTACACTTCCTGTTACTTTTGCACCAAGTGATTGGATTACTTTTGTAGCTTCTGGTCTTGACATCTCTGCCATTTTACCAGTTAACACAAATGTTTTTCCACTAAAATCAGGATGACCTTCTATTTCAGATTGTTTTGTACCTGTATAAGACATATTAACATTTTTCTTTTTTAGCTTGTCTATTAATACTTTAATATCTTCATTTTCCATATAAGTAACAAGTGATTGAGCCATCTTATGCCCTACATCAGGTATTAATGTTAAATCATCAATTGTCACTTCAAATAATCGATCAATTGATTCATATTTTTCAGATATAATTCTACTAGCTTTTGTTCCAAGGTGTCTAACACCTAATCCGAACAATAAATGTTCTAAAGACTTTTCTTTTGATGCTTCGATTGCAGTCAATAAATTATGAACTTTTTTCTCACCCATACGTTCTAAAGGTAACAAATCTTCTGCTGTTAAGTAATATAAATCAGCAACATCTTTAATTTTATCATTTTGATAAAGTTGTTCTATTATTTTATCACCTAGACCATCAATATTCATTGCTTGTCTAGAAACAAAGTGAATCATACCTTCAACAAGTTGTGCAGGACATTTAGGATTTATACATCTTAACGCAACTTCTCCTTCAATTCTGACTAACTCATGTTCACAGCTAGGACAGTGCGTTGGCATATGGTAAACTTCACTATCGTCAGTTCTATCTTCAGCAATGCTTCTAACAACTTCAGGTATTATATCTCCAGCTTTTTTGATAATAACTTTATCACCTATACGAATATCTTTTTCGTGTATTAAGTCTTCATTATGTAAAGATGCTCTTGATACAGTTGTCCCTGCTACTTTAACAGGTTCTAGTATTGCTGTAGGTGTTACGACACCAGTTCTTCCAATACTAAGCTCAATATCTTTTAAAGTTGTTAACACTTCTTCAGCTGGGAATTTATATGCAATTGCCCATCTCGGAGACTTTTGTGTAAAGCCCAGTTCTTCTTGCTGACTGAGATCATCTACTTTTATGACTATACCATCAATATCGTAGGACAGTTGATTTCTTTGTTCCGTCCATTTACTAATAAAAGATAAGACCCCATCAATATCACCAAAAGTTTCTCTTTCTTTATTCGTTTTGAATCCTAATTCGTCTAAATTATTCAATGCTTCAGATTGACTAGCCGCTTCTATTTCTGTTAAATCATTTACACTATATAGAAATATATCAAGTTTTCTTTTTGCGGTTAATTTAGAATCGAGCTGTCTTAAAGAACCTGCAGCTGCATTTCTAGGATTGGCAAAAAGTTGGTCACCATTTTTCTCTTTAATTTCATTTAAAGACATAAATGACTTTCTAGGCATAAATGCTTCACCACGAACTTCTATAGATAGTGGTTCTTTAATTGTTAAAGGGATTGCATGTATTGTTTTTAAGTTTTCGGTTATATTTTCACCTGTTGTGCCATCACCTCGTGTTAAGCCTTGCACAAAGCGTCCGTTAACATACTTTAGTGAAACTGCAAGCCCATCAATTTTCAATTCACAAGTGTATTTAACATGATTTACTTTTTCTTTAACTCGTTGGTCAAACTTTTTTAAGTCTTCCTCATTAAAAGCATTCCCTAAAGACAACATAGGCGTGTCATGATTAATTTTTTCAAATTGAGATAACGGTGGTCCACCAACTCTAACAGTTGGTGAATCAGCCGTCTTTAATTCAGGATGCTGTTCTTCTATAGAAATTAATTCATTTAATAACTTATCGTATTCACTATCAGGTACTGTTGGGTTATCTAATACATGATATTCGCGATTATAACGATGTAACAGTTGATGAAGTTCTTCAACTCTTGTTTTTAATTCATCCATAGTTTACTCTCCCCTTTTCTCAATTGGTGCAAATTGAGCTAATAAACGTTTTGGTCCTTCTTTTTTGAATATAATATCCAATTCAACTGAACCATTTTTATCATTTACAGCACTGACCATACCTTCTCCCCATGATTTATGAGTAACTTTATCACCAACATTCCATGAAGTTTCTGGTTTTTGTTGCGTATTCATACGTCCTGCAAATCCACGTTTCGGTGCAGAAGTCTGTTTTGTTTTAAATGAAGTTTTCGGCTTAACACCATCCAGTAAATCTTCTGGAATTTCTTTTAAGAATCTAGATTTCATATTAGCTTGAGATCTACCAAATAATGTACGCGTTGTGGCGTGAGATAAATGAAGCTCTTGTTCAGCACGTGTTATAGCAACATATGCGATTCTTCGCTCTTCTTCCATTTCATGTTCTTCGCCAGATTGTAAACTTCTAAAGTGTGGAAAAATACTTTCTTCCATACCAATTATAAAGACAACTTTAAATTCTAATCCTTTTGCAGAGTGCATTGTCATCAATGTAACGCCCGCTTCTAGATCAGCATTATCAACATCTGCAACTAATGATAAATCTGTTAAGAAATTCATAAGTGATTGTTCTTCTATAGGTGTATTTTTCTCATAGTCTCTAGGAACTGATAAGAATTCATCAATATTTTCAAGTCTACTTTGAGATTCAATCGTTTGTTCATTTTCAAGCATACGTCTATATCCAGATTTATCTAATATTTGTTCAACAAGTTCAGTAATAGATAAAAACTCTTGCTGTTGCATTAAGTTATTCATCATCTCATAAAAATCAGCACCTTCTTGAGTGACCTTTTTAGATAATCCTATAAAATCAACTTCACCTAAAGCATCAAAGTAACTCAAGTTATTCATAGTTGCATATTGTGCGATTTTTTGAACAGATGTTGGACCCACACCACGTTTAGGTGTATTAATAATTCTTTCAAAACTTATATCATCATTACTGTTTGAAACTAATCTTAAATAACTAAGTATGTCTTTAATTTCTTTACGATCATAGAATTTCGTTCCGCCAACCATTGTATAAGGAATATTTGATTTCAAGAATGTTTCTTCAAGTACACGAGATTGAGCATTCGTTCTATATAATATAGCTATATCTTGATTATTATAGCCTTCTCGTTTTTTCTTTAAGATTTCACGAATAACGTATTCCGCTTCGTCTCTTTCAGTTGTAGCTTCATAATATTTAATTTTTTCACCTGATGTATTATCTGTCCATAAAGCTTTTGGTTTACGCTCTGAATTATTACGTATTACTTCATTAGCAGCTGTTAAAATCGTTTTTGTAGACCTGTAATTGCGTTCTAAAAAGATTGTTTGTGCTTTTGGATAATCTTCTTCAAACGATAAAATATTTTTAATATCCGCGCCTCTCCAACCATAAATAGATTGGTCAGAGTCACCCACTACACAAATATTTTGAAATTTACTTGCTAATAAATTAACAAGTGTATACTGCGCTTTGTTTGTATCTTGATATTCATCCACATGAATATATTGGAATTTATTTTGATAAAATTCTAATACTTCAGGTACACGATCAAACAGTTGAATCGTCATCATAATTAAATCATCAAAATCCAACGCATGATTTCTCAATAATTTATTTTGATATCCTTTATATACACGTGCAACCATCATTGCATAGAAATCATTTGCTTCTTTTTCTGCATCTTCGGCAGTCTTTAATTCATTTTTAAGGTTTGATATTGCTCCAATAAATGTTCTAGGTTCATACTTTTTACTATCAATGTTTTCCTTTTTCAAAATTTCTTTTATAACTGATTTTTGATCAGTAGGATCAATAATAGTAAAGTTTCTTTCAATTCCTATACGATCAATGTCGCGTCTTAAGATTCTTACACACATTGAGTGGAATGTTGAAATCCAAATGCTTTCAGCTTCAGGTCCAACTAAATGACTAATTCTTTCTTTCATCTCTTTAGCTGCTTTATTTGTAAATGTAATAGCCAACACATTGTATGGATTAACTTCTTTTTCATCTAATAAATATGCAATTCTATGTGTTAACACTCTTGTCTTACCACTACCAGCACCTGCCATAATAAGTAATGGGCCTTGAGTTGTTTGGACTGCTTGTTTTTGTTCGTCATTCATTCTATCTAACAATGCGTTCATAAAAACCTTCCTTTATTGTTTTACTTTTACTGTTTGTAAAGCTTTCTTCAAATCTTTATATATAATATTGCCAACCACGATTGTATCAGCAAATTCAGCCATCTCTTTAGCTTTTTCTTTATTGTTAATGCCGCCACCATATATTAACTGAGCATTTTCTAAATGTTCTTTCACTTCTTTCACTTCATCAACATTTCCATATTTCCCACTATATTCTAAATAAAATATTGGCATGTGATATAACTTGTCGACCATTCTTGCATAACTTATCAAATCTTCAATATCCAAATGAGTTCTAGCATCTGTCAGTTTAGCAACTTTACTATCCTCATTCATGACGACATAAGCTTCAAGAAATATTTCATCAAAGTCCATCATGTAACCATATTTCTTTATTGCTTGTTGAAGTATACCATTGTGGTAATCAACTTTATTACTATTTAATACACTCGGTACAAAATAAAAATCAAAACCAGGTACAACACTTTCAATATTAGAAATTTCTAAAGCACATGGTAATGGATAGCGTCTAACTCGACTCATAAGATTTAATACATTATCTTCTGTAACATTATCTGTACCACCAATTATAATGGCGTCAGTACCAGATTCACATACCATCATTAAATCCTCATCTGTAATGGATTTAGCAGGATCTAATTTAAACACATGTTTCCATAACTTTATATCGTACATAGTTAAACTCCTTTAAATATCATAAGATTAATTATAGCATTTTTACCTTTAAATTCCGAAACTAAATAGGTTGATTCACATAAAAAAAGAAGCGAACTTTTCGCTTCTTACATACCATAATTATAGTATTCTTCTAATGTTGTATTTTGCTTATTTATTTCATTTGCTAAATCTTTACCTACATATCTTAAATGCCAAGGTTCATATTGATAACCTGTAATGTTCTCTTTACCATTAGGATATCTAACGATAAAACCATATTTATGTGCATGCTCTTTAATCCATTTTCCTTCGTTTGTATTACCAAAAGATTTTCTAAAATCATCAGTCGCTTTATTAGATCCCACATCAAATGCTAATCCAGTTTGATGTTCTGATTTACCTGGTTTCGCGCTATATTGATTTGCTGCTTTTTCTCCATCTCTTGCTACATAATCATTATATAACTGTTCTTGTTCTTCATATGAACGGTATCCACTTCTAAAAACAACATCTAATCCATCATTTCTAGCATCTTGAATCAGTTGGTTCAAATCAGTTCTTGCAGTTCTATTTTCGCCTGGTGCGTAATCACTAGGTAAGTCTACTTTCTTATTTGCGAAAACATGACCATCAACATAAGTTATGCCATCTTTCTTCTTAATATTAGGTTGCTCATTTTTTTGATTATTTTTGTTATTTTGACCATTAGATTGTTCTTCTGTAGATGATTTATCTTCTGTATTTGAATGATTGCTTGAATCACTATTTACGCCACATGCACTTAACACTATAGAAGATATTCCAACGATTAAAAATAGTTTCTTCATGTGTAACGCTCCTTAATTTACTGAATTTAATTATTATATTACTATTTTAATAATTAATCAAAATAAATAAGCATATCGTACGATTTTGTTCGTGCATGTTTGCCTACCTTTTTATACAATCTTACGATTTTGTTCGTGCATGCTTGCCTAGGGGTATGGTTCGAGCCTGTAGTCTCTCACTCATACTATTCCCTCAGGCGTCAGCACTTTACAAAATCGTTGAGAATATTCATTTTTATTCAAAAATAAGAGCAGAAATTCATTATTAAAATTGAATTTCTGCTCTTTTTAAAGTTTTAGGATATTTATGTCTTAAGCTTCATTTTGTATTCAAATCTGCTTTTATAGATACTCTTATCAGCAGTTTTACCTAGTACTGCTTTTAACACAACCCTTATCAGCAGTTTTGCCTAGTACTGCTTTTAACACACCTCTTATCAGCAATTTTGCCTAGTACTGCTTTTAACGCACCTCTTATCAGCAATTTTGCCTAGTACTGCTTTTAACACACCTCTTATCAGCAATTTTGCCTAGAACTGCTTTTAACACTAACCTTATCTGCCCGCGGAAAGCATGCGCATAAAAAAATGCCAACAAAGTCTATTACTTTGCTGGCATTCTGATGATAGCTCTATGAGCTACCAAAATGATTATTATAAATTTCTAGGACATTTATATCCCAATCTCAAAAAATATTCTTACTATTTATTTTTCAAAATCAATATTCATTCTTTCAAGTATCATCGTGTATGCATCATTACCCCATTGTAAAGATCTTTTAACTCGAGAAATAGTCGCAGTTGATGCACCAGATTCTTTCTCGATATGTGCATATGTGAATCCTTGTTTGATCATTTTCGCAACTTGTAATCGTTGTGATAATGACTGTAATTCATTGACAGTACATAAATCATCAAAAAATTGATAACATTCTTCTCTAGTCTCTAGCGTTAGTACAGCATCAAATAGTTCGTCTAATGCTTTACCTCTTAATTTTTCGATTTGCAAAAAATCAACCCCTGTTTAATATAAGTTCATTAATTGCATTTTAACGCACTAACCTATTAAAGTACAGTATAAAGAATTTTATTCAATACCAGCTCTTCTAAATATAGTATCTACTTGATTTAAGTGATGCTTTTCATCGAAACATTCATCTAATTCAGTTTCACTTAACAAGTTCGTAATTTTCTCGTCTTGTTCTACTAGAGTTCTAAATGGTGTTTGTGTTTCCCATGATTCCATTGCTTTTGGCTGAACGATATCATAAGCCTCTTCTCTAACCATTCCTTTATTAATAAGTGTTAACATAACACGTTGTGAATAAATAAGTCCAAATGTCTTATCAATATTACGTTTCATATTTTCAGGATAAACAGTTAATCTATCAATGATATTAGTGAATCTATTTAAAGCGTAATCTAAAGCAATTGTAACATCTGGTAACATGATTCTTTCAGCTGATGAATGAGAGATATCTCTTTCATGCCATAATGGTACATTTTCATATGCAGTTGTAACATATCCTCTAATAACACGAGCTAAACCTGTTACATTTTCAGATCCAATTGGATTACGTTTGTGTGGCATTGCTGATGATCCTTTTTGACCTTTTGCAAATGCTTCTTCTACTTCACGTGTTTCAGTTTTTTGTAAACCACGTACTTCTACTGCAAATTTTTCAATAGAAGTTGCAATTAAGCCTAAAGTTGCAATGTAATAAGCATGGCGATCACGTTGTAGTGTTTGTGTAGAAACAGGTGCATAATCTAAACCTAATTCTTTACATACATGCTCTTCAATTTCAGGTGGAATATTCGCAAAAGTACCAACTGCGCCACTCATTTTTCCTACTTCAATTTCTTCACGAACACGTTTGAATCTTTCTAAGTTACGTTTCATTTCTGTATACCAAAGTGCAATTTTTATACCAAATGTTGTTGGCTCAGCATGTACACCATGTGTTCTACCCATCATTAACGTTGTCTTATGTTCAATCGCTTTATTCTTTAAGACTTCTAAAAATCTTTCTATATCTTTTTCTATAATTTCATTAGCTTGTTTAATTACATAACTAAGCGCAGTGTCAACAACATCAGTTGACGTTAAACCATAATGTACCCATTTACGTTCTTCACCTAATGTTTCAGATACTTGTCTAGTAAACGCTACGACATCATGGCGCGTTTCTTGTTCAATTTCTTTAGCTCTATCAACGTCGACTTTAGCATTTTGTCTTATTAGTTTAACATCCTCAGCTGGAATATGTCCTAACTTGCTCCATGCTTCACACGCTAGTATTTCAACTTCTAACCATGCTTCAAAACGATTTTGTTCAGTCCAAATATTAGCCATTTCTTCTCTAGAATAACGTTCAATCATTGATAAATTCTCCTATCATTTTTTAGTCATTTACATTATAACAAACATTTTGTAACACGTACATTATTTATAAAATATCAAATAAAGTTCGTAATTAGATTGTTAAATCATTTATCTCTCTCATTATATATTGTAACAGTCGGATAATAAATTGAAAGTAGTTTCCCATTTATAATTTATATGTCCTTATAATCGCATCTTTGTTTTTTCATAAACAATAAAGACAATATGAAAATAAAACACCCTTGGAAGTTATATTTTTCGACTAACTTCCAAGGGTATTTTGATTTCAAACAATCATTTAATCATTCATTTTTTTGCCTACAAATTGTATTTCTTGTCTAAGTACTTCAATATCACCGTTCTTCTTTTCGATAAAGACAGGTTTTTCAAATCTTTTCACTGGTGTATAACCTTGTTCTTTCATTCTATTAAGACACATTTCTATCGTTTCATTTTCTTCAACTCTAAACTTCATCAGTATCATACGCCTTTAATTTTTTACTTCGTACACCTTTAACCCAGAAACCACCGTGGATGTTTTTAGGTTCATATGCAATAATAAAAGCTTTTGAATCTAACTGTTTTATTGTGTCCATTAATTTCAATTCAAATCTACGTGGTGTTAATATTTGCATTACAAGACGATCTCCATCTCTTCCTTTTGCAACATAATGTGTGACACCATACCCAAAGTCTCTCAACTTTCTAGGTAAATCTGTTTCATATTCTGCAGTTGTAACGTTCACAACGATATAACCTAATGCTATCTTTTCTTCTATCTTCATGCCTACAATAATACCCGTTGCAAATCCAAGTGCATAAGCTAATATATTCTGAATTTGGTCAAGACTATTTATTACTAAACCTAATCCGATAACATAAACGACTACTTCAAGTACACTCACAGCAGCGGCTATATATCGATATCCTTTTAGTGTTAAAATCGTTCTCATTGTTAAACAGGATACATATACTATATTAATTACAAATATAGAAAGTACCATTAGCCATGGATTATCTAATATAGCTGACATGCAAACCCTCCATTTATTAAAATACTGGAATTATTTTATCAATCAAACTTATGAAAGTCACGCATTATTTTGGCCAAGTATATCTTGTATAAGGCATTTCTCTTTTATGTGCATTTCTTACATAGTGATTCTGAATAATTTCTTGATCTTTTTCATTTATTTTTTTACCTTCTAAAAAGTCATCAATTACATCATAAGTTACTCCCAAAGCTTCTTCGTCTGGTAAAGCTGGTTTATCTTCTTCTAAATCGGCAGTAGGTACTTTATTAATTAAATGTTCTGGACCATCTAAATATTTTAAGATTGCTTTACCTTGTCTTTTATTCAAGCCAAATAAAGGAGCTATATCACAAGAACCATCACCAAACTTAGTGAAGAATCCAGTAATATTCTCAGCCGAATGATCAGTTCCTAGTACAATACCACTATGTGCTGAAGCAATTGAATATTGGACTTTCATGCGCTCTCTCGCTTTTTCATTTCCTTTTTGAAAATCTGTAAGTTCAACACCTGATTCTTTTAATGATTGAATACTTGCTTGAACTGCTGGTTTAATATTCACTGTTATACGTTTGCTTGGATTAATAAAATCTAAAGCATCTTGTGTATCTTGTTCATCAAACTGTTCACCATACGGCAATCTAACAGCGATAAATTGATATTGTTCATTTTCTTCAGCATTTAATTCTTCTACTGTTAACTGTGCTATTTTACCTAGCAATGTTGAATCTTGACCGCCTGAAATACCTAAAACTAATGACTTCACAAAACTATGAGCTTTTATATAAGATTTCAAAAAATGTTTAATCTCTTCAAATTCACTATTAGGGTCTATTACTTTTTTTACATTCATTTCTTTAACTATGGTTGATTGCAAATCTCTCATTACTGTTCCACATCCTTAATAGATTCTGCAACTCTTTCTGCAACTTCAAATATTTTTTTATTCTTATTATCCCAACAAGCTTTACTTAAGTCTACAGGGTACTCTTCAGGATTTAAATAACGTTTATTTTCTTCCCATAATATCTCAAGGTTATCAAATGCAAATTGTTTTATATCATTAATTTCTGGCAATGAATAAACAAGTTTACCGTTTGTAAAAATATCGTGATGTAAATCAACAGCTTTAAAGTTTTTAATATATTTCATTTTATAAGTATGAACGGGATGGAACATTTTTAAACGTTCTTCTTTGTTTGGCTCTTCATGTTCTAAAGTTATATAATCTCCTTCAGATTTGTTCGTTAAAGTATTAATAACTCTATAGACATTTTTCTTACCAGGAACCGTAACTTTTTCTGCATTGTTAGAAATTTTAATACGATCTGAAAGTTCACCATTCTCATCTTCAATTGCCACAAGTTTGTATACAGCACCAAGAGCTGGTTGATCATATGCGGTAATAAGTTTAGTACCTACACCCCAAGCTGTAACTTTTGCTCCTTGTGCTTTTAAACTTGTGATTGTTTCTTCATCTAAGTCATTTGAAGCAAATATTTTTGCATCAGTGAATCCCGCTTCATCTAACATTCTTCTTGCTTCTTTAGATAAATACGCAATATCACCTGAGTCTAATCGAATACCTATAAAATTAATTTTATCGCCTAACTCTTTTGCTACTTTAATAGCGTTTGGTACACCGGATTTAAGTGTATGGAATGTATCTACGAGGAAAACACAATTTTTATGTCTTTCAGCATACTTTTTAAAAGCAATGTATTCATCATCATAAGTTTGTACCATTGAATGTGCATGTGTCCCAGAAATCGGAATACCAAATAATTTACCTGCTCTAACATTACTTGTTGAGTCAAAGCCCCCGATGACCGCTGCTCTTGCACCCCATATAGCAGCATCCATTTCTTGTGCTCTTCTTGTACCAAATTCCATGACAATTTCATCACGCACCACTTGCTTAATTCTACTTGCTTTCGTAGCAATTAAAGTTTGGAAATTCACGATATTTAATAGTGCTGTTTCAACTAGTTGAGCTTGAATTAATGGTGCTTCAACTCTAAGGAGAGGTTCATTATTAAAACATAACTCCCCTTCTTTCATCGCTCTAATGTTACCTGTAAAACGTAAAGCTTTTAAATAATCTAAATAATCATCTTGATATCCAATTTCTCTCAAGTATTCAATATCTGAATCTGTAAACTTGAAATTTTCAATAAATTGTACAATTCTCTCTAATCCACTAAAAATAGCATACCCACTATTAAATGGCATACTTCTAAAATATAGATCAAATATAGCTTTACGTTCATGAATCCCATCATTCCAATAAGTTTCGCCCATATTGATTTGATATAAATCCGTGTGTAACATTAAACTATCGTCTTCATATTTATACATTATTCAATACTCCTCAGGTTATATAATTTTATATTATTTTATCATACTTTCTAATTTAAATTTTAAAAAGTAACTTAAATATATCAACTCATTTATCTCTATGATAAAATACTTAAGATGTAAAATTAAGTGGGAGGCTAACAAATGAAAAATTCTTCATTCAAAAAATTATTTATTATACTTTCAATTATTGTAGCTATCTCCGGTTTCTCACAAGGAATGCTCTTACCATTAATTTCAGTAATATTTGAACGTAACGGGATCTCTAGTTCAGTAAACGGTATACATGCAACTTCTTTATATATTGGCGTATTTCTTTCTTCATTTTTTATTGAAGGACTAGTACGTAAATCCGGTTTTAAATATATGATACTAATTGGTGGCGCTATAGTTGCCTTATCTTTATTGTTATTCCCTACATTAAAAACTTTATCTATATGGTTTATTTTAAGACTTTTAATTGGTGTTGGTGATAACATGCTTCATTTTAGTACACAAACATGGTTAACACATATGACACCGAAACATAAACTTGGTAGAACAATTTCAGTATATGGATTCAGTTTTTCAGCAGGGTTTATGCTTGGACCTTTATTAGCTAAACTCGTAGACGTTTCAGAAGCATTACCATTTATTCTTTCAGCAATGCTCTCTATCATTACCATTTCGTTAGTACTTTTAATTCATAATGAATTTCCTTCATCGAATGTGCGTCCTATTAGCATGATTAATACATTGAAGAACTTCGGAGACGTCATAAAAACATCATGGATTGCTTTCATGTTTCCATTATTATATGGATTATTCGAAGCGGGACTACATAGTAACTTTCCAGTTTATGGTTTAAGAAATGGTCTTGATGTTACGAGTATCACATTAATATTACCAGCGTTCAGCTTAGGTGCTATTCTATTCCAAGTACCGTTAGGAATGTTTAGTGACATTCATGGTAGAAAAAAAGTATTACTCTGTTTAACTTTAATTGGAAGTATCATATTCCTCTTAGGTGACTTTTTACCTAATACAACCTTTATAATGATGGGATTATTTTTAATTGCAGGACTCTTTACAGGATCATTTTATGGTTTAGGTGTAAGTTATATGACAGACTTAACACCAAAGCATAACCTACCCGCTGGTAACTTAATGATCGCAATGTCATTCAGTATCGGTAGTATGATAGGACCAATATTAGGCGGAACAATTATTCAAATATCAAACGGAACGATATTCTTCACAATGATTGCTGTATTTGTATTTATCGTGTTCATACTACTATTAGTTCACCGAACACCACAACAAATAGAATAATATACGAAATATAAAATACGGAGGGAGGCTGGGACATAAATACCCATTCTCAAATAAAAAGAGCTAATCCATATTTTCGGATTAGCTCTTTTTTCTTTATTTATAAAATCTACGA
>NZ_JAJNIS010000019.1:0-43051 GCF_022386375.1 Mammaliicoccus sp. K-M42 | reverse complement strand
AAGATACTACAGATGTTGTAGATTCTGACGAAACTTCTTCTCAAGATGTTGATGATCAAGATAGCTCTGAAGTTGCTCAAGATACAGAAGACAATACTTCTGAAGATACTACAGATGTTGTAGATTCTGACGAAACTTCTTCTCAAGATGTTGATGATCAAGATAGCTCTGAAGTTGCTCAAGATACAGAAGAGAACACTTCTGACGATGAATATAATTTTGATTTTGATGACCAAGATGACACTTCTAACGATATAGAATCAAATAGTATTGATAATAATCAAAATGTTCAACTTGAAAGTGCTAATGTTAAGCCACAAGTTAGAACTTTTGCAGCTAGATCAGCACGCAGTATTCCTACTTCAACATATAGAAGTACTTACAACGCCGCTGTTAGCTCAACGATTAATAATCAAATTAGAAGTAATAATTATGCTGTACCTAATTATGTTGAAGACTTTTCTAGCCATATTCCTAAAATTCCTTATCGTAATGGTGTTGGCAAACCTGAAGGTGTTATTGCTCATGAAACGGCAAATCCTAATTCAACTATTCATGGTGAAATTGCATACATGAAAAATAATTATGAAAATGCATTTGTACATGCTTTCATTGATGACAATAACATTATTGAAGTTGCTCCAACAGACTATCTTGCTTGGGGTGCTGGTGGTGTTGCTAACCAACGTTTCATACATGTTGAACTTGTTCGTGTTTATGGCGGTGATCGCTTCGCACGTTCTATCAATAATTATGCTGATTATATTGCCACTAATTTAGCTTATTATGGATTACCATTTGATAGTGCTGAATACGATGGTAATGGTACTTTATGGTCACATGATGCTGTATCAAAATATTTAGGTGGTACAAATCATAGTGATCCATACGGCTGGTTTGCTGAAAACAACTATACATTTAATGAACTTGTAGATTTAGTGCATGAGAAGTATCAGTACAAAACAGGTACTCTAACTGCACCAAGTAAACCAATAGTAACTAAACCAAAGCCAACTAAGCCTGTTGTGAAACCAACGCCTAAACCTACTAAACCAGTAGTCACTAAACCTAAACCAACTAAGCCTGTTGTGAAACCAACGCCTAAACCTACTAAACCAGTAGTCACTAAACCTAAACCAACTAAGCCTGTTGTAGGCACAGCTAAAACTGTTGCTGTTAACTATAAAGGTAAAGTGAACATTAATGCATCTGGTGTATATAGTTCTGTATATGACACAACAACAAAACCAGCGACGAATAAAGCTGGTAAAATATTCAATATTGGTAAACAATCAACATTCAATAACCAAGTGTTTTACTTATTACAAGACAATAACGGTACTCCATTAGGTTGGGTTAAATCTAGCGACATTCAATTACAGACTGTAACTAAACCAACGCCTAAACCTGTTGTGAAACCAACAACTAAACCTGTTGCGAAACCAACAACTAAACCTGTTGCGAAACCAACAACTAAACCTGTTGCGAAACCAACAACTAAACCTGTTGCGAAACCTGCAACTAAGCCTGTTGCAAAACCTGCAACTAAACCTGTTGCAAGCACAGCTAAAACTGTTGCTGTTAGCTATAAAGGTAAAGTTAATACAAATGCGTCTGGCGTTTACAGTTCTGTTTATGACAAAACAACTAAACCTGCTGTGAATAAAGCTGGTAAAACATTTAATATCGGTAAACAATCAACATATAATAACCAAGTGTTCTACTTATTACAAGATACTAAAGGTACTCCATTAGGTTGGGTTAAATCTAGTGATATTCAATTACAGAATACAACTAAGCCTGTTGTGAAACCTGCAACTAAGCCTGTTGCAAAACCTGCAACTAAGCCTGTTGTGAAACCTGCAACTAAGCCTGTTGCAAAACCTGCAACTAAGCCTGTTGCAAAACCTGCAACTAAACCTGTTGCGAAACCTGCAACTAAGCCTGTTGCGAAACCTGCAACTAGACCTGTTGCGAAGCCTACAACGAAACCTGTTGCGAAAACGGTTAGAGTTAATTATGTTGGTAAGGTTAATAACAATATTTCTGGTGTTTATACTTCTGTTTATGATCAAAAAACAGTACCTGCTATGAATAAAGCTGGTAGAACATTTAAGATTGGTAAACAATCAACATACAATAATCAAACATATTATTTATTACAAGATAACAATGCAATTCCTTTAGGATGGGTTAAAGCTAACGATGTACAATTACAAACTAACAGAGTTCAACCTAAACCAGTAAAACAAGTTACGCCTGCTCAACCTAAAAAGACTAATGCTATTAAATCCAATGTTGTAAACAATCAACCAATGAATTTAAAAGAAAATTATACTAATTATTTAATCTTTGATAATACTGGTTATTTCTATAGTCAACCGAATGAGTCTAAATCTACATTATTAGGGTCACTACAAAATTATCAATATGCGTACTTTAAAGTTATTTCTTCACAAAAAGTTGGAAATGAACTTTGGTATAAAGGTTTACTTAATGGTAAAACAGTATGGATTAATTCTAAATATTTACAACTAGCAACAGAGGCTACAAATATTTCTACTAGTCCATATACTCTTGATCAAGCTGTTGATATTCAAATGGCGTTAAGAAATGGATCTGAGCCTAAAAAAGTATTACCAAGTGGTATTAGAAATGCTACTAGAGCAGAAGTTAAAGATGCAATGGATACAAGCAAGTATGTGAATGATCCAGTTCAAAAGTATCAATTCTTAGATTTAAATAAATCACAAAATATTTCTCCATCTAAATTAAATGAATTACTTCGAGGTAAAGGCATTTTAGAAAACCAAGGTAATGCATTTAGTCAAGCATCAAAAGCTGTTGGTATTAATGAAATCTATTTAATCTCACATGCACTATTAGAGACTGGTAATGGAACAAGTCAATTAGCAAATGGTGGAAATATTGATAAAAATGGAAAAGTTGATTTAAACTCAAAAACTAAATACTATAATATGTTTGGTGTAGGTGCGATCGATAAGAATGCATTATACGGTGGTATCAAATATGCACAACAAGCTGGATGGAACACACCAGAAAAAGCTATATTCGGTGGCGCTCAATTTATAGCAAACAATTATATTAAAGCAGGACAAAATACACTTTATAAAATGAGATTTAATCCACAAAAACCAGGCGTACACCAATATGCAACTGGCGTAGATTTTTCAAAATCTAACGCAAAACGTATTAGTGACTTCTATCAACAAATTCAAACTGATGGTCAATTCTATGATGTTGATCAATATAAATCATAATTCTTAAATGAATACTGAATAAACCAATGTCTTTTAAGGCATTGGTTTGATTTTTTTATTATTTCTAAATAATTTTATTTGTACTTTCAGAAGTTTTAATTTATAATCTACGTTTCAAGAAAACTGTAGACAATCGATTTAGAGGAGTACTTTTCATGGCAAACGGTAAAGAAAGAGATCATTATTTTGACAACGCTAGGTTTTTCTTAATAGTACTAGTTGTATTTGGCCACTTAACAAGATCATATGTTAATGACAGTCATTTATTTAAAGCATTATATATGTTTATTTATAGTTTCCATATGCCCGCTTTTGTTCTAATATCAGGATTTTTCGCAAAAAGTGTTGGTAAACCTGGTTACATAAAAAAAGTTACCATTAAGCTATTGTTACCTTATCTGATATTCCAATTGTTTTATGGGTTATATTATTACTATATAGATAGAGATGATACTTTAAACATTAGTCCGTTTGACCCACAATGGGCTATGTGGTTCCTAGTCAGCTTATTTTCATGGCATGTTATTTTACATTTTGTACGAAACTTCAATCCATATATAACATTTGCAGTTGCTATATTAGTAGGTTTGATAGTTGGCTACTTTGATTTTATTAATGCAAAACTTAGTCTATCAAGAACATTTGTATTCTTCCCTATTTTCTTATTAGGTTATTATATCAATAAAGAACAGTCATTTATTTTAAGAAATAAAAAATACTTATGGCTTTCTACATTAAGTTTATTAGTTATTTTTATTGCTTATTTATTAACTGACTATAACTTTGAATGGTTATTCGGAAGTAAACCATATTCAGCACTCGAAGGCGATGTTGATGTTTACAGTGCATTGAAGAGATTATTTATTTACGTTGTTATCTTTGTTTCAACTTTAAGTTTTATGAATTTAATACCAGAACGAAAATTACCATTAACTTATATTGGTTCAAGAACAATGTTTATTTACTTACTTCATGGACTATTCGTTGGATTATTCCGTTCTAAAGATTGGGATAGAATGTTATTAGATCAACCGTATGTATGGGTAGCAATTGTGCTTATTACAATAACAATTGTGTACTTCTTCAGTAGTGATATAGTTAGACATTATGCTAATCCAGTTGTTAATTTAAAAAAACCACCTAAAAAAAATAAATAAGTAAAAGAGCAGAAATTCATTTTTAAAAATGAATTTCTGCTCTCAGACTGTGGACAAACTGAACTTAAATTTATAAGTTCAGTTTGTTTTTTTGTTTTAATAAGTATGTTTTATTAAATTTAAGCTTAAACTGCGTTTAAACTAGGCTGTTTGTGGCTCTTTTACGAGCCACATCGCCAACTTTTTAAGATTCATGGCAGCACAAATAAGCGTGGTGTCCATGGATACTTTTTTAATACCTCTATATCTAGTCCATCTCATACCATGCTGTTCTTTTGCATCGCCAAATCGTCTTTCTACTGTTTGACTTCTTAATTTATATGCTTTTTTAATTGTATCTATAAACCTTAAATCTTCGATTATGTCTAAATCATCTTGCCAAACATGTCTACGGATTTCTCTAATATAGGTTTTGCTTTCCGTACATTTATTTAATAGTGGACATGATTTACATTTAATCGGATTCGATTTGTATAATCTATGACCTGTTGGCATCGTTCTTTTAAAAGTAAGTACTTCATCATTCGGGCAAATATAATTATCGTAATATTCATCATAAATAAATTCTTTAGACTTAAATATTCCTGGTTTTCCTTTTGGTCTTGTATATGGCATTGCAGGTACAATTGATTTTCCAAGTAAATAATGAGCATTGAATGGTGTTTTGTATCCGGAATCTACTGCTAATGTGATTGGTAACATATTTTTTTCTTCTAATCTTTCAACCATAGGTTTCAACTGTGTACTATCATGAACATTTCCAGGTGTCACATGTTGATCAATTATAAAACCATTTCTATCTACACAACTATGTAGGCTATACGCAAATTGTTTCTCTCTTTCACCTTTAACATAATAGCCAGCATCTGGATCTGTAGTACTGACTTTCTTGTTTTTAAATTCCTCCTTCTTCTTACTTTTTAAAGGCTTTTTTCCTTGTGATAACCTTTGTTGATTGATTTCATTATTAAGTTCTTCTTGGAAATGTAATGTATCTTTCTTCACAACTTGATTAATATATTTATTTTTATTCGCATTAGCTTTTATATGCGTTGAATCAATGAATAATGTTGAGTGGTCAATTAAATTATGCTTAATCGCAATTTGTAATATTCTCTCGAATATTTGTTCAAACAAGTCAGTATCATGGAATCGTCTTGTATAATTTTTACTGAAAGTACCATAGTGTGGTACTTTATCAAGAAAGCTGAAGCCTAAATACCAACGGTAAGCTACGTTTGTCTCAATTTCTTTGATAGTCTGTCTCATTGATTTTATGCCAAATAATCTTTGAATAAGTAATATCTTGACTAATATTACGGGATCAATAGAAGGGCGCCCGTTATCTAAACAGTATTTATCTTCTACAAGGTCATAAACGAAGTTTAAATCTAATACTTTATCAACTTTTCTTAACAAATGATTTTTAGGTACCAATTCAGAAACAGAAATCATTTCATATTGGTCGCGCTTATCAGTAGATTTATTTAACATAGAATCAACTCCTAAATAAAATTTCATCTATATTATAAAATAATTTGTTAATATTTGGTATTTTTTTGCGCTGACTCCTGCGGGAAAAGCATGTTTCGAAGACTACAGGCTGAGAACATGCCCGCGGAAAGCATGCGCATAAAAAAATGCCGACAAAGTCTAAGACTTTGTCGACACTCTGAGAGCAGAAATTCATTTTTAAAAATGAATTTCTGCTCTTTTTTCTTATAAAAATCACTTACACTTTCCTCAACTTGTGTGAATATAGATACCCTTGTTTACACTTCTCTCAACTTGTATGAATATACCTACCCTTGCTTACACTTCTCTCAACTTATGTAAATATGGCTACCCTTGCTTACACTTCTACTGACTTGTGTGAATATGGGGCTCCTAATGACTAAGAGGATAGGACAAATTAATTTGTCCTACCCTCTTTTATAGTTAAAACTATATTCAATTTTTACCTAAGTAATGATTCATATGAAATAGTTCCGATATATTTATCTTCTTGATTTAATAGATATGCTGGTATTTGAACATGTTTATGCGTTACGGGTGCTAGTTCGTGATTATTATTATATAAGTTTTCTAACACTTCATAACTCGCACTTAATAAATAAGTTAAATAATCAATCCACTCTTGAGTATAAGGTGTGTCTGATTGTATAAACAATATAGGATTTTCTTTTTTAGCTGTTGGTTGCATAAAATCTGAAACAAATTTTCTTTCATCAAGTGAGAGCTCTTCTTTTGATTTAAATTTAATATGAAATTGTGCATTTTTAATAAGGCGATTATCTTGTCCAAAGTAATATCGATGAAAATGTGGTAACTGAGCTTCTGCTCTACATATATGTATTGAATCTTCTTCAAACGATATCATCCATTGTTCATCATTATTTTGTATAAGTACAAAAGTTGGATGTGGTAACCATTCAAAAATATTTAATGAAAGTAATAACTTTAATCGTTGATTCATATTTGTTAAGTTCACCATATAAACATCCCCTATTATTGTAATGTTTCTCTTATTGTAATACGTTTTCAAAATTTTTGCTATATTCATTTATTTGTTCTCTTTTTATCGTTATAATAAAATTATCGTTTTGAAGAGGTGAAAAAAATGCAATTACCATTAAATAAATTTGCATCTCAACTTCAAGTATCTGGAATAAGAGCTATCTCCAACCGTATACCTGAAATTGATGATGTCATTAACTTAACAGTTGGTCAGCCTGATTTCAAAGTGCCAACAAGTGTTAAAGATGCAATGAAACAAGCTATTGATCGTAACTTTACGACTTATTCTCATAATGCCGGATTGTTAGAACTAAGGAAAGTCGTCCAATCTTATTATAAAAACCGATTCAGTTCAAATTTTAATACGAATGAAATATTAATTACTAATGGTGCTAGTGAAGCGCTTGATACTACGTTGAGAGGTATACTTGAACAAGGAGATGAAGTGTTAATTCCCTCACCTGTATACGCTGGCTATGTTCCATTAATTGAATTATTAGGAGCTAAACCTATATACATAGATACTACCCAAAGCGGTTTAAAAATAACACCTGAATTAGTAAAATCTCATATTACAGATAAAACTAAAGCCATTTTATTGAATTATCCAAACAATCCTACTGGTATTACGTTAAATCAATATGAAGTTGAATCACTGGTTAATGTGTTCAAAGATTATCCAATCTATGTAGTAAGTGATGAAATTTATGCTGAAAATACGTTTGGTCAACAACATACCTCATTTGCTTCATATGATGCTATTAAAGACCAGTGTATATTGTTAGGCGGATTAAGCAAATCTCACTCTATGACTGGTTTACGAATCGGATTTCTACTAGGACCTGAGTATGTGATGAAACAACTGACATTTGTGCATGCATATAACTGTATTTGTGCAAATGTACCGAGTCAATACGCTGCAATAGAAGCACTTACTAATGCTGTTGACTCACCTAAAGAAATGAACTCAGCATATATTGAACGTCGCGATTACATATATAAACGTTTAATTGATATGGGATTTATTCTGAACGAAAAGCCTCAAGGAGCTTTTTATATTTTTCCTAAAATTTCTCAATTTGGTATAAGTGATTATGAATTTTGTATGAAAGCACTTGAAGATTATCACGTTGCAATTGTGCCTGGTTCAGCTTTCACTCATATTGGTGAAGGATATATAAGAATTTCTTATGCATACAACATTAAAGCGCTTGAAGAAGGCTTAAATAGATTGGAAAGAATGATTCAAGAACTATTTTAAAGGGGATGAATTTCAATGAACTTTTTATGGCAAACATTTGAAACTCGAAGAAATTTATTAAAAAGCTTGGTTAAACATGATTCCATTACACATTCAGAAGGCGAAAGAACATTTCCATACTTTTTAAAAGAACAATATTTAAAACTCGATTATTTCAAAAATAATAATGAACAAGTGATTTTGCAACCGACTGGGGATGGTCGACATGCAGTACTTGCATATTATAAAGCACCAAAAACTAAAAAAGCGCTCATATGTATTAGTCATTTTGATACTGTTGGCATAGACGATTATAGTGAATATAAAAGTGAAGCATTTGATATGGATAATATAACAGATATTTTTCGTGAAGATGGTAAATATTTATCTTCAAATGCTAAAGAAGATCTCAGTTCGGATAATTATTTGTTTGGCCGTGGCTCTATGGATATGAAACCTGGTCTAATGATACATATGTCTTTAATTGAAAAAGCAATACAAGAGTCATGGGACATCAATATTATCGTTGTTTCAGTTCCAGATGAAGAAGTTGAATCTTTAGGCATGCATAAAGCTGTTGAAAGAATCAATCAAATTAGAAAAGAAGATAATTTAGAAATAGCTTTACATTTAAACAGTGAGCCTACATTTTCACAAGCAGAACATGATGATAACCATTATGTTTATTCAGGCACAATAGGTAAAATTATGCCATCTGCACTTTGTTATGGTAAAGAAACACATGTAGGACAGCCTTTAAATGGCATCAGTTCAAATTATATACAAAGCTTTATCAATAGTAAGATGGAATATAGCAATCTTTTTAAAGAACATTATAAAAACGAAGTGACACCACTTCCAGTATCACTAATGAGTCGAGATATTAAAGACCATTATGATGTACAAACACCATTTCGAACAGTTGCTTTATATAATGTATTTTTATTTAATAGAAATGCAGAAGATGTCTTCACAATATTTAATGATGTAGTAAAAGATGCTGTATCAATTTGCGAAAAAACCTTTCAAGATAAATTAAAATCTGAAGGTTTCAATAAAAATATATCTATAAATGTTTTAAGCTATAAAGAATTAAAAGATTTAGCAATTAAAGAATTTGGTGAAGCACATATTAAATATCTAATAAAAGAAGTCATTGAGCAAATTCATGATGAAAGAGCGCAATCAATAGAAATTACTGACCGCTTCATGCATATGTTAAAAGGACTCGGCCCTAGTGTTATTACATTCTTTGCACCACCTTATTATCCAGCTGCACACTCATCAGAAGATCCATTCATAGATGAAATAGTAGAAACTGTTAGTGATCTTTCATTATCTAAATTTAATAGAGTTTCTAAAAGACAATATTTCTTTAATGGTATTAGTGATTTAAGCTATGCAAAATATCGACTAGATGATTTAGGCTTTGAAAGTTATATTAACCAAACACCCGTATTTAACGAATCTTACTTTATTCCATTTAACGATATTAAAGAGATAAGTGCGCCTGTTATTAATATCGGTCCAATTGGAAAAGATGCACATCAAGTTACTGAAAGAATCAATATGAAAAGTGCCTTTGAAGAAATACCAACCATAATCGAACAAGTTATTAAGAAGCATTTATTATAAAGATCAATAATAACAAAATAGAGGCAGGGACAAATTAATTGTCCCTGCCTCTTATCATTGTATTGGCAGTAGATGACTGGATTGAACATGCGCTTATATCAAGCTTTTTCAATCCTAGTCATCCTTGCCGGGGTGGGACTACGAAATCTTTTTTATAAAATTAGATTTCTGTCCCACTCCCTATCTATATTAAGGAAACTTAGGAAATTGATCGAAGTCTGGTTGACGTTTTTCTTTAAATGCATCACGACCTTCTTTTGCTTCGTCTGAAGTATAATATAACAATGTTGCATCGCCAGCGAATTGTTGTAATCCTGCTAATCCATCTGTATCTGCATTCATTGCCGCTTTTAAGAAGCGTAATGCTGTTGGTGAGTGTTGCATCATTTCTTTACACCATTGCACTGTCTCGTCTTCTATTTTGTCTAATGGCACTACTGTATTAACAAGTCCCATATCAATTGCTTCTTTTGCATCATATTGACGACATAAGAACCAAATTTCACGAGCTTTTTTATGTCCAACGATTCTTGCTAAATAACCTGAACCATATCCAGCATCAAATGAACCTACTTTAGGACCAGTTTGTCCAAATCTTGCATTTTCAGCTGCGATTGTTAAGTCACATACGATATGCAATACGTGACCACCACCGATTGCATATCCTCTAACCATTGCTACTACTGGTTTAGGAATAACACGAATCAAGCGTTGTAAGTCTAATACGTTTAATCTAGGGATTTGATCTTCACCCACATAACCACCGTGTCCACGTACTGATTGGTCTCCACCTGAACAAAATGCTAAGTCGCCTTCACCTGTTAAGATAATAGATCCAACTCTTTGGTCATCTCTTGCTCTAGAAAATGCATCAATCATTTCTTGTACTGTTAATGGCGTAAATGCATTACGTACTTCTGGACGATTTATTGTGATTTTTGCGATACCTTCGAAAAATTCATATTTAATTTCTTTATATTCTTTTAAAGTTTCCCATTGTCTTGACATAATTTGCCTCCTAAAATAAATTCTATTATTATTGTATCAAACTTTTCTGGTTGTTCCACATGAATTGTGTGCCCAGCATCATTAACAATTTGAAATTTACTATTTTTAATACATTCGTGCATTCGTTTACCTATTTCTATAAACTTTTTATCTTTCTCACCTACTATAATACATGTAGGTAAATCAAGATCATTTAATTTATCCCAATAAGATCGTTGAGCACCTGTTCCATAATCAATTAAAGCTTTACTCAATCCACCGGGAGATTGAGAGAGTCTCATTTTCTTTATCCGATTTCTTTCTTTATGGGAAAGAATGGACTGACTTTCAAATAAGGATAATTGTGACCACTCTTCTACAAACTTTGTCATCCCGATATTTTGTATATATTCAGCTCTAGTTTTATCTACTTCTATTCGATTAAGCTTATCTTTATTATTTTCTATACCAGGGCTTGCACTTTCTAGAATAAGACCATTTAACCATTCAGGATATTGAATTGCAAAGCTTAATGCAACACGTCCACCCATTGAATATCCATGTAAATAGACCGTCTTTAATTCTAGATGTGCAATCAATTCTTTAATCTTATCTGCAATAAATTCCATAGACCATTGTTTATCATAACTTGATTTATCATCACCATGACCTGGTAAATCTATAGATATCACATTAATACCTTGTTTGATAATTGCATCTTCAACTAAATGAAAAGTTGTATGGTCACTAATAAATCCATGTAACAATAAAATTGTAGGTTTATCAATATCTAACTGCTTAACGTGGTGAGTTAACATATTGTATACCTTTCATCTTTTCAAATAGTTCTCTATGTGTTTCTGTATTTTCTTCTCTATTCGTTAAAATTTCATATAAATATGAACCAAATTGAGGTAAAGTTTGTCTTTTATACTCAGCCACATCTTCAAATTTTTCATATCCTAATTCATATAAATGAGCAACATGTTGAAAATCTAAATCCAAAGGCGTTCCAAATAATTTTTCAAAATGCTCTGGCGCTTCATCTTTCGGTGCTAAATAATTAAAGATGCCCCCACCATTATTATTCAAACATACGATGGTAATATCTAAATCATGCAACTTACTCATTATTAATCCGTTCATATCATGGAAGAACGAAATGTCTCCAATAACTAATGTTACTTTTTTATAAACAGACATCCCTAAAGCAGTTGATACAACACCGTCAATGCCATTAGCACCCCTATTAGCTGCAATTTCAGCTTTAGAATCTAAATTGAATGTGTCTACATCTCTAACTGGCATACTATTACCAACAAAAACAGTATCTTTTGAAGACATTTTTTTCAATAAACTGCCTACAACAGCACCTTCGTCAGTTTCTTCTTGAATATACTTTTCTATTAATGCTCTAGCTTCTTTATCCATAGTGATCCATTTTTCTAACCAATTTTTATTTTGAGTTGGCGTCACATCTTGTGCCTGTCTAAAGAAGTCATTTGGACTTAACTCTACAGAAAGTGTTGGTACTTTTGGATAAGCATCTGGTGTAGCATTATTTTGTACGAGTATTTGTGGACATTTAACATCTTTTAACCAATTATTTAAATGTTTAGAAACAACTGGTTGTCCAACTCTTATAATAAATTGTGGCTCTATACTTAAACCACCTTTAAAAAGTGCATCATAAGTAGCAATAACATTTGGATGATTTAACTTTCTTAAATTACTCAATGGATCTGCCAAAATAGGTATATTATGAATGGCTGAATAAGTTAAAATTTGTGATAAATCTTGCCCTTGTGTATCTCCTACTACGACGATTCCACGTGGTTTCTCAATATATGTTTGTATATTTGAAAAATCA
Organism: Mammaliicoccus sp. K-M42; assembly: GCF_022386375.1. Lineage (NCBI taxonomy): Bacteria > Bacillati > Bacillota > Bacilli > Caryophanales > Staphylococcaceae > Mammaliicoccus > Mammaliicoccus sp. K-M42. The sequence goes on along the minus strand of NZ_JAJNIS010000019.1, from coordinate 30,364 downwards.
ATTGATTTTTGGTATTTCGTTGCTATTTTTCTCTTAGAAGATAAATATCTTCTAAGTTTCACATTAGGAATAAGCGGTTCTCTAAATGGAAAATTAAAATGTACAGGACCTCTTTGTGGTCCTACGAAATGTTTTTCAGCTTTTATCATATTCATGTTTATTGCATTGATTGTACCTTCAGTTTCATCTGCAATAGGCATATCAAATTGAAACTTAGTGAAATTTTGGAACATATTAATTTGATTAATTGCTTGTGGTGCACCAACATTTCTAAGTTCATGTGGTCTATCACTCGTCACAACGACAAGTGGTAACCTACTTATAAATGCTTCTGAAACTGCAGGTGTATAATTTGAAGCTGCTGTACCTGAAGTACAAATGATCGCAACTGGTTTCTGACTTGCTTTGATTATACCTAATGCGAAGAAAGCAGCACTTCTTTCATCGGGATGTATCCACGTTTTAATATGAGGGTGTCTCTCACAAGCAATCGCAAGTGGCGTAGATCTTGACCCTGGACTAATTACGACATCATCAACACCATATTCGTATAATTTAGAAACAAATGTAAACACTTGTTTTGTTAAACTTTCAGTATGTGTACTCAAATCTACATCACTCCTAGCGCTTTTAACATTGGTTTGAATTTTAAATCTGTTTCTTCAAATTCTGAAATTGCATTCGAATCTTTAACGATGCCGCAACCAGAATATAATGTTGCTGCATTTCCTCTTACAAGCATTGAGCGAATTGAAACAACAAATTCCCCATTATTATCTAAATCAATATAACCTAAAGGTGCACCGTAGAAACCTCTAGTGCCAAATTCTTCATGCTCAATAAATTTAATAGCTTCTACCTTTGGAAATCCTCCAAGAGCAGGCGTAGGATGTAATTGATTTACGATTTCTAAAACATTTTCGGATAATAAATCTGCCTGTATCTTTGTATATAAATGATATAAATGTTTATTTGTTAAAATCGTTGGCTTTTTATCGTATTCCAATTGTTTAGTAAACGATTGAATATCATGAATAATACTATCCACAACATAACGATGTTCGAATTGATTTTTAGAATCATTTAAAAGTTCAGCTTTTAATTTGTTATTTTCACTTTCATCTTCAGTTCTAATAATTGTTCCAGCTATTGCATTGGTATATAATTTGCCATTATCTATTTGACAAAGTTGTTCAGGTGTTTGTGATATGAATTGTGATTTACCAGATTCAAATAATAATAAATAGCTAGATTCATTGCTATCAAGAGATCTTTGCAAAGCATCTTCAACATTAACATCATCTTGAAATTCAATTTTTCTTCTTCGAGATAATACAACTTTTTGCAATGCAACTGACTCATTCATCAATGATACAACTTTTGTTACTAAATCTTTCCATTCTTCACTTTGAATGTCTTTATTTTCTACAACTGAAGGTTCTGATAATACTCCCGTTTGAGCTTTTGAATCGATAGCATTTAATATGCGTTCAATATTTTCTATATCAAATTTATTGTTATCGTCAGTATATGTTAAGTAACAACGACCATTTTCTTTTGTAATCAAAAATTTTGGTAAAACAAAATGACTCATTCCATAATCTTTCCACTCATTAGTTAAAGAATGCTCTGAAAATTGAAATCCTCCAAAGAATTTCAAATGATGTTTATCATCATGCATAATTACCGTATTTAACTGTTCTTTAATATTTTGCCAATACTCATAAATTTCATCGTGCTCTAAATGTGAGTATCTAGCTTCTAATAAATAGCCGATACCACACATTTCTAATTTGAAATCTTTTGACTTGTAATAAAAACGTTGTCCAATATAATTGATTTCTTCCCTTAATAAATGGATTAAATCTGGTTGATATTGAAGCTCAATTTCAACTGAAATATAATTTTTATTTCCATCGATTTCAGAAATCATTTTTTGCTTCAAATCGGTCCTCAAGGCCATTACATTTCCACTTCTTTCCGAAAAATATCTATCTTCTTATTTTATCATTTTTTAACATAACATGCGTTAATATTGTACTTTATAAATAGAATATATATTAAAATATTACACAAATACAGTGATTGACCAATTGATGTCGAAAGCATATACTAATACTGTCAAAAATATTAATAAATAAGAGGTAAATAAATGTCACAAAATTTATCACAGCATTCAGGCATAAAAAAATATTATCATTTAATGAGGCCACATACGCTTACTGCTTCATTTGTACCAGTATTGCTAGGAACAGCGGCATCAAAGATATTTTTAACAGGTGCTGAAGCATCCATTAAAATTTCAGTAGTATTAGCTATGTTATTAGCAAGCATATTAATACAAGCTGCAACAAACATGTTTAATGAGTATTTCGACTATAAACGTGGCTTAGATGATCATACATCTGTTGGTATTGGTGGTGCTATTGTACGAAACGGTATGTCACCAAAATCCGTATATAACTTAGCCATAGCATTTTATATAATCGCAGTAATTTTAGGTATATATATTTGCATGCAAAGTACATGGTTATTAATACCAATCGGACTCGTTTGTATGGCTATTGGTTATTTCTATACTGGTGGACCTTATCCTATATCATGGACACCATTTGGAGAAATATTCGCCGGTTTCTTTATGGGATTCGTAATTGTAATGATCTCATTCTACATACAAACTGGTACATTAAGTTTTTATCCAGCATTATTAAGTATACCTGTATCTATCACAATCGGATTAATCAACTTAGCTAACAACATTAGAGACCGAGAAAAAGATAAACAAAGTGGTAGAAAAACGTATGCTATCTTAGTCGGAAAAAGAATTTCAATTATGACTATGGCTATTTTATACATTTTCTCATATGTGTTTGTCATTTACTTAGCATTATTCAAGCCTTATGGATCAATATTATGGTTATTAGTGCTTATTTCAGCACCATTCCCAATTAAAGCAGTACGTCGCTTTAATAAGAACGATACACCGCAAACAATGATGCCTGCGATGGCAGCAACAGGTAAAACAAATACAATATTTGGTTTATTATTAGCACTTGGTGTTTATATTAGTGGCATATTAGGCGGCTTATAATTATTTAAAAAACGATCTCGGACAAAAATACTAACTCAAAATAAATAAGCATATCACTAAACTGATTTTTTAAAGTTTACAGTGATATGCTTATTTTTTTATCTTACAATTTTGTTCGTGCATTTGCCAGAGGGTATGGTTCGAGCCTGTAGTCTCTCACGCATACTATTCCCTCAGGCGTCAGCACTTTACAAAATCGTTACTAATCTTTTTTTTATACAAAAATAAAGCATTTTCGTATAATTTAATTAATTATTTAAAAATCGGATAATATCTTTTTCTACTTTGTCCTTATCAGCACTACGTGTCATAAGATGCGTGGCTTTTTCATAAGAAGTAAGCAATTTATTATGCGTTCCTACTTCTCGATAAATATGTTCTGCACTCTTTTGATAAGTTATTTGATCTCGTTCACCATACATTATAGAAATTGGTATTTGAATAGATTTCAAATTTTTCATTGTATTCTCAATAAATTCCGTAAAAACATGTGCACCTTCATTATAATCATCAATTAAAGCAAGTTGTCTTTCACTTTCTTCAGTTTCTAAATTTTGAATTTGATTAATTCTTTTCCCATAACTGTATAGTCTTCGTTTTATATCGGCACTTGTGCGATTATTAGGTACTGACATGACTAGACATTTTTTAATATCACACGTTTCAGCTAGTCTAAGAGACATTAATCCTCCTAAAGACACACCGAGAACATTTATATCTTTATAGCCTTCATCTACTAAAAATTGATAACTATCCTGAGCTTGTTGCCACCAATCATCTGTATTATATTTCATTAATGACTCGACACTTAAGCAATGTCCTTTATACGCTGGTATATAGCAAGTGTATCCAACTTCATTTAATGAGGTCGCCAATTCTTTTACATCTCGTACTGTTCCAGTAAAAGAATGTAATAACAATACAGCTTCACTTCCACCTTTTAAATACACATTACGCGCTTCTTTTAACTTCAACAACACAATCACTCCGCTACTTGTTTTCTATAATTTTTTCTCCATATAATAGTTCGTTGTTTCAAATCCCATTTTTTCATATAATGAATAAGCAATTTTATTGTGGCCAAACACATGTAACTTTATGCTTTCAATTTTATGACTTTTGCAATATTTATCTAAAGCTTGCATCGTTTCTTTCCCTAACCCTTTTCCTCTATGTATTTCTTCTATTTTTATATCATAAATAAAACTTTTCAATGTATTATCTTTTTCAAAAATATGTAACCATAAAATACCAACTTTTTCATTATCTGAATGTACATTGAAAATTTTATGACCTTCCGTATTCAAACCCTTTGGTAATAATTTTTCAAAATACGCTCTACCTTTACTGTCAGCTTCATCTTTATCCCATGTGCCATTCTTCACCTGTTCATCCGCATACTCTTTAAGAGAAATTTCGTAAAAATTTTTAAATTCATGCTCTTGCATTAACTTTAAATTAACACTCATAAAAATCCCCTTTTCAGTTTATATTTAGCTTCATTATACACTTATAAAATCATTACACATACAAAAAAAGCCTGCAACCATAACGGTTACAGACTATATGACGGAGATGGAGGGATTCTCAAAACCTTGTATCAACCATTGTTACAGTGTTTTTGTGACCTACTTGTGACCAAAATAATATCAATAGTATTACTTCACAAAATAGAACACTTGTTCGTATAACAGAACTACTAACAAATAGAAGGTGTTTAAAATGAAAGTGATAAATCCCAGTATGCCTGAGCCTTATTGCTACGAAACGGACTATCGCAAGATTCCTAAACAATATCTAAAATCAAACATACCTCAAGGTCGTAAAGTTATTAAGTGGCAACCGTTTGCTAGTGTTCCACAACAATATGAAATCATCAATCAGCATATTAAGAACCAAAGTAAAGTAGATAAACCAATACTAGATGAAATGGCTAAGAGAGATTTAAATAATATCTTAGCACAAAAATTAATTTATGACCCACCAGCAACAATTAAATATTGGGATAATGATTATTATAAAACAATCGAATGTGAAATTAATAAGATTGATAGTGAACGAAATAAACTAGAAATAATTAAAGATGAAGAAGTAATTAAGATAAACATAGATTGTTTAATAGAAATTAATTAAAATAACCCCAATCTAATTTCCGTTAGACTGGAGTTTTGTATAGTTTGTACGAACTCGTTGAAAACTCACATACATAGGCTAGTATGTATTTCTTTTATAAAAGAATATGACTCAAATTTCTACTCTAAATAGAGTTCTTTTGAAAAGCTTTAGAGCCATTACCTAGTATTTTTTCAAACTTTTCTCTGTCATTTTTTACAGAAAGAATTTTACTTAAATCTTTTTCTAATGGTAAATTACATGCACTTTTTTGAAAATATTTCCTATTTCTTGCAAATAGCTTATATAAACCATTCCTTAAAAATCTTGGTATGCACTTAAAATAACTAAATCTTTTATATTTAACATTACTAACAATATCAATCACAGCATCTGAATAATATAGTATTTTATTATCATCAATCACTCTTATCGAATCAACATCTTTTACTTTAATATCAAAATTATGTAGAAAAGAAATTGTTTCTTTTGAATTATCAATAATATAGTAGTCATTTCTTTTATCATTTTTTATAACAAAATCTATAAATCTATTACATACTAGACAATCAGCATCATATAGAATTAATTTGTTTTTCATTTAATTTCTTTCTCCTTATATCATAAATAAAAAAGAAGTCGTAATTAAGACTCCTTTTTTATTTCATACTATCATTTTTTAGGTATATCAAATAATATAATTCTAAAAAAATCACTTATTAAATTTGAAGAAAATAACGTAGAACATTGCTAATATTACAAAACCAATTAAAATCATTAACATAGATAAATAAAAGTTGAAATCGTTAATTATATAACCCATCGCAATAAAAATTGTTCCTATCACTAAACAAATTGAAAAAATATAAGCTATTTTATTTTTATTTTCTGCCTTAATTTTTTCATGATCAATTGAGGCGATAATTTTCAGATTCTTTGAGTATGATATATAGATAGCTAACAATAACGAAACGATAATACATATTATAGCAATTACTATATCAAGCATAATCATTTAACCCTCTCAACAATTAAATTAACATACTCGTCTTGTGTTAATTGATCAATTTTTTCAGCACTTGCACTACTTGCACTTCTTTTTTTACTAGCCCCAACATAAACTTTTGTACCTGCCGCAACTACCGTTAAGGCTAATGCAGCTGCAATATGAGTAACACCAACGTATGCGTATCCAAGAGCAACTACAAATCCCGGTTTAATAGCTTCTGTTTGAACTTCTCCATTTGAACTACTAGCTTCAACTAATTTTTGAATATCTGAGTTAGTTTTATTCAATTGATTTTTCACTTTAATATGATTGCCACTCGTAACTGTTTTTCTAAAGTTTTCAAAATATCCTTTTTCATTTTTTTCTAGTTCGCTAATTATACTCTTAATTGCTTCCTTAACTTCTGGATTCTTACTAAAATCTTTCAAGTCAGACTTTTCCCAAACTTCTGGAAAAAGCTTCCCTACTTCTCCATCACCAAAATATATACCAGAAAACAGTTCTTCACCAGAATATTGGGTAGCTGCTTCCATTTTATTCGTTTCTTTTGGTAAACAAAATGTCAAGCAAACTACTAAACTTATTATTAATTTAAGATAATTTTTCATATTTTCCCTCTTTTCTTTTGTCATCATAAATGTGAAAATAAAAAATTAAGACTGCTAACATAACAATTGAAAATGAAACAAGTCCCATAAATAGTGCGAAAATTTCATGCATAAATATTGCTAAATAAAAAACAATCTTTTTGAATCTATAACTTGAAAATATAGAAGCAAAAATTAATAACTGTAAAATTAAAGTACCCCAAGTTATAAGACCCACTATTGGAGTTTCTAAAGCAAAGTCAAATAAATTATAAAGTGGTCTAGGTAGCCCATATAAATTATCATTTAAATAGTAATATACCGCACTTCCATCTAACCATTCTTTATTTTTCATTTTTGTTACTGCTGAATTTAAATATAAGTATGAGATTTGAACATTAAGCGCAGTAATCAAACCCCAACCAATTACTTTATTGTTCTCCCACCCATTTGACTTCTTATGCCAATGATTAATTCTGTTATCGAATAGTGATATTAACATTAACCAAAAGGTCATTACCATAGCCACTTGATCTCCACCATCAACAATAGACATTGTATTTTGTACACTATATGCTATATAAAAATGGAGAATTCCCATTAATTGAGGAAGATATCCTATAATTATCATTATTAAGCAAATGATAACAACATACTTTGTTATATTAATATCAAAATAAGTATCGTGATTCATTGAGCAAAATGCTGTAAATTCTTTATAGTTGCAATTAATAATATCTGTTTCTTGAGAAATCGGTTTAAATAATGTGTTACTAGAATTTAAAGTTAAAGTTAATAATAAAGAAAAAGCAATAACACTTCTAACCACTCCTAATATTGGAGAGTATGGACTAATTTTTAATTTGTTGTACAAATCATAATAAATTTTTTTCATTGTATATCCACTTTCACATATTTTTTAACAATATAGCGGTCATTTGTATTCTTTGCCCATGCATATGGAGTGATTTCTCCAGTGAAGAAAATATATTTACCTTTTAACGATTGAAAAGTGTCATCATTTTTTACTTGTATGTATGGTTCATGTTTAATTTCTTCTTTTAAATCACTATAAAAAACATCAGTTTTCTTTATCTTATTTTTAGAAGATAGTTTTTCAAATATTCCGCCTGCTTCTGTACCTTGAGCTCTTGCCTTCCTATCAATACCCCATAAATTACCAAGTCTTGCATTAGGGTATAGTAAATCATTACCATCTACTTTAAAATAAACCAAATCTGTAGTTCTAGGATTTTTGCTATAAAACCCCCATTGTTGTGGTAGAATCTCCTCTAATTCTGAGTCTAATCTAGTGTCGAAACTTAAAACATTATGTCCTAATGAGTTTATTACAGAATAAAACAAAATAGAGAAACTAACTAACAATACAATTAAAAACAAACATATTTTTTTATACATATTGCCTCCTTTATAAGTGAAATTTTATTATGCTTTAAACCTTTTAATATTGTAAAATCGAATTCATATTTTATATTTCGATTTTATAATATTACGTTACAATATATTTTGATAGAATTCAACAAAAAATAGTGAATTTCATATATTTATTGAATAATTTGTTATAATTCAGAACTATTAATATTATAGATTTTTAATTTTATACAGTATATTTCGTATTATTTACACTTTAATTCTCTTATTACACTTCTCAAATTTTCATTGGGATAACCTAAAGTATTTGTATAATGTTTAGTTCCAACTACTTCGTATAACTGATCTTTTTCATGTACATTACCAAGTAAATTAATTGGTGCTGCCATTTCATTTACTTCACATAGATAACTCCCTAATGATCCATCATTCAAATGTTTATTATGGCTATATGTTCTTATTAATGGATAGTGACTAATGAACACATCTATATTCAAATCACTCAAATAATTGTAAGAAGTTAAATCAAATGTATTATAAACTTCTGGAGTAGAGGTTATATATTTACTATCGTTCATTATAATCTGGTAGAATGATTTTTCTTCCTCAGTCTTAGGTAAACTTTTCATAGTAATTTCTGCAAAAACCTTACCGTTATATTTCAGTGCCCCAGTTCCGTATACACTATGAAAAAATATAACATTGCTTAAATCTTCAATTATTTCAGCCATTTCTTCAGCCCTATAAATACTAGAATTCTTATATTTTCTCTTCTGACTGTTGCTAATTAAATAATAATCATGATTGCCTATTACAACAAAAGTCTTCTCAAACTGGTCATTAAACACTTCCAATACCCACTTACTAACAAAGTTAAGGTGTGATATATCCCCTCAGGTGGAGCTACCTCAGTCCACTCATTATTTGGATAAACATATTCACCCTCGCTATTTAACTCAGCTATAAAAGGTGTACCGTCAAATAAATATACTATTTTCATTTTCTTCCTTCTATTCTACCCATAAATATTCACCATAGATATATCCTGTAGCTGAGTTCCAGCCTGATGAGTCTCCATTTATATAAAACCTAGCTTCACCATCAGGTCTAATTGTAATGTACCCACCTGAATAAACAATTGATGTCGGTACTCTCACTGGGAATGAATGACCATATTGGAATAAGTTACTTGGTAATTTTGCAATGATTTGACCTTGTGCTAATTTTCTACTATTTAATCTAATTGTCTTAGTTGTCACATTCCCATTTGTGACTATCCTATAAGCTCAATCAAAACCTTTAGATGTTTCACCATTATATTCTGTGTTACTTTCAGCAACATTTATTAGTAAAAATGGAATCCAACCTGTATCTGATTGAGTTTGAGTTAATTCTTCCCATGAACCACCAGTGTGTAGAGTGGCTACAAACATTCTATTATTATGGTTATGTCTATATATAAATTGTTTTCTACCATTATCACTAGTCGTTACATCTAATGTTGCTAAGTGTCCTATCCTAATACCTGGGAAGTAATGAAAAAAGTTTTATTATTAATAATTGTATCATTACTATCATTATCAGTTTGTGGACAGAAAGAAGAAACAACAACTAAAAATAAAGAAAAATTACAAACAACTAAAAATAAGGTAGGTTTCAAAAATGAAGTGGTTAATGAGAACATAGGTAGCATAAAAATACTTGATGTTAAATTACGTAATGCAAGTGACGAAACAAACGGTAAAGAAAATATTGTATTCACATATGAAGCTACTAACAAAACTGACGAAGACTTTTCGGCTCAAGCATTTTGGATTGCTGCAATTGAAGTTTATCAAGAGAACGATAATACTGAAAATAAATTAGAAGTTGGTCCAACATCAACAACTTGTAAATATGCAGAATACTTCGAGAATATGTCAGATACGATTAAGAAGAATGGTAAAGCTAAAGGTGTTGTATCTTATGTACTAGAAGATAATAACGACATTACTTTAAAAGCTACACAAGGTAATACTGGTAATGAATTAGGCAATAAGATTTATAAACTATCTGATTTAGAAAAATTTGACCATTCAACAGAAGAAGATTTACAAAATCAAACTTCTTATAATCAAAATACTACACAAGAAGAACCAACAGGGCTATCTGAGAAATGCAAAACACTTAATACCCAAATGCACAGAACACCAACGAATGATACTGCATATGAAGAACAACGTTGTCAGCAATCAATATCCCAAGTTAAGCAAGAAGCTATTAGCAAAGAAATTAAACAAGAAGACATTAGCAAAGAAGAATATGATCGTACTAAAACAACTACTAATGATGAATCTCAAAAGGAACAACCTCAAAAAGGAATAGGTGGTCATGGTTCAGCTTTCTACCCTTCCATACCTAAAGAATCACAAGGTGTTCCTAAAATTGACGAAGATGGCAACGAATATATATGCAACTGGAGAATAAAAATTTAGGGTAGTGATCCTACCCTTATTATTTTTTACATTTTTTGAGGAGAGATAACATGAATATAAGTAAACGAGGTAAAAAATGGAAATAAGATTTCAGATATAATGGTAGTCGTTATCGAAAAGGCAGATTTTTGACTAAAAGGGAGCAAATGAAAAAGGCAATGAACTGTATAATCAATTAACAAAAGGTTTCAACTTAACAAATGACGTTCCGTTCGTTGATTACTATAATAGTTGGTTAAGTGTTAATAAAGAAGGGCATATTTCAGAGAAATCAATGTTACGTTATAAATCTTCTATAGAAGTATTTGAAGAAAAGTTCGGTGACTTACCTATTAATAAATTAACGCAGTTGAAATATAGAGTATTACTTAAAGAGTATGGTGAAGGTTTATATTTAACACTAGAAAAAATGGACGAACTACAAATAGCGTTCAAAAATTACATTTATGTCTAAGAGCAGCATTACAAGATGCAGTTAATGAAGGTCTAATATTTAAAGACCCAACTTATAAAGCTAAGCCATATGGTATTAAATCATCACAACATGAAAGTACTAAATTTATGACCGTAGATAATTATGCTAATTTGAAAGATTATGTAACAGGTAGAAAAGAATTGTCATATTTGTTCATATATATTTTGATAATTACGGGTGCGAGATTTGGGGAAGTACAAAAATTGAAATATAGTGATCTAATGACAAAAGATAATGTGATACATTTACCCAGTACTAAAACAGAAACATCTGATAGGACTATCCCTATTATCGATAAAGAAATGAAATACTTGATTAACAGTTTAAAAGAACGACCAATTCAAATTGACGGTCACATTTTCAATACTGGACAAGGATTAATAACTAATAACGCTGTAACAAAAGTATTGAATAAATTTTGCTTAGAAAATCAAATTGGTGCTTATACGTTGCATAGCATAAGACACACTCATTGTTCCTACTTATTGCATAAAGGGGGTTTCTATACATTATATAAGTAAAAGATTAGGTCATGCTAACGTGACTACTACCCTATCTATATACAGTCATTTATTAGAAGAAGTAGAAAAAGAAGAAACAATTAAACTTAGAAATGCCATGAATAACTTATAGTGGACACATATTTAGTCACAATTATATAAAATCAGTGCAAATGTGACCATGACGTGACCAAAAATATCAAAATGTCACTCACAATTAAAGAATGACAAAATAAAAAACCTTGAATTAACAAGGTTTTCGTAATGTTACTTAATGTAACTTATTAAAAATTACGGAGATGGAGGGATTCGAACCCTCGCGCCGCAGAACGACCTACACCCTTAGCAGGGGCGCCTCTTCAGCCAACTTGAGTACATCTCCATGGCTCCACAGGTAGGACTCGAACCTACGACCGATCGGTTAACAGCCGATAGCTCTACCACTGAGCTACTGTGGATTAATATGATTTAATCAAGCACAAGTACTATTATATCAACCATCACAATATTTTCAAGTGAAAACTTAAAAAAAAATAACGGAACATTTACACTTTAGTGGCACTTGTTCCGTTAATGTTCACTTTGACTCTCTAATGATGATTTTTAAGATACATCTTTATAACATCCAACACACTATAACCATCTTGCGTCAAATCAATATTGGGTGTATTTAACTGTTTTATAAAAATATTATTTCTATGATTCTTATAATATAAACATGTACAGTTCAAATATTGATGATTAATTACATGAAAAGAAATTGGGAATACAAGTGACTGATCTTGTTCTAGAAATATTTTAGTTTTATTACCTTTGAATTTCGTGAAATGTTTAACATAGAGTAAATTAATCCATGTGTTGTCAGCAGATCTTTCGGAATGAGTACAGAAAAAATAAGTGGATGTTACAGGAGAAACTAAAATTGGAGGTTTACTAGTAATACTAGTTAGTCGCTTAGTGAATAATTTCCTTTCTTGAAAATGTTCTCCATAAAAGCGACAGGAATGATTCATAATTTCTTGAGGTCTCTGTTCGATAATAAAGGGTGATTTACCTGCTTCAGAAACCTCTGTATGAACAGTGTGTTCATTTACTTTAATACCCCTTATATACATTGTATTCTGTTTTATTACATACTTTTTCATCGCAAACTCCTCTCAGTGATAATTTTTTACTTTTATATCTATCTGAATTAAATATAATATATATTTAATTCTTAGTCAATATTTTTCTTATGAAATTCTATTGTTTTTCTATAAATTCTAACCTGTTATTAAAAGGATCATATAAATGTAGTCTTTTAGCACCAGGAAATCGATTATCTGTCTTAAAATCTATTTTTTCTTCTGTTAAGTGTTCAATTAAATCTTCTAGATTTTCAACATTAATTGCAGGGTGTGCCTTTTTAAGAGGTATAAAATCTTCTTCGATACCGATATGCAAATCAATATTGTTAATATTAAACCAAACTCCACCATTACCTTTTAAAGATTCCGGTTTTTCAACTTCATTAAATCCTAATTGATCTACATAAAACTTTCTCGCCTTCCCCTCTGATCCTTTTGGAGCTGACAACTGAACATGGTCCCACATTTTTAGCTTATACATATTAATATCTCCTTTTTATTCTCATGTTTAACTTTCAAAGTATTATTTTCACAATAAATCACACCCCACTAATGTGGCTATGAGCATAATAATTTGAAAATTATAAATACTAAATTATAATGTAATTATAAAGTTAGTTTATCAATAAATTCGTTAAAAAGAATTACTTTTTTAAAATTTCTGAATATTCATTGCATTTAGAAAATAAATACGCTATAATTTTAACAAATAAAGTCAAGGGGTTGTTTAAAATGAAACAATATTCTCAAGTTAAGCATCAGAGTTTAGAAACTTTCGTTAATAACTTAAATGATTTATCTGTAGAACTAGTTATAGATTCTGCTTTACGTGAAAATCGCAAACGAGAATTGATGGCTTTAATCGATGAAGCACTTTTGAATCGTAACAATACTTTATTTGAACAATATAGTGCAGAATTAATACAGTTGGAGGATTTACAATCGTGAGTTATCATTTAAAAATTACCACATAAAAGAGACGACTTTTGAAAACATTCAAAAATCGTCTCTTTTATTTTTTATAACATTAAGTTAATAATTTCTTCTTTATCTATATCTCCAAAGTAATGATATGCATCAATATCTTTTAATGCTTCTTTTATAGAAGACTTTTGATGTTGTACGCCTATTAAAGCTTCTTCAATATCATTTACATTTCCCACTCCAAAGAAGTCCCCAAAGATTGCTGCATGTTCTATTATACCTTTTTTGACATCTAATTTTATTTGAACTAAACCTCTATCAAATTTATGGCTTCTTTCAAAGTTGTATTTAGGGTTTTTCCCATAATTCCATTCCCATTTTTGATATTTATTTTTGCTCAATTCATTAATATTATCCCAGTCTTCATCAGTAAGATGGTACTCCTCTACTTCTTCACTACCTTGTTGTTTGAAAATTGAAGTTAGTATGCGTTGTTTAAATGTTTCAATATCCATTGGTTCTTCTAAAAATTCTTGAATATTAGCAACTCTTGATCTAATAGATTTAATACCTTTAGATTTAATTTTTGCTTCATTAACTCTTAAAGCATTTACAACTTCTTCAATTTCACTATTTAACATCAAAGTACCATGTGAGAACATTCTATCTTTTTGTTTTACCATTGCATTACCAGAAATTTTCTTTTCTCCGACTTGAATATCATTTCTACCTGATAATTCAGCATTAACACCCATTTCATTTAAAGCATCTACAATAGGTTGTGTAAATTTTGCGAAGTTATGGAAACTATCTTCATCATCTTTCGTAACGAAACTAAAATTCAAATTCCCTAAATCGTGGTAAACTGCCCCACCACCAGAAATTCTTCGTACAACTTTAATATTATTAGCTTCAACATACTCTTGATTTACCTCTTCAATAGTATTTTGATTTTTACCAACAATAATAGATGGTTGATTAATATAGAATAAAAAATAACTATCATCTTTAGGAAGAGAAGTAAGTACATATTCTTCCATTGCTAAATTGATCATTGGATCGTTTATTCCATTATTACTTACAAATTTCATTTATATTTCCTCCTTATTTTTCCCCTTGTTGCCTTACTTTAATATTACCATATGTTTAAATAATAATATGAATGATATGTTTGTGATAAAATAGATGTATATCTTATTATTACTTTATAATTGAACCGTTATTTAGTATAATATTTCATAGTATTATTTAGGAGGAATATCATGACAATCGCAGAAGTTGGAAATATCATAGAATTTCAAGATGGCTTAAGAGGTAGAGTTGAAAAGATTAATGAAAACTCAGTTATAGTAGACATAACAATCATGGATAACTTTGAAAGTTTAGAACTACCTGAAAAAACTGTAGTAAATCACAAGCGTTATACTATAATTTCTGAAGAGGGATAATAGTGAAAAAACAAATTAATCCTCAATTAATATGGTTCATATCGAGTTTTATTATTTTTCACTTTATTTTATTTTTAATGCAAGGTGAAAAAGAAGTATTCTGGTACTTATATACTGGCATTATGATGATTGCAGGCATTAGCTATGTCTTTTATCAACGCGAGATTAAGTCTAAACGATTATTACAATCAATAGGATATGGTTTAATTGGTGCAGTATTATTAGTTATACTTCAACTTTTATTATCCCAAATTTATAATGGTTTATCGTATGCATCATTATTAAAAGAATTAATGCACGCAGGCGTTTTTTATAAATGGCAAATGTTAGTAACAATTGTTATTGCGATACCTTGTCACGAGCTTTATATTAGAACGATATTACAAAATCAACTACAACTTAAATTGTCACGACCTATTGTTGCAATCGTTGTAAGTGCTTTTGCTTCTAGTTCACTATTTTTATATTTAGGTAATTTCGCTATATTCATTTTTATATTTTTAGCTCAATTAATATTATCTACTTTATATTTCTACACTAAAAGAATCGTAACTTCATATATCGCTCAAGTAGCAGCAATAATTATACTTGTAATAATATTTAGTTAAAAAATCCAAACACAGCCGTGTTTGGATTCAGAGTGTCGACAAAGTCTTAGACTTTGCCGGCATTTTTTTATGCGCATGCTTTCCGCGGGCATGTTCTCAGCCTGTAGTCTTCGAATCATGCTTTTCCCGAAGGAGTCAGCGCAAAAAAATACCAAATATTAACAATTTTTATATTTATTTACTTACTTTGTTTATTTTTTTGTCGGTTAACGATTAAGAAATATTCAACTAGCTCTTTCGAACTCGACATGTCTTATTATTCAATTTCAAAATCATGTTCTAGCTCGAATTTACCTTTAGTTTCCCCTATTTCTTCTACCATATATTCAATCACAGTTTTTTTAGATCTTTCATATGTTGATTCTGAAATAATCTTATTAACATGTCTAAATAAGTAATCTGTCATGATTACATTAAAACTGTCTTCTAGATTTATATTATAAAGTTCAACTCTATTTCCTACAGGTTTGTTTAAGTCAATTTTATACTTGAAACCTTTCCAAACTGTCATTAATGTTGGCTCTAAAATTTCTTCGTTATACTTTATTGTTCCTTCTTCTTTGTACATTGCTGTTGCTGTTCTTTCTAATATACGTTTAATTTCAATACCAGTCAGTTTTATTTTGACTGGTTTATCTGTATGAACATAAGATTTATATATATCTTTTACTTTGAGTTCTCCTCTTAAACCATTACCTAATGGGTTTCCAATATGTGCACAAATAAAGTCTATTTCTGTAAATGCTTTACTCATACTATTTTGAATTAACTCAATAAATTTATGTGGCTTAATATATAGGTCAGTTAATTGCTTATAATCTAGTACTACAGGCATATCCGTTACATCTTGTTCCGACCAATGTTGTACTGCTTTTTGGTCGAAATAAGTTAACTCTAGTAAATCCCTATCTTCTGGATAACTAGAAAGTTCAACATGTTTAATTGATGTATCAATAATTTCAACTGAATTAGTTCTTTTTCTAAATTGAATCGACATATCTACAATATTAGTCGCATCTTTACCTGGTTGTATAAATTGAGTTTCTGCAACTTTTAAATCCACGACATGTTCTTGGTGACCTGTAATAATGACGTTAACGCCTTCTGTACTTTTAATCATGTTTTCAGCGTTATTACTATAATATGATCTATAATTATTTTTATCTGTGTAAGTGTTTAGCCCACCATGATATAACATAATTAAAAAGTCAGGACTTTCTTTTTCGTGCAAATATCTTACCCAACGTTTTGCTGATGCCATTGATTCTCCAACAATAACTTCATCTTCGAATTCTATATTTTTATTTTCCATTAAGCCACTTGAAGTAAACCCAATTATACCAATTTTAATACCATCAACGTATTTGATTGTGTAAGGTGTCGTAAAATATGGTTCTTTTGTTTTATTATGTTCTATATTAGCTGCAAGCCATGGAAATCTACTTAGGGCAATAGACTTATTTAAGAAGTCTAAGCCGAAATTAAATTCATCAGGGCTAACACCACTTGCATCAAATTGCATTTCATTCATAATTTTAATCATTGGGTTTCTTTTGTATGGTGCAATTTGTGCATAATAAAAAGCAAACATTGAACCCGACAACATTCCACCATTATCCAATAATAATACACGATGGTTTGCTTTACGTTTATGTTTTACGTAAGTAGCCATCTTTAATATATTTCCACTTATACCACTTCTACTTATTCGACCATGTAAGTCAGAAGTAGCTAATAAATCAATCGTAATGATTTCATTCGTATTCAATGCTATTCCCCCTCTTTCTTTTATATTTTACCATTTTTAAAAAATGATATGTCTTTTTAAACTAATTTGAATAATGATAATGTAATTTTATTTTATGTTGGCAATATTAGTTAATCATAATATACTCAATTAAGAGTATATATACATAGGAGAATATTATGAAACCTTTTAATAAAATTATCATACTAAATATTGTTTTTGCACTTATCGTTTCTATATTAATTGGTGCACTCATTAGTAAAAACTATAATAATAGAATTAATCAAAGATTTGATACTACTAAAGAAATTATTAACTTAAAAATCGATACATTCATAAGCGAATCAAACAGTATTTCTGAATCTTTAACGACGATATTATCTAATAGTAACGATGAAAAATTTATTAATCAATTTTTAAAAGATAATCATACTAGATATACTTGGATAGATCATATTTATATTTTGAATAATAAAAATCAAATCGTCTATGACTCTAAAGGACCAAACTATACTTCAATAGAAGACTTTAATCAATATAAGTATCACTTCCCATTTACTCAAAAATCCACATTAAGTAGCAAAAAGAGATCACTAGATAGACCTAAAACATTATTACTTACAAATCGATTAAAGATTAAAAATCAAGACTATACTGTTGCTGCAGAAATAAATATGAATTCATTTAAAAATGAAATAAAGTTAATTGCTAAGAGATTCCAAATACAAGTACAAGGTATAGATGGTACTCAAATTTATCAAGTCGGCAAATCACATAAACATACAAAAACAATCACTTATTTTTACAATAACTTACCTGTCACAATTAGCATTACTGGACAATATAGTGTTATAACGCGCGTAATTTTACCAAGTATATTTATTTTCTTAGTTATTTTCTTAATATTAACGATTTTAACTTTAATATTTAAAAGTCGTTCCGATAGATTAGAACATGAAAAGTTAATCGAACAAGCAAATAATGAAAAATTGCGACTAATAGGAACATTGGCTGCAAATACCGCGCATGAAATAAAAAATCCTTTAACGAGTATTAATGGATTTATAGAACTCACTAGAATGAAATATGATCAAAACCAGCAAGATAACCATTTTAATATTATTACAGAAGAATTAGATAGAATTAATAACATCGTTACACAATTCTTATATTTAGGTAAACCAACAAACTTAGCTTACACAAATGTTAATATTAGCCAGACAATCAAAGATATAGAGCAATTTTCAAAGTATGAATTAGAACAAAACAACATAAATATTTCTTTATCATTACCAGAAGAACCCATTTATGCCTTTTTATCTGAAGACCAATTAAAACAAATACTGATCAATTTAATTCAAAATTCTAAAGACGCATTAACTGACGTACATAATGCTTCAATAGAAATTCAACTATTAAAGACAAATACAAAACAAATAAAATTAGTATTTAAAGATAATGGAAAAGGTATGTCAAAAGAAGTTCAACAAAAAGTATTTGACCCCTTCTTTACTACAAAAGATTCAGGCAGTGGACTAGGACTTTATTTAAGTAAAAAATTAATTGAAGATTGGGATGGCACAATAAGCGTGGCTAACAATACTGAAGGCACAACTTTTATTATTATGATACCTGTAGTTAAGCATATTTAATATATAAATAAAAAACTGGGACAAGTTAATTGTCCCAGTTTTTTTAACCTATTTGAATTCGTTCTTTTGGATAGTGGAATTTATCAGGCGTTGATTTACCACCTAACATAACTACGAAACATAGTAGCCCAACACGTCCAATGAACATAAGTATCATAATCACTATTTTCGAACCTAATTGTAAATTATCGGTTATCCCCATTGATAACCCACATGTACCAAATGCTGACATTGTTTCAAAAAATATTGAAAGTAAATCATGTTTACCGTCTTCAAATCGTACTACAGATAACACACCAACAAATGTGATAGCTAAAGCCAATGATATAACGGCAAACGACCTTTGTATATCTAAAGGATGTATCTCTCTATTAAATGCTTTTATCGTCGTACGACCATTACTAAAATTGACTAAATAAAGAACAAGTATTGCAAATGTTGTTGTTCTTATACCTCCACCTACTGAGCTTGGTGATGAACCAATGAACATCAATCCACCTAGAAAGAAATTTGTTGCTTCAGTAAACTGTCCAAGATCTATTGTAGATAATCCTGCGCTTCGTGTTGATGAAGACTGGAACATAGCATAAAAGATACCTTTATGCCACGAAATGTCTTTAAATGAGTTTGAAAACTCAAATAAATATATTACAACTGTTCCTAATAAGAACAAGAACAAATAAGTCGCACTTGCAATTTTAGTAAATAATGAAAATCTAAAGTTCGGATGCGTATTTCGCATATAAGTTTTTACTTCAATCAATACTGGAAATCCTATTGCACCTAACATGATAAGTAACATTATAATCGTTTGGACGAAATAATCATTTGCATATGGTGCTAGCGATTCCCCGGTGATATCTAAACCACCATTCGTTGTAGCAGATACAGATGCAAAAATGCCATGATGTATCGCATCTTTAACAGAGCCGATATCTTTATAAAAATAAAAAGATAATAATATCGCTCCAATTACTTCTATCATTAATATAGTTCTAACAATATCTAATATTAATTTAACTACGCCATTCATAGCATTTGAATTACTATCTAGCATAATGAGTTGTCGCTCTCTTAAACCAATATGCTTTCCTAGTATTACCCAAAGTAAAGTACCAATCGCCATGACACCTATACCGCCAATATTAAGTATAATTAATATTATTGCCTGTCCAAACATTGTAAATGTATCTTCAATTATAACGGGTGTAAGTCCAGTCACACTTACGCCAGATACCGCTACAAATAGCGTATCGACAGGTGCAATTTTCACATCAGGTTTAACAACATAAGGTAAATTCAATAATAAAAAGGCGACAATGATTGCGCCCAAATAATATAATACAATACCTTGTTGTGGAGTCATTTTTTGAAAAAAGTATTTTATAATGGACACAAATTGTCACCTCTATTTATTTCAATGTTAATGTTTTAGTAGTTTCTTTACCATCTCTAATAAGTTTCAAATCAACTTTTTCACCTATTTTATGATTATTATATAATTCTTTCCTAAATTCAAGATTATTTTCAATTTTTGTATCATCAATGCCTACAATTACATCATTAAACTTAATCCCAGCTTTATCAGCATTACCATCTTTAGTAACACCCGTTATTGCCATACCTGATTTATATTTATCAGGTAAAGTTATTTGAGATTTTTCGTTAGAGCTTAATTTAGTATAATTTTGAGCCATTATACCTAGTTCAGGACGTTTAATTTCACCGTCTTTTTCTAAAGTATTAATGTAATCAGTTGCTTCGTTTGATGGAATAGCAAATGCCATACCTTCTACATTTGGCATATCAATCTTCAATGATACTATACCAATAAGATTACCTTGTGAATCTAATATTGGTCCACCAGAATTACCTGGATTGACTGCAGCATCTGTTTGAATTGCTTTAATTTCCCAATCATACTCGTCATCCCCATTAAAATCAACAGGAACTTTTCTATTTAAGCCAGAAACTACGCCAGTAGAAATACTATTTTGGAATTCTGCACCTAGAGGACTACCAATCACGATTGCTGTTTCACCTAATATTAAATTATCCGAGTCTTCAAATTTAATAGATTTGAATTTATCATCTTTTTCAATAGGCACACTTAACACTGCTATATCTGACCATTGATCAGTACCTAAAACTTTACCATCATATTTCTTACCGTTTGCAGTTGTGATAATCGGTTTTTTATCGCTTGAAACAACATGTGCGTTTGTTACTATGTATGCTTTATTATCATCAACTTTATAAACGACGCCAGAACCGACGCCGCTATTTTCTTCTTTTTCTTTTTGTGAAGATTCAGTCTTGCTAGATATATCAGAATCTTCATGAGAAACACCAACTACTGAATGCTTAGATTTTTCTACTGCTTCCATTACATTTGTAATAGGTTTTTGGAATCCTTTTTGAGATTGTTGTTCTTCAATAGTCTTTCTACTTTCATTTGGAGGGTTCACATTTTGGAAGATACTCCAAACTAAAATAAAGATTAGTATAATGGCTAAAATAATCGCAATTATTGGCCAATGTTTTTCAATTTTAGATAAAATAGTATTCAAAATATTATTTTTATTTTGAGATTTTTCTTCAACCTTTTCATCATGTATTGCACCAAGTTGCTTATTAGTTTCAAAATCATTGTCTTTAGCAACATGTTTTTTATCTTTATTATGACTTTCATTTCTCACTTTTTTATAATTTATTTCTTGAATATCTTCTTCATTATCTACATCAACTTTGTCATTATCTAATTCACTTTTATTATCAGCTTTTATATCTTCTTCCGTATGATCTTGTTGTGTAGCAGCTAATCTATCATCATCTAAATCAATCGTTGGGTGTGATTTAGATTCTTCTTTTTGCTTTTTAATTTCTTCTTTAGTTAATTTTTCAATACGAGCTTTTTGCATATTTTCTTTAACACGCAATTCATTTTTCTTCTGTAACTCTAACTCGTTTGCTCTTTTTATCTCATTCTCTTTTCTCTCTTGTTCAATTCTTTTCTCACGTTCTTCATTATGAAAAAATTCACGTCGTTGTCTCTTATATTCATTTCTAGGAATGACATGTTTTTTTCGTGACATTTATTGCCCTCCTCAATCTAAACACTTAATGTATCTATTATGCCATATAATATTAAAATTATTAACACAAAACCATTGTATTTCTCTACATTATACACCTATTTTTACATATATTTACTAAATAGCTAAATAACTTGAAAACTAAAGAAATTACTATCATAAATTGAGAATTAGCTAAGGTTGAAATTACCTCATTTTTCGAAAAGATGAAAGGCTGAGACAAATTAATTGTCTCAGCCTCAAATCATTCTAGTTATTCGGTTGTTTTTTTGTTGTTACGGACTGATGTAATCCAGCCGATCACAACTAGCAATAATAATACTGTCCAGAATATTGACTGCCACAATACACCATGTGGGAAGTCATGTGGTAATACTTTAATTTCATCATGTGCTAGTACGATTACTAATAATTTGATACCTACCCAACCTACGATAGCAAATGCTGCTGCTTCTAGGTTCGGATATTTATTTAATAATTCTACAAAGTATGTTGCTGCAAATCTCATGATGATTACACCAATCATACCACCTACGAACATAACACCGAATTGACCGGCATCCATGCCTCCAAAGTCTACACCTAATGCTGGTAGTGTAACTGCTATTGCAAATGCAGCTAACATTGAATCAATAGCAAATGCTATATCTGCGAATTCTACTTTTAATACTGTCATCCAGAAATTCTTTTTCAACTTATGATGACCTTTGCCATCTGAAGGAAATTCTGATTCTGTAAAATCTTCTTGTCCCTCGATATCATCTGCTGTCTTAATTTTTTCGTCTTTATGTTTCTTGAAGTCTATCAAGTTCTTAATAGACATGTAAATTAAGTATATAGCTCCTGCTGCTTGTATTGGCCAAAAGTTAGCTAAGAAACTAATTAAGAATAATGATATTAAACGGAATACGAAAGCACCTAACAAGCCATAGAATAATGCTTTTTTCCTTAAATCTTCTGGTAAATGTTTAACCATTACCGCCATTACAACAGCATTATCTGCTGCCAACAATCCTTCTAGAAAAATTAATACGATTAATACCCAACCGTAACTCAAAAATAAACTCGGATCCATCTTATTCACTCTCCATTTTTTTCTAATAAAAAACAAAAGAGACCATGCCTAATTAAAGGCAAAGGTCTCACTTAACATTTATAGTATGTCCATATTACCGGAAACTTCCGTTTCGTAATGACGATAATATGCTAGAATTTTTAAGTTCTAAAGTTACTCCCCTTCGACAAAGTCGTAGGTCTATTTAGTTTTATTATATTATTATACAATGTTTTATGAATTATAACAAACTAAATAATTTGATTTCAGGGAATTTATCTTCAAACCATCTCGTTGCAAATTCATTTTCAAACAAGAATACATATTGATCAAAGCGATCTTTCACTAAAATTGATCTACTTGAATTCATGTTGTCTGTTATATCTTTTTCATTTTCAATCCATCTCGCAATTTTCTTACCAACCTGTTCCATTACGACATCAACATTGTATTCATTTTTCATACGATGTTCAAAGACTTCAAATTGAAGTTGTCCAACTGCTCCTAGAAGAATTTGATTAGTATGAAGCGTCTTATAAAGTTGTATAGCACCTTCTTGAACTAATTGCTCAATACCTTTATGGAAATGCTTTTGTTTCATTACGTTTTTGGCACTAACTTTCATAAATATTTCAGGTGTAAACTGTGGTAACGTTTCAAAGTGAAATTTTTGATTACCTCCAACAAGTGTATCGCCTATTTGATAGTTTCCTGTATCATATAAACCGATAATATCACCACTTACTGCATGATTGACTGTTTGAGTATCATCAGCCATAAATGAAGTTGAACGTGTAATCTTTTGCTTTTTCTTATTTCTTTGCAGTGTTACATCCATACCTCTTTCAAACGCACCACTTACAATTCTCATAAATGCAATTCTGTCTCTATGTCTCGGATCCATGTTTGCTTGTATCTTAAAGATGAATCCTGAGAAGTCTTGATCAAATGGATCAACGACATCTCCTTCTTCAGTTTTACGTCCACTAGGCATTGGAGCATAATCTACATATGCATTTAAAAAGTTTTGAACACCGAAGTTCGCTAAAGCTGATCCGAAGAATACTGGAGTTAGTTCTCCTGCTAATAGCATTTCTTCATCAAATTGCTCTCCTACTTCATCAACTAACATTAATTCATCAATTGCTTGTTCAAACTGTGAGTCATTTTTAATTGGATGATCTTCTTCTAGTTCATAATCATCATTTAAATGTAATATATTTTCTTCGTCTCTAAATGGTTCAATAGTCTTTTCAGCTCTGTCAATAATGCCGAAAAAGTTTTGTCCCATACCAACAGGCCAGTTCATTGGATAAGTTTCTATTTCTAATGTCTTTTCAATCTCTTCCAATAATTCAAAAGGCTCTTTACCCATTCGGTCTAATTTATTTATAAAAGTAAAAATTGGGATACCTCTCATTTTACATACTTTAAATAACTTTAATGTTTGTGGCTCAATACCTTTTGCACAGTCAATTACCATAACTGCACTGTCTACTGCCATTAATGTTCTATAAGTATCTTCAGAGAAATCTTCATGCCCTGGTGTATCTAAAATATTAATATTATAGTTGTCATAATCAAATTGCATAACTGAACTTGTTACAGAAATACCACGTTCTTGTTCTACTTTCATCCAGTCACTTGTTGCAAACTTCCCAGACTTTTTACCTTTAACAGTACCTGCTTGTCTAATAGCACCACCAAAAAGTAATAACTTCTCAGTTAATGTTGTTTTACCGGCATCTGGATGGGATATTATCGCAAATGTCTTTCTACTTTCTACTTCTTGTTTTATCGTCACAATTCATTTCTCCTTATAGTTCGGATGTCCATTGGCTAATTCTATTCGCTAATTCATTCGCTTCATCTTCATCAAGCACATTAAATAAATGCAAGTACAGATGCTCAATTAATGATTCTCCGTATAAATCATAGTCTACTTTTATAGACCAAAACAAATCAGGAATAGATATTACAAAATATTCTTCTTTTTTATTTTCATATATATAAACTTTACAATTCAAATTTTGCGAATGACTTTCTCTAATCTTCACTTGGCTTTCCTCCATATTTCTCATAAGCAGCCTCTAGACCTATTAAATCATCTCTATGAGGAACTTTTACATGGCCAGGCATAATTTGATAAGGTTCTCTACCTTTCGATGCTAGTACAACTGTATCACCTGGTTCAGATATTTCAATTGCGTGTCTAATACCTTCTGCTCTATCTTCAAATTCTACATAATTATTATGTGTCGCTCCTTTAGCTAATTCTGCTGTTAACATTTTAGGGTCATCATTTGCAGGATTATCTGGTGTAAATATGACATAATCTGCTCGACAACTTATTTTACCCATTTCTGGTGTTTTTGTTAAGTCTCTTTCTCCAGCCATTCCAACTAAAAATATAAGTTTTTGTTTTACGAATGGTTTAACAGCATCAATTAATTTATCCATACCATCTGGTGTATGTGCATAATCTATAATCAAATCAATAGGAAGCTTTCTATCTAACACTTCTAAACGACCTTCAACAGGTGGCATAGTTTGCACAGCCTGAGCAACTTTTGATAAATCATAACCTTGCACCCATAAACCTAAAATACTAGCCAATAAGTTAAGTACATTAAATTTACCTAAATAAGGAGAATCGATTTCATATTCACCAAAAGACGTTACAAGTGTAAACGCTACTCCACTAATTGATTCTTTAATATTTTTAGCCATAAAATCAGCTTCATTATCAATACCATATGTAAAGATTTCAAATGGTGTCACTGGTATTAATTCTTTCGTAAATTTATCATCTGCATTGAGTATAACAAATTTATCTTTTCTATAATCTTGTCCTAATTGACTAAATAATAAAGATTTCGCATGTCCATAAGCTTCCATAGTACCATGAAAATCTAAATGATCTTGCGTTAAATTAGAAAAAATCGCAATATCAAATTCTAAACCTCTTAACCTACCGATAACTAAACCATGACTTGAAACTTCAAATGTCATACTTTCACATTCTTCGTTTACTGCTTCTACTATATGTTTTGTTAAAGTTACAGTTTCTGGTGTGGTATTCACACCTTTTGTAATTTTTTCATTAACTTGAAAACCGTTTGTACCTAAATAAGCACTTCCTTTTCCAAGTCCTCTTGTTAAATGATGAATCATTGTAGCAATTGTTGTTTTACCATTTGTACCAGTCACACCTATTGTAGTTAATTTTTGACTTGGAAAGTCGTATAAGATATGACTAAAGATACTCGCTACTTTTAATGTATCTTTGACAACGATTAATAATACATGATCTGGTAGTTCCATGTAATTCTCACTTACAACTACTGTACAACCTTGTTCAACAACGTTTGGTATGAATTTATGGCTGTCAACATTATAACCTTGTGAAGCAACAAAGATTGTACCTTCAAATGCATTTCTAGAATCTGTAGTAATATCTACTACTTCTTGGTCTTCATTACCATATATTTTTTTAATTTTAATTTTATTTAATAACGTCTCAACGTTCATCGTTATTTCTCCTTTATTTTCAATAGGTTTATTATACACTTTATGATAATGATTTTATAGCTTTGACTATATGTATAAAGAATTATAAAATAAATGAGTATTTACTCGATATACAAATAGATGATATTATGATGAAAATCCAATTGATGAAGAATTACTAAAGAAACATTGAATTAGTTTAAAGATTCTATGTAGTTTTTGTAATAATATGCTATATCTTTTCACAAAAGAGGAAAAATGCGTTAAACTATCATAGAATTTAAATACAAATACGGAGTGTGTCTAATGGTTTCTCAAAACAAAAAATTATTGATTATTACTGGTTCTTTCGGTAACGGTCATTTACAAGTTACGAATAGTATTGTGAAACAATTTGGTGAAATGAATTTAAATCATTTGACTGTAATAGAACATGATTTATTTTTAGAAGCACACCCTATTATGACTTCCATCGCTAAACAATGGTATATAAACAGCTTTAAATATTTTAGAAACATGTATAAATTCTTCTACTATAGTAGACCAGAACAAATTGATAAATGTTTCTATAAATATTATGGACTAAATAAATTACTTAACTTACTTATAAAAGAAAAGCCCGACTTAATTTTGTTAACTTTTCCGACACCAGTCGTTTCAGTTTTAACAGAACAGTTTAATTTAAATATACCTATTGCAACAGTTATAACAGACTACCGTTTACACAAGAACTGGGTTACACCACACTCAAATCGTTATTATGTAGCTACTAAAGATTTAAAAAATGAA
Source organism: Mammaliicoccus sp. K-M42 (assembly GCF_022386375.1). NCBI lineage: Bacteria > Bacillati > Bacillota > Bacilli > Caryophanales > Staphylococcaceae > Mammaliicoccus > Mammaliicoccus sp. K-M42. The sequence goes on along the minus strand of NZ_JAJNIS010000019.1, from coordinate 2,770 downwards.
ATTCATTCTATTGGTATTGATGAAAAAGACATTAAAGTTACAGGCATTCCGATTTCGAAACAATTTGAAGAACCAATAGATCGATATCGATGGTTAACTAAACACAAATTAGATCCTGACAAGAAGGTTATATTAATGTCTGCAGGTGCATTTGGTGTATCTACTGGATTTTCTACCATGATAAGTAAAATTGATATGTATGCTAAAGATGCACAAGTTGTGATGATTTGTGGTAACAGTAAATCTTTAAAGAATGAATTGAGCACGCATTTTAAAGGTAATAAGAATGTCTTAATACTTGGTTATACTAAACATATGAATGAGTGGATGGCAACTAGTCAACTTATGATTACTAAGCCAGGTGGCATCACGATTTCTGAAGCATTTTCAAGACATTTACCACTCATATTCTTAAATCCAGCACCAGGTCAAGAATTAGAAAATGCTGATTATTTTGAACAAAAGGGCTATGGAAAAATTGCAACCACACCGGAAGAAGCCACTAAAATGGTTATTTCACTTACGAATCAACCTAACAAATTGAAAGAGATGACTAAATTACTAGAAGAGAATTATATAAAAAAATCAACAGAAACTATTTGTAACGATTTACTATCATTATTAAGTGACTCACTTTCATATAATGAAGTTTATGGAAAGGTTCCTATGTATGCCAAATACTTTATCAGATAAATCATTTTATAAAAAAGATTTTTGGTTAATGCTTATCATATTATTCATGATGGAATTTGCTAGAGGTATGTATATTCTAAGTTATTTACCTATTTTACCAACAACCACTGCTAAAGTGACTGTTGGTATTACTTCGTTAGCAATCTCTTTACATTTTATAAGTGACGCATTAACAAACTTTGTTATTGGTTTTCTTCTAAAAAGATTCGGTCCAACAGTTATCTTAACTTGTGGATTTTTACTAGCCTTTTCTAGTTTAGCGTTAATTATATTTATACCAACACCAGTGATATTTATATTAAGTGCAATATTACTTGGTATCGCTGTAAGTCCCATATGGGTCATTATGTTATCAAGTGTAAGTGAATCATCACGAGGCAAACAGATGGGCTATGTTTATTTTAGTTGGTTAGTCGGTATGCTCTCAGGTATGATCTTTATGAACTTACTATTCAAATTGCATCCGACTCGATTCACATTTATGATGGCTGTTTGCGTGTTAGTTGCTTGGATTTTGTTCTATTTTGTTAAAGTTCAATTAACTAACTACGAAAGTAAATCAGTCAAAAAACAATTCAAAGAAATTGTTCAAGTAACGAGACGTCATTTACTACTATTCCCAGGAATATTCTTGCAAGGATCTGCAATAGGTATGCTTGTACCAATATTACCTACGTATGCAACAAAACATATGGGTGTAACTACTTTAGAATATACAATTATACTCATTGTTGGTGGAATTGGTTGTACGATATCAATGCTGTTCTTCTCAAAATTAATGGATAAGCACTCTAAGACGTTTACGCATATTATAATTTTCGTAGGTTTCTTAGCTTATAGTTCATTTATTTTTGGATTAACCCTATTAACTCAATTATTAATCGTACTTTTAATAGCATTGCTTATAGGTACAATATACGGCTTACTCTTACCAGCTTGGAACACTTTTATGGCAGGACATATTCATAGTAAAGTTCAAGAAGAAACATGGGGCGTATTCAATAGTGTTCAAGGTTTCGGTACAATGATTGGGCCTCTTATAGGTGGCTTAATATCAGAAGTATTTAGAGATGTCTATTATACAATTTATGCATCTAGTTTAATGTTTTTATTCTTAGCATTATTCTATGGGACTTACTTTGCTTTGAATTACAAAAAGAAAAAATCAATATAACAGGAACATATTTCCTAACTCAAAATAAATAAGCATATCACTTAACTGATTTTTAAAATTTACAGTGATATGCTTATTTTTTAAATCATTACTAATAATTATTTTTATAACAATCTTACGATTTTGTATGTGCATGCTAGCCTATTTTTTTATAAAATCTTACGATTTTGTTCGTGCATGCTTGCCTAGGGGTATGGCTCAAGCCTGTAGTCTCTCACACATACTTTTCCCTCAGGCGTCAGCACTTACAAAATCGTTAACAATATCTATTTTAATACAATGCTAAGAGGCTGAGACAAATTAATTGTCTCAGCCTCTTAGTTATAGAACAGCTATATTTACACAAGTCTATAGAAGTGTAAGCAAAGGTATCTATATTTACACAAGTTGAGAGAAGTGTAAGCATGAGTAGCTATATTTACACAATTCTATAGAAGTGTAAGCATGAGTAGCTATATTTACACAATTCTATAGAAGTGTAAGCAAGGGTATCTATATTTACACATCTCTATAGAAGTGTAAGCAAAGGTATCTATATTTACACAAGTAGAGAGAAGTGTAAGCAAAGGTATCTATATTTACACAAGTTGAGAGAAGTGTAAGCATGAGTAGCTATATTTACACTAGTCGGAAGTAGTGTGAATGATTTTAAAAAAATAAGAGTAGAAATTCAATTTTAATAATGAATTTCTGCTCTTTTTAAAGTTTTAGGATATTTATGTCTTAAGCTCTAATTTGTAATCAAATCTACTTTTATGTTTACTCTTATCAGCAGTTTTACTTAGAACTGCTTTTAACACTACTCTTATCAACAATTTTACTTAGTACTGCTTTTAACACTACTCTTATCAGCAATTTTACTTAGTACTGCTTTTAACACTACTCTTATCAGCAATTTTACTT
>NZ_JAJNIS010000018.1:0-47462 GCF_022386375.1 Mammaliicoccus sp. K-M42 | reverse complement strand
ATTGGTGTATTGATGAAACAAAGAAACTTAGTTTCTACTTATACAAAGATGAAATTTAAAGTAACATCAAGCAAGGTAAACCAATCTACTACCAAGAATCATTTAAATCGTAACTTTAAAAAACATAAACAGTATAAATACATTGTTTCAGATTTAACTTATGTCCGTGTGGACAATAGATGGCATTATGTATGCTTATTTAGTGATTTATATAATCGAGAGATTATAGGCTATAGTGTAGGACAACGCAAAAACGCTGACTTAGTATTCAAAGCATTAGCAAGTATAGAAACAAATCTATTTAATATAAGCTATATCCATACAGATAGAGGACGAGAATTTGATAATCAATTAATCGATAAAGTAATTGATGTATTCAATATTAACCGTTCTTTAAGCCGTAAGGGAAATCCATATGATAACGCAGTAGCAGAGACAATATTTAAAGCAGTAAAGACAGAATTCATAAATACTACAAGATTCTATACGATAGAACAATTAGAAATTGAATTAAAAATGTATATAAACTGGTATAACAATGAAAGATTACATGCAGGATTAAATTATCAAACACCAACCTCTTATAAACTTATGAATTCTGTCTAAGTTTTTGTTGACATACCAGTGCAAATATAGCTGCTCTATAACTAAGAGGCTGAGGGAACCGTATGCGTGAGAGACTACAGCCTCGAACCATACCCTAGGCAAGCATGCACGTACAAAATCGTAAGATGAAAAAATAAGCATATCACTGTAACCTTTAAAAAATCAGGTAAGTGATATGCTTATTTATTTTGCGTTGAGATTTATGTCCCAAGCACTAACATTATATTAATGCCCTAAAATTGCTTTGATCATAGAAGTTGTTTCTCCGCCATGATAGAAAACATATAGTAATAAATAAACTGCTACGCCTGTAATAGCTGTAAAGAACCATATAATTGAAGTTACAGGTCCAAACTTACGATGTCGCTCTAGTTTATTCTTCAAGCCTAAATAAATCGTATATATCCCCATAATAGCACCAACTGTAGCAAGTGTAATATGGAAAATTAAAAATATAGTATAATAAATCTTGATGCTATCAGGTCCACCAAAAGATGTGTTACCTATAAATATTGTTCTACTAGCGTAAATTGTAAAGAATATTACAGCAGCAACTGCAGCTGATAACATAAATTTTTTGTGTGTTTCGATCTTTCTTTGTGATATAAAGTACCAACCAATAGCTACTAAGACTGCGCTTAATACTATAAATGTTGTACTAATTGTCGGTAATATAGGTAAATTCATTTTTATACATCCTATCTAAATTGATTATATAAAGCTTTTCTTTCTTGTAATTTTCTCAAACTATCTTCAGTAATTTGTTTTTCATTTTTTCTCTCATAACGGAACCATCTTATAAATATAATGTATAGATATACTCCAAAGACGATTTCTTGCATTACTTTCATTATGACGCCACCAGTTTGTTGATCTTCTAATGGTGAAAAATTCGTAAAGTATTCTGGACCAGATAAGCCTGTACCTTGGACAACAGCATTCAATGTGTCTGCAGGTACACATAAAGTCATAGCGCCTAACCACGCCTCTCCAGACGTGTATGTGTCGTACATAGCATTTCCACTAAAGATAATTAGACCACATGACGGTGTTAAGAGTACACCAATGAAGAAAATATAAAGTATCTTTTTAATATTAGACATTTGATTTTCTTCAGATATATGTCTATTGAATATAGGATGCCACATAAACCATGCACTAATGAATAATATAATTGTGTACAAATCATGTAATACAACATCTTGTTTTAACGTATCTAACACTAGTGGTATGTGGTATACAGAGAATAATCCGTTGAAAAGAAATATAGCTAAAATTGGTTTTGTGAACAATTTTACTATTTTATTAATAACAGGTAATTCTTCTACATATTTAACAATGTATTCTGGAATTGCAAAAAACAGCATTGGCACAATAATTAAAAACAACAAAGCCATTTGTAACATATGAAAACTAAAAATAATATGTGAAAGTAGATCGATTGGTCCACCTTCTAATAAATATATTGATAGCATTAATATAACAAATAAAACTGCTTCACCTTTTCTTAAAGGTCTGCCTCCAGGAATATCTTTATACCATTTTCCACAGATTAAAAAATATAAAATAATTACGCATAATACCCCTACAAAAAAGAACGGAGTCCAATTTGCCCAAAATCCAAATATTGATATTGAGGTTAAGTTACCCATCTAAACACTTCCCCATAAAGTCATTACTCTTATTATAAAATTTAATTCAAAGTTAAACAACCCAACAAAATAAATAGTTATGACAATGATATGACCAAATATAGAAAAAGACTCAAAAACTTATATAACAAAGTTTTTGAGTCTTAAAATCATTATTTTGTTTTAACGAATAATGGATCGCCTAACCATACAATATAAAGGAAAGTTACAACAAATGATAATCCAAAGAATATGCCTGTTATCATAAACAGTTTAGATACACCATGTTTTTCAGCTTTCATATGCATGAAATAGTAAAATTGTAATACTACTTGTAAAACAGCTAAACCTAAAATTACTGGTATAACAAATTCTTTAGGAAACTCTGCAGCAACAAGTGCGAAAGCAACAAATGTAACAAAAATCATAATTGCAAAGTTAGTAACTTGCATGCGCATTTCTTTTGTACTTTTACGTTTCTTATATGCTTTAAGTGCCTGTGCGTCATGATTTATTTGTTGGCTCATATTATCCTAACGCTCCCATCAAGTATACTACTGTAAAGATAAACACCCATACAACATCAATAAAGTGCCAATACAGAGCAGCAGTATTAAATTTATGTGCATTATAAATACTTAAACCTCTAGCTTTGTTACGGAATATAAGTAATGTTAACCATACTAGTCCAATAACAACGTGGAAACCGTGCGTTCCTACTAAGAAGTAGAATGCACTACCAAAAGCACTTGAACGGAATGTATGGCCTTGATGAACATACTCTACGAACTCATAAATTTCAAGTCCTAAGAAACCTAAACCTAGCAAGACTGTAACACCTATCCAAATGAATACGCCTTTAGCATTAAAGTTACGTAAATGGTATAAAGCATAAACACTTGTTAAAGATGATGTTAATAATAACATCGTCATTACGAACGCTAATGGTAAGTGGAATAAATCTTTAGCTAATAAATGATCTTCACTTGGTACAGCATCTTTTAATGCTAAGTATGTTGCAAATAATGAAGCGAATAATGCAACTTCTCCACCAAGGAATACCCAGAAACCTACGAGTTTATTTTTACCTTCCATAGATGCTGTTTCAGGATGGTCAGGCCAATTGTCAGCTGTAAATTTAACTTCTTCATGTGACATTAACGCTCACCCCTTTCATACTCTAATAATTCTTCTTTAGAAATATGATGACCATGATCATCTTTAAGTGATCTTACAATCATACTTCCTGCAGTAATTGCTAATCCAAGAATAAGTACATATACTGCCCAAGGTTTTTCATTTAAGTCTTTAACAGCATCTAGAGCCCATTCTTTACCATCTGCAAAATACATTGCACCGAATGATGCTACAAATAGTCCAAATGCTTGCATAAATGGAACAAATGAATTGTTAGGCATGTGTATTTCATCTAGTGATTCTGCTGGAAGAATTTTTCCATCACCATGAGTTTTCTCAACCCATAATGCATCTAGACCACGAACTAAAGGTGTTTGTGCAAAGTTATAATGTGGCGTAGGTATTGGTAATGACCATTCTAAAGTACGGCCATCTCCCCATGCATCTTTACCAACTTTTTCACCTTTAATTAATGTAATTACAACGTTAGTTACTTCTATAATTACAGCTACAGCCATAAATAAAGCACCAATTGAAGATACTAAGTTTGGTATATCATATCCTTGTCCTGGTAGATATGTAAATACTCGACGAGGCATACCCCATAGTCCTAAGAAATGTTGGATTAAGAATGTTAAATGGAAACCAATGAAGAATAACCAGAATGTGATTTTACCTAGTTTTTCACTTAACATTTTTCCAGCAATTAATGGGAACCAATAATGTAAACCTGCTAATAGCGCAAATACTACACCACCAACGATTACATAATGGAAGTGAGCAACGATAAAGTACGAGTCATGTAATTGATAGTCAGCAGGAGCTGATGCTTGCATGACACCTGTTACGCCACCCATAACGAATGATGGTATGAAGAATAATGCATATAACATTGGTGTCGTAAATTCAACACTACCGCCCCATACAGTGAGCAACCAGTTAAATATTTTAACACCTGTCGGTACAGCGATTGCCATAGTTGCAACAGCGAAAATAGCGTTAGCTACTGGACCTAGTCCTACTGTGAACATATGGTGAGCCCATACCATAAATCCTAAGAAACCAATTAATACTGTAGCGAATACCATCGCTGAGTAACCAAATAATCTTTTTCTAGCGAATACAGGTATAATTTCAGAGAAAATACCAAACGCTGGTAAAACTAGAATATAAACTTCTGGGTGTCCAAAGATCCAGAATAAATGTTCCCAAATGATTGTGTTACCACCTTGAGAAGCAACAAAGAATGATGTACCAAACATTCTATCGAATATTAACAAGAATATACCGATAGTTAATGGTGGAAACGCAAATACGATTAAAGTTGAAGCAACAAATGTTGTCCAAGTCATTAATGGCATACGCATATACGTCATACCCGGTGCTCTCATATTAACAATTGTAGCTACAAAGTTAATACCAGCAATTAAAGTACCAGCACCAGAAATTTGCAGCCCTAGAGCATAGAAGTTAATACCATGTCCGGCAGATTCAAGTGCCAAACTTGCATAAGATGTCCAACCTGCATCAGGTGCTCCACCTAAAACCCATGATAAGTTTAAGAATACTCCACCGAAGAAGAATAACCAAAAACCTAATGCATTTAAGAATGGAAATGCAACATCTCGTGCACCAATTTGTAATGGAACAACAGCATTCATATAGCCAAATAGCAAAGGCATTGCAGCTAAGAATATCATCGTTGTACCATGCATAGTTATAATTTCATTAAACAGGCCAGCTGACACAAAGTCATTTTCTGGAACTATTAACTGAATACGGATTAACATTGCTTCTATTCCACCAACAGCAAAGAATAATCCCCCAGCAATTAAATATAAAATAGCAATTTTTTTGTGGTCAACAGTTGTTAAAAAGTCCCAAACAGTTGATCCAAACCCCTTTTTACTTTGAGTAGACACTAGAGTAACCTCCCTTTCAATTCTTACTTATCGACTTTTCTTTCCATTAAGTAGGCAGATAAAGCATCAATGTCTTCATCAGAAACTTTGTATTGATCAGTCATTTTATTTCCTGGTTTAATACTTTCTGGGTCTTTTATCCATTTTTTAAGGTTTTCTTCATCATGTTCTAAATAACCTGCAATTAAATCACGATCACCAAAGTTAGTAAGGTTAGGTCCTTTAGCACCTTCTCCTGTTGGTGTAACAGCGTGACATCCTGCACATGATTTATTAAATACCTTTTCACCTTCTTTAGCTTGGCTAGAAGTAGCAGCTACAGGTTTATCAACAGATTTCATATCTTTAACCCATTTGTCAAAATCATCTTGTGGTAAGGCTTTTACTTTAAAGTCCATTAATGCATGTGAAGGTCCACAAAGCTCAGCACATTTACCGTAGAATAAATTTTTAACATCTTTTGCTTTTTTATCATTGAATTCTAAGTAGAATTTATTAATTCCTTCTACGTTAGTATCCATTTTACCACCAGCTGCAGGTACCCAGAATGAGTGTTTAACATCAGCAGAATGTAATCTGAAGTAAACTTTTTTATCTGTAGGTACTACAAGTTCTTGGCTTGTAACAATTTTTTCGTTTGGATAACTAAACTCCCACCAATAAAGGTTAGCAGTAACATCTATTACAAGCTCTTTACTTTCACCTTTTTCATCCACTTTGTCGATAGCTTTAGTATCTCCTAATGAGAACGTAAGTATTACTGTTGGGATAGCTAAAATAATAAGTAAAAGAATTGGAACGATTGTCCAAACTAATTCTAATTTATGATTACCTTCAACATCTTTAGGTACAAAATCTTCACCTAATTTTTTTCGACGGAATTTAATCATTGCAATTAAGAAAATAATAACAACTACAACAATAACTAGCAACATAATGCCTATAGAAAGCATTAATAAAAAGAATTGTTTATCAGCTACTTCACCAGCTGGTCGAAGTACTGATAAATGTTTTTCGCCACAACCTGCTAACACAAATAGCAGTGTCGCAAGCAAAGCAAACATTTTCGTGTTTTTTAAACGTGTCTTCATTCGTTTAACCCCTCTTTCATGCATTCATTCATATTAATTATATTAATTGTACAACAGTAACTAAAACCGTCATTACAAAGAAAATAACAAGATAGTTTAAAGAAAATACAAACATACTCGTAGCCCATTTTGATTTGTTTATTTCTTTTTTAAATCCATTTAAAGCTAATATCATCCAAGCTATATTAAGTAATGTAGCAATAACTATAAATACAGTACCTAATTGAGTCATCAAGAACGGTAAAGGTAATAAAAGTACTACCCAAAGTAACATACTCAAACGCGTTCTATTAAAGCTTTTTACAGATGGTAACATTGGTATATTAGCTAAAGCATATTCATCTTTACGACGATAAGCAAGAGCATAAAAGTGAGCAGGTTGCCATGCGAATAACACTAAAAATAGTGTCCATGCAAGCGGACTTAATGATGGATCAATACTCGCCCAACCAATTAATGGTGGTATTGCACCTGGAAAACTACCAACTACCGTATTCCATACGGTATGTCTCTTAGACCAAATTGAGTACAACACGACATAACCAAATATTCCAAGCAATCCAATTATCCCTGTTGGAATATTAATCATGAATAGTAAAATTTCACCCAAAATCATTAGTCCAAAACTCAATTGAATTAAGTGGCGATCACTGATTCTTCCATTAACAGTTGGTCTTTTTTGTTTTGATGGCATTATAGAATCAATATCTTGATCGTAGTAATTGTTAATAGCACAAGCTCCACCCATAATAAGTGTTGACCCTACTATCATTAATAGTACAATCGGCAAACTTTGGAAGAAGTTAAATCCACCAAATACTATTGCAAGCCATGCACCTGCAAATGTTGGGATCAGATTCCCTTGAACAAGACCCATTTTAATGATGGCTTTAATTTCATATAACGTGAGACGTCCTGTGCCTATGTCTTTTTCAGAAGTCACACTATATTGATTTTGTTGCAATTTTGTCCCTCCTTCCATTATCTTTCACATATAACTCAATGATATATGAAAATTGTCACATAATCTATACATTTTTGAAACAAAATTTTGACATTTTATTACTCCTTCTGAGTACGCATAAAAAGTCATTATTGTGTAACATTTACAATGCTCATTCATTGTTATACTATAGATATTAGTGTTTAAATCAGAATCGTATTAAAGTAATAACAATTGTTAATACGTTGTTCTCTTAAATTCTATCATATTTTTAAATATAAATAAGGTTTATTTTAGAATATAGCCCATTTTATGTACTATAAATATGAATTTAAATTTTACTTGAGGTGTTCGTATTGTTTAGTGATAAATTTTTGAAATGGCTAGCAACTCTAGCGACAATCGTAATGTTATTTGTACAATTAGGTGGAGCACTCGTAACTAAAACTGGTTCTGCTGATGGTTGTGGTAGTTCTTGGCCATTATGTCATGGATCTTTCATTCCTTCAGATTGGCCAATTGAAACGATTATAGAATTAGCTCATAGAGGTGTGTCTGGTTTAGCACTTATATTAGTTTGTATGCTTTCTTATATAAGCTGGGTTAAATTAGGACACATTAGAGAAGTTAAACCTCTATCGATAACAAGTATTGCATTTATTTTTGCACAAGCACTTATTGGTGCTGCCGCAGTTATTTGGCAACAAAATGCTTTTATTTTATCTTTACACTTTGGAATATCACTTATTAGCTTTGCTTCAGTTTTATTACTTACATTAATCATTTATGAAGTTGACAAGAAATTCGAAGCAACTAGTTTAATAATAAATAATCATTTAAAGTTTCACACTTTCGCTGTAACAACATACATTTACTTCGTAATATATTCAGGCGCATTAGTTAGACATGCAGATGCGAGTTTAGCATGTTTAAGTTGGCCACTTTGCCAAAATGGAAATATTGGGTTACCACAAAACTTTTATGAATGGGTTCAAATGTCTCATAGAACATTAGCATTTTTCATATTTATATGGATCTTATACATTTTCATTCATGCATTTAAAAATTATACACAATATCGTGTCATTAAGTACGGCTGGCTATTAGCATTCATATTAGTATGTTTACAAGTTACGACTGGTGCGTTATCCGTAATAACTAGAGTGAATTTATTTATTGCATTACTTCATGCATTATTCATTACATTACTATTTGGCTTATTATGCTATTTCATTATGCTTATTAGAAGATCCAAACGAAAATTATAATTATTTAAAAAAGCCTCTTAATTCTTTTACAATAAGAATTAAGAGGCTTTTTTTATCTATTATTCTGCTTTGTCTATCGTAATAATTAAATCATGTGTTTGAATACTGTCACCAGCTGAAACATAAATATTACTGATTGTGCCATCAAATGGCGCTTGAATTGTTGTTTCCATCTTCATTGCTTCTGTAATGATTAATGCATCACCTTGTTTGACTTCATCGCCTTGTTTAACTTTAACTTCTGATATAGTTCCAGGCATTTGAGCTCCGATGTGAGATTCATTACTTAAATCCGCTTTTTGAAGTACAGCTTCAGAAACTTTTACGTGTTCATCTTTTACATATACTTTTCTTGGTTGTCCGTTTAATTCGTAATATACCCAACGATGTCCATCTTCGTATACATGACCAATTGAAAGTAATTTAACGATAAGAATTTTACCTTTATCTATCGTTATTTCTACTGTTTCATTCTTAGCCATACCAAATAGGAATGTTGGTGTATCTAACAATGATAAATTACCGAAACTTTCATAAGTCTTAATATATTGTTCATAAACTTTAGGATAAATTGCATAGCTTATTAAATCTTGTTCTGTAACTTCACCTTGTTGTTTAGTTTGTAACTCTTCTCGTAAAGCATCAAAATCAACCGGTTTTAATAATTCGCCAGGTCGTTTTTCAATTGCTTTTTGACCTTTTAAAATTACTTTTTGTAATTCTTTATTAAATCCGTTTACTGGTTGGCCGATTTCGCCTTTAAAGAATGACACTACTGATTCAGGAAAGTCTAATGAGTTTCCTCTTTTAATAACACTTTGTTCGTCTAAATCATTTTGAACCATGTATAATGCCATATCACCTACTACTTTTGAAGATGGTGTTACTTTAACGATATCTCCAAATAATAAGTTAACTCGTTTATACATATCTTTAACTTCATTAAATCTTTCACCTAAACCTAAACTTTTAGCTTGTTGGCTCAAGTTAGAATATTGTCCACCTGGCATTTCATGTTGATAAATTTCAGTATGTGGTGAACGAATATCACTTTCAAAGTCAGAATAATAATTTCTTACTGTATCCCAATATTGAGATAATCTTTCTAGGCCATCTATATTTGTTCTTACATCTCTATCGTTACCACTTAAAGCATAATATAAAGAGTTTGCAGAAGGTTGAGATGTTGTTCCACTCATACTTGCAACTGCTGTATCTATTACATCTACACCTGCTCTAATAGCACTTTGATATATTAATAAACCATTTCCGCTTGTATCGTGTGTATGCAAGTGAATAGGTATGTCAATTTGTGTTTTCAATTCACTAATTAGTTCATATGCAGCTTTAGGTTTCAATAAACCTGCCATATCTTTTATACCAAGAATATGAATACCTTCACTTTGTAATTCTTTTGCTAAATTGACGTAATAATCTAAAGTATATACATTTGATCTTTCTGGATTTAGAATATCACCCGTATAACAAATAGCACCTTCAGAAATTTTTCCTGATTTTTGTACCGCTTCATTGGCAACTTTCATTTGATCTAACCAGTTTAGTGAATCAAATATTCTAAATACGTCTATACCAGCATCTGCACTTTCTTGAACAAATTTTTCTATAACATTATCTGGGTAGTTTTTATAACCTACTGCGTTTGATGCTCTTAATAACATTTGGAATAATACATTAGGTATTTTTTTACGTAATCTAGTTAAACGTTCCCATGGATTTTCTTTTAAGAAATTATAAGCTACATCAAATGTTGCACCGCCCCACATTTCTAATGAGAAGGCATCATTTAAATATTTCGCAGTTTCAGGTGCAATTTGCAACATATCATAAGTTCTCATACGAGTTGCTAATAGTGATTGATGTGCATCCCTAAATGTAGTATCTGTTAAAAGAACTTCTTCTTGTTCTTTTAACCATTTACTAACGCCTTCTGGACCTTGTTGTTCTAGAATTTGTTTAGTACCTGATAAAGCTGATAGTTCTTCTTTTGTTACTTCTTCTATTTTAAATTTTTCAAAATGAGGCTTTTCTCTTTTTTCAACACTTGGAAAACCATTTACAGATATATTACCAATATATTGTAGTGTCTTAGTACCTCTATCTCGTGATGGTGTTATTTCAAATAATTCTGGATTGTTTTCTAAGAATTTAGTTGTATAAGTACCTTTAGCAAATTTCTCATGGTTTACTACGTTATAAAGGAATGGAATGTTAGTTTTAATACCTCTAATTCTCATTTCTTTAAGGGAACGTAACATCTTTTCAGTTGCTTGTCTTAATGACATTGCGTGAGTTGATACTTTCACTAATAGAGAATCATAATAAGGCGAAATTTCTGCACCTTCAAACCCATCACCAGCATCTAGTCTAACTCCAAAGCCACCACTTGAACGATAAGCAATAATTTTACCTGTATCAGGCATAAAGTCATTTAAAGGATCTTCAGTTGTAATACGACTTTGAATTGCAAAACCTAAAGTTTTAATATCTTCTTGCTTAGGCATTTCAATTTTATCGCCAAATAAATTTTCACCTTCAGCAACTAATATTTGAGTCTTAACTATATCCACACCAGTTACCATTTCTGTAATTGTATGTTCTACTTGTACACGTGGATTTACTTCAATAAAGTAAAACTCATCGCCTGAAACTAAAAATTCTACAGTACCTGCGTTCACGTAACCGATTTTATTCATTAAGTCTAGGGCTACATCACAAATACGATGTCTAAGCTCATCACCTAATGATACAGATGGTGCTACCTCTACAACTTTTTGATGTCTTCGTTGAACTGAGCAGTCTCTTTCGTATAAGTGAACGAGATTGCCGTGTTCGTCCCCTATTACTTGTACTTCGATATGTTTAGGTTGATCTATGTATTTTTCGACATAAACTTCACTATTTCCAAATGATTTGCCAGCTTCAGATTTAGCACGTTGATAGGCATCTTCTAATTCACTTGCATCATTTACGATACGCATACCTTTACCGCCGCCACCTGAGATAGCTTTAATAATTACTGGAAATCCACTTTGTTTTGTAAATTCTTCAACTTCTTCAAAAGATTGTACAGAACCTTCTGTCCCAGGGATAACTGGTACTCCAGCTTCAATAGCTGTTGCTCTCGCTTTAACTTTATCGCCAAACATATCTAAATGTTTAAGTTCTGGACCAATAAATTTAATGCCTTCTTCAGCACATCGTTTTGCAAAAGTTTCATTTTCACTTAAAAAGCCATACCCCGGATGTATCGCATCGACATCTGCTTTTTTAGCTACTTTAATAATCGCTTCTATATCTAAATAACTTTCTGTTGGTCCAAGATTTTCATCAACTAAATATGATTCATCAGCTTTATATCTATGTAAAGCTCCTAGATCCTCATTAGAATAAATTGCTACTGTTTCAATATCTAATTCTGTTGCCGCCCTAAAAATTCTAATTGCAATTTCGCCTCGATTGGCTACTAATAATTTGTTTATTTTGCTCATAATTGGAGGCTCCCCTCAATGTATTTGAATATTCTAAAAACAATATATTAGTCTATTATATAAAAAAAACGGATTATATTCTACTATAATCCGCTTTTTTCATATAATTTATTAAATTCACTGATTAAATATGCACATATTATTTTCTGTGATATTGATCAATTCTAATTTGTTTAGCAGTTAAAAGTAAGATTCCTGTAGCTATACTTAAACTCAACATAGACGAACCGCCAAATGTCATAAATGGTAAAGGGACACCCGTCAATGGTATAGTTCCAGAAATACCAGCTAAGTTAACAAACGTTTGTACACCTATATAACTTGAGATTCCTACACATACAAGTTTAAAGAAATAAGAATCTGTTAATGCTGCATATAAAAATCCTTTATATACAATAAATAGTAGTAAACCAAGAATGATTAGCACTCCTACTAACCCTAATTCTTCAGCAATAACTGCAAAGATAAAATCGGTATGTGGTTCAGGCAAATAACCTAATTTCATAATACCATTACCTAATCCTTTACCAAAAATACCTCCATTACCAATTGCTAATAACGAGTTAGCTAAGTGATAACCGATACCACTCTCATAGTTGAATGGATTTTCAAGCACATGGAAACGGTCAGCTTGGTGCTGAGATAATATGCCACCTTTAAATACAATACTAAAAATAACTAATAACACTACACCTGCAAAGATAGGACCAGACCATTTTAAAATTGCCTTAATACCTATTCCAGAATAAGCAAATATACATAATACAATCATACAAAGTATAAGTGCTTGTCCAGTATCATTTTGTAATAAAACTAATCCTATACAAGTACCAATTAGGAACAATGGCATCATTAGTGCAAGTTTAAACTGTTTGAGTCGATTTCGTCTTTTATCAATAATAAAAGATAAATATAAAATCATAGCTACTTTTAATATTTCTGAAGCTTGTAAATTCATAAATCCGAGGTTAATCCAACTTTTCGCACCATTAATTTCAGTACCAATTAATAATGTTAGTATAAGTAATCCAAAAATAGTGAATATCACGATTTGTTGAACACGCTTATTTTTCAAAATATTAATATGCATAAAGTATGACATGAAAAAGACAATGGAAAATCCTACTATACAATACAATAATTGTCTAATGAAAAAGTATGTGCCTGCAACAGGTATACCACCAGTTAAAGTACCTTTTGTAGCAGCTACCATACTTGCACTATATACCATGACTAAACCTATCAAAGATAAAATAATATACGTTATTAACAATGTGAAATCTATGTATTTTGAGTAATTCTTAATGTACTGAAAAAAACTTTTAATATAGTCCATCTACTCATTCCAATTCTAAAAAAATAAGTCTAAAGAAAGATTTCTCCTCTCTAGACTTTGTATCATTTAAGCATTTGTGAAAGCATCATGCAATTTAGATAGTTCCTTTTCTAAACTTGCCATAAGTGTCTGACCCTTTTCTCTATCAACAAGTCCAATTTGTACTGCAAAATCTACTTCCTTTTGAAGACCAAACATTTGCGTATCTAAAACTTCCTCGTATAAAGGACATTGAGGCATTGTTAAGTTGTCCATTTGTACCTTTATTAACTGAAGGATTTTTTCAGAATCGTTATATAATTGGTCATATGCCTTTTGACAAATTTCTGAATCGTTATGCATGACATACTCCCCCTTAATTTTTTATGTTTCTATACTTATAAAATTTTAGACTAGAAATGTGAAAATTGCAAGCGAAAACAGAAGGTTATTAATTACAAGTATGTTAAAATTAAATTGTGAATTTGATAGGAGTGAAAAAATTGATACAAATTAAAGGGAATTCAAAATTTACTATTACACTAGACGCAACAACTTGGATATTTGATGATCGTAAAGTAAAAATTGAAGATTTAGAACAAGGAATCTTTAATGGAGAAAGACCAATTGAATTTGAGAACAATGTAGCATGGAACCGTGCTATTTTAGAAGGTGCTACAATGCCACCTACTTTAAATAGCGAAACAACTTACAAAAAACGTTCATTTCTACAAGAAAGCTTCGTAATTAATGCAATGCCTTTCATAAAGAATTCTGAACCGAATGATAATGCGACTAAAGTTGTTTTAAAAAATGATACTGATTCAATAGAAATACCGATTGAAAACTGGCCATACTTATTCTTCCACTTTTCTAAAGAAGGAAAAATGATTTATAAAGATGGTAAGATTGATGCTTTCACTTATGATCAAGAAAATGGATATCAAAATAAATTCAGCTATGTAGCTGAAATTGAGGTTGTTTAACCATGATTATGAAAGCTAAATGTATAATCTGTGATTCTATCGTTAATTTAGATTCTAAATCTAAAGAAGCAAAACGACTAAGAAATCACCCTATTCGTACATTTATGTGTGATGACTGTAAAAGTAAATTAGATAAACCAAAATCTTAGAAATAAAAAAAGGCAGCTCACAATGAGCTACCTTTTTTTATTGTTGTTTTTGGCTACGTCTTTCTTTATGAAGTCTGTAGCGATAAAGACCTAAAACAATTGCTGCTATTATTAAACTTTCTCCTACAGGTAAAAATACTGCAAGAAATGTTAATAATAAACAACCTAAAAACAGTAATATATAGATAATAATGTTTTGCCAAAACTTAAGTTTTCTTGCAAACCCTAAATTATAAACTATCGCACTTAATACGAATATTGTTAATAATAAAAGCCACATACCAAGCTCTGGGTTCTCATCTACTCTAAATAACTTACCAAAAAATGAAAGCCTGTCTGTTGGATTAACACTTACATTTTTAGCAACTAAGAGCATCTATATCACTCCTCTTCTTGTTCAGCCATTTTTTGTCTCTTCTGAGCTCTTTCTCTTTCTGATTTATCTAAGATTTTTTTTCTTAAACGAATAGATTCTGGTGTTACTTCTACTAATTCATCATCATTCAAGTATTCTAATGCTTCTTCAAGTGTTAAAATTCTTGGTTTTTTCATAGTAGTTGTTTGTTCTTTTGTAGCTGAACGAATATTGTTAGCTGCTTTAACTTTTGTAATGTTTACAGTTAGGTCATTTTCACGAGTGTTTTCCCCAACGATCATTCCTTCATATACTTCTGTTCCAGGTTCCATGAAGTTTACGCCTCTATCTTCTAAGTTCATGATAGCATAAGTACTTGCTACACCTTTATCGATAGAAACAAGAACACCATTTCTTCTTCCGCCAATACGTCCTTTAATTCTTGGACGATATGAATCGAATGTATGGTTAATAATTCCATAACCACGAGTCATTGACATGAATTCAGTTGAGTAACCAATTAATCCACGAGCTGGTACCATAAAGATTAATTTAGTTTGACCATTTTCGTTAGATTGCATATCTAACATTTCACCTTTACGAGAACCTAATGATTCAATAATTGCACCAGTATATTCATCTGGTACGTCAATTTGAACACGTTCGTATGGCTCTGATTTAACACCATCAACGTCTTTAACAATAACTTGAGGTTTAGAAACTTGCAATTCAAAACCTTCACGTCTCATATTTTCAATTAAAATAGATAAATGTAATTCCCCACGTCCAGCAACTACCCATGAATCAGGTGATTCAGTTGGTGTTACACGTAAAGATACGTCTGTTTCTAATTGAGTTTCTAATCTTTCTTCGATTTTACGAGCAGTAACAAAAGTACCCTCTTTACCAGCAAATGGTGAATTATTTACTGAGAAAGTCATTTCTAATGTTGGTTCATCAATACGTAGAACAGGTAATGCTTCAACATTATCATGAGGTGTAACTGTTTCACCAACGTTGATATCTTCCATACCACTTACTGCGATTAAGTCGCCAGCGTATGCTTCATCAATTTCAACACGGTTTAAACCAAAGAAACCAAATATTTTAGATACTCTGAAGTTTTTAACAGTACCATCAATTTTAACTAGTGAAACTTGTTGTCCAACTTTTATTGTACCTCTAAATACACGTCCAACTCCGATACGTCCAACATAGTCATTATAATCTAATAATGCAACTTGGAATTGTAACGGTTCATCTCTATTATCAATAGGTGCAGGAACGTAATCTAAAATTGTTTCATATAGACATTGCATGTTTTCATCTTGTTTGTCAGCATCTAAACTTGCTGTACCACTTAATGCAGAAGCATATACAACTGGGAATTCAAGTTGTTCGTCATTAGCATCTAATTCGATAAATAAATCTAATACTTCATCTACAACTTGTTCTGCTCTAGCAGAAGGTTTGTCTATTTTGTTCACTACTACTACTGGTTTTAAATTTTGTTCTAGTGCTTTTTTAAGTACAAAACGTGTTTGTGGCATTGTTCCTTCGTATGCATCTACAACTAAAACGACACCATCAACCATTTTCATAATACGCTCAACTTCTCCTCCGAAGTCAGCATGTCCAGGTGTATCTAATATGTTAATACGGTGTTCTTTATAATCTATCGCCGTATTCTTTGCTAAAATTGTAATTCCTCGTTCTTTTTCTATATCATTTGAATCCATCGCACGTTCTGCTATATGTTCATTTTCACGAAAAATACCTGATTGTTTTAATAATTCATCAACTAGTGTTGTTTTTCCGTGGTCAACGTGGGCAATAATTGCAATGTTACGTACATTCTCTCTTAAATTAGTCATGCAAAAAATTTTCCTCTCCGATTTAAAATTAATCGACTTTTTATTCGACTTATATTTATAACTTGATAATTATAACATAAAACGCTAGAAAAATAACTATTATTGAACATATTTACTCAAATTCCCATTTTTTTAATTAAGTAGTTTGATAACAACCGGTTGATTTTTATAAACATGTGACGCATAATAAAGTAATGAAAACGGTTAAAGGATGGATATAAATGAAAAAATCTAAAGCAATCTTTGTACTACTTGCTTTAATTGTAACATTTTTCCTTTTAGTGTTTAGCTTTGCATTAGCTGAAGGTTCTATTTTGTTTATGCTATTAGCAGTTTTGCTAATCGTCGCAACAATGGGATTTGGTTTTACACTTAAAAAGAAATACCGTGAAAACGGCTGGCTATAATCATAAACGACATAATATGTGCTTGGGACATAAACCCTAACTCAAAATAAATAAGCATATCACTTAACTGAACTTTTCAGTTTTACAGTGATATGCTTGTTTTTTTATCTTACGATTTTGTACGTGCATGCTTGCTTAGGGGTATGGTTCGAGCCCGTAGTCTCTCACACATACTATTCCCTCAGGCGTCCGCACTTTACAAAATCGTTACCAATATCTATTTTTATAAAATCTTACGATTTTGTTCGTGCATACTTGCCTAGGGGTATGGCTCGAGCCTGTAGTCTCTCACACATACTATTCCCTCAGGCGTCAGCACTTCACAAAATCGTTACCAATATCTATTTTTATAAAATCTTACGATTTTGTTCGTGCATGCTTGCCTAGGGGTATGGCTCGAGCCTGTAGTCTCTCACACATACTATTCCCTCAGGCGTCAGCACTTCACAAAATCGTTGCTAATAGCTATTTTTATAGAAAAATGAGATAAGTTGTAGATTAATCCATTAGTTAATCGAAGAGTTCTGCCAAGTCTTAGATTAAGTCGTAAGTTAATCGAAGAGTTCAACCAAGTTGTAGATTAAGTCACTAGTTAATCGAAGAGTTCAACCAAGTTGTAGATTAAGTCACTAGTTAATCGAAGAGTTCGGCCAAGTTGTAGATTAAGTCGTAAGTTAATCGAAGAGTTCAACCAAGTTGTAGATTAAGTCACTAGTTAATCTACGACATCCCAAAATATTTTATACAAAAAATAAGTGCAGAAATTCAGGCTTACTAATGAATTTCTGCTCTTATTAAATTTCTAGGACGTTTATGTCCAAGCTTTATTTCAATTTGTGATTTAGATAAATTATTTTTTAAACTCTATGATTTACCTCTAAATCTATCATTATGAATTTGTTCTAATAGTGCTTTATGTGGTAAAAAGTATTCATTGAATAATTCGTGATGTATAGACTTATTACCTACTAATATAGAATTTGCTTCTAATATGTTTAACTTTTCTCCTAATTGATTCGTGACAACAGCGCCTACTTCTTCAGCGATTATTAATCCACCTGCAAAGTCCCATGGTTGTAATCTCATTGTCAAATATGCACTCGTAATACCTTTAGCTACATTCGCAAAATCTAATGCTGCTGATCCATATGCTCTAGTACTTCTAGCATCGTCTACTATAGGCACATAAATATCAGAAAGTTTTTCTTTTGTTAACCAAAGTGGATTTGTTGATATCAAACTCGTTTTCAATTCAGTATCTTCTAGTGGTTTTAGTTGTTCATCATTTAGCCATGCCCCTTTACCAGCTAAAGCATGATACATCTTATCATTCATTACATCATATACAAATCCTGCATATTTCTCTCCATCGATATATATACCAATAGATATTGCAAAATTCTCTTGTTGGTGAACAAAATTCAATGTCCCATCAATTGGATCAACTATCCATAATACGCCATCAGTATCTTTAATATCTTTGCCATGTCCCTCTTCACCTAAAATTCTATGATTTGGGTATGCAGACATAATATTATTAAATAATCTATCTTCTGTTTCTTTATCTATATTTGTTACTAAATCATTTGGATTGGATTTAGTTTCAATTTGAATTTCTTCATCTATTGATTCTCTAATAACTTTGCCTGCGTCATTAATAATTTGATATGCGAACTTGTATATTTCCATGACAAAACCTCCTATGTTATTTTTATATTAGCATTGTTCTTTATATATTCAAAAAAATTATGATAAAATATACATATGTACCATAGATTTAAGGAGGACAACTATGACTAAGTATACTTTTAAACAAAAAGATTTTAAAGTCTTTAGTGTTGACGGTTTAGAAAATAGAATGCAAGCACTAGATGAACATGTAAGACCACAATTGAACGCTTTAGGTGAAAAATACACAAATTATTTAACAAACAATACTGGAGATACTTTTTATTATCATGTAGCAAAACACGCTCGTAGAACAGTAAACCCACCGAAAGATACATGGGTAGCATTCGCTACTAATCAACGCGGTTATAAAATGTTACCCCATTTTCAAATAGGATTATTTGAATCTCAATTATTTATTATGTTTGGCGTTATGCATGAAAATAAAAATAAAGGAAATATGGCTGATTTCTTAAATAAAAATATACACCTATTAGAAGAACTTCCAAGTGACTATTCATTATGCTTTGATCATTATAATATTGATAAGTCGCCAATTGACTCATTATCAAAAGCTGACTTAAAACATCATATTAAAAGGCTGAAAGATATTAAAAAGGCTGAGTTTTTCATAGCTAGAACTTTAGATCCAAAATCAGAAGTGTTAAAAACAGATAAATCCTTTACTGAATATTTAGATGAAACATTTGATGAATTGATCAAATTCTATAGTTAGTCATTGCCTAATTCGAATATAATTAAACAAATTTTACTAGGCAACTTTTATTTCTGATATTTAAAAATATAAAACTCTCTCAATCCATAAATAAATCGGATTGAGAGAGTTTTATAGTGGGTATAAATGATATTTCATACTCTAGTTAAATTAATAAATATATGGATCGTCGTCTTTTTTCTTTTTATCAGTCTCATCTAAATTGTTTACTTGTTTTTCATTTGATTCAAAGTTATTTCGATTATTGTCGTTTGATTCAAAGTTATTTTGATTATTGTTTAAATCGTTTTGAAAGTTAACATCTTCGAATTGATTGTTTGTTTTGTTCTTTCTAACCAATAACATGATTCCCGCAACAATTAATAGTAAGAATGATATAAAGTTCATAATCAATATTGATACTAAACCTGCTACTATTGCTAATACCCCTGATAAAATTCTTTGCTTTTTAACAAATATAATAGCAACTATTGTTAATAAGATGCTGATTACAAGTATTACAAGTGCATAATTTGTAAATCCAGCAAATGAATTCAACACTTGATCTGCAGATAGAGAACTAGGTATATCCTGCGTTCCTTGTATCTCTTCATTAAAAGAAGTTTTAAATTCTGATTTAAATTCTGGTGTTTTTGAAACAAATTTAATTACAAATGCAAATACAATTCCAATTAATGAAAACACTGCACCAATAATTAATAATGTATATTCAATCGTTCTTTTCATTTAAATCCTCCTAATTTTTGTCAATTCTAATTATCTCAATCTATAGTTTATTTTTCAACCTTATTTATCTTTTTTCTCAACATCTTGCTCAGAATTATTTTTTTCTTCAAAATAATTTTTCTGTTGTTGCATTCTTTTTTCGTAATTATTTCTTCTTTCAAATGTTGCATTTGGCTTTTCTTTTTTAACTTTCTTTTCTTTCTTTTGTCTACCAGGTTGAACTTGATACTCATCTGATTGAGTCGTTTCATAATTATAAGGATCTTGGTTTCTTTGACCTAAATCTTCTTGATTATTCACTTCATTTTGGTCAAATTCAACTTGCTCATTATTAAATTCATTCATTTGTTCATTTTGTTTTTGATGTTTTTGATGTTTTTTACTTCGAGATAAAACTTCTTCATTATTTGTAGTTTCACTATGAACTTCGTGTTGTTGTGATTCTACATGCTCTTCTTCTTTTGTATTTGGTTGATTTGCAATAAATGCTTTTTCGTTGTTTTGCTCATTTTTTTGTTGATAATTTGATTCCATTGGTTGAGATTGTCTAGACTCTGATTGTCTAGGCTGATTATTTACCCTACCTTGATTATCTTGAAAAGATTGTTGTTGTTCCATACCTTGTATAGGCAATATTTTATCTTTTCTTACAAATAATAAAATACTCACTATAAAGAAAAAGAGTGGCACTAAAACAATAAATAATGGAATTGTAATTATTGCTAAAAGTAAAAATACAATAGCTGCAAATACTCTCCATCTCATCATCACTAATCCTATAAATGAAAAGATTAAAACAATTATCAAATAAATAATAAATAGCCATATTCCATTTTGAATATTTAGTGCAACGTCACTAGCAGACAATAACTGTCCATTAGCAGTGATATTAATATTTAAACGATTAATTAACGATTCCAGTCTATTTAAATTGTTAGGATTATTTAATACTACAAGTGCTGCAAATAAAGACAATGCTGTAACACCTAATAAAATTATCCAAGAAAGCCAGCCTAAAAATTTTTCTACGCCTCTGCTAACTGGCTGCCTCACATGTTCTACATATGAATTCATCATATTTACCTCCTAATAATGAATTGGTTTCAATTATACCAAAAAAAGGGCTTCGTTTCTCACAAAGACCCTTTTAAATATTAATTTAATGACATCTTAAATTTTAAAAATGCTTCATTATAATTTGAAATGTTTTCTTTACCTAAATCTTCATATACTTCAAGTTTACTTCTAACTGTTGAATCTGGATAAAATCGTTCATCTTCTCTAACATTTTTATCTAATAGATTATATGAAGCTTTATTTGGTGTAGCATATCCTACCCACTCTGCATTTTGTTTACCATTTTCTTCTTCTAATAAGAAATTAATAAATTTATGTGCACCTTCAACATTTTGTGCTGTTTTTGGTATTACGAGATTATCAAACCATAAATTTGAACCTTCTTTTGGTACTACGAAGTCTAATTGATCATTTTCTGACATTATATCTGCAGCCATACCACTCCAAACCACAGCAACGTCAGATTCATTCTGAACCATCATTGTATTAATTTCATCACCAACAACCCCTCTTACATTTGGTGATAATTTAATTAATTTGTCTTGAGCTTTTTTAAGTTTTTGTTCATTTGTTTCATTTAAGCTTTCATGCATACTATTTAAAGAAAATCCAATTCCTTCACGAGATCCATCAACAATTAATACATCATCTTTCAGTCGCTTATCCCAAAGACTATTCCATGAATTGAAATTCATTCCTTTTGTTTTTTCAGGATTATACAATATACCAACTGTTCCCCAAAAGTATGGAATTGAATATTGATTTCCTCGATCAAAAGGCATATTCATAAATTCTTTATCTAAATTTTTCATATTTGGTAATTTCTTTTGATCAATTGGAATTAATAACTTTTCTTTTTTCATTTTTTCTACTGTATATTCACTTGGAACTGCAATGTCATATGACGTACCGCCGTTTTTAATTTTGGCCATCATTGCTTCATTTGAGTCAAACGTTTCATATACGACCTTTATACCAGTTTCTTTTTCAAACTTTTTAGTAAGTTCAGGGTCTATATATTCACCCCAATTGTAAACATATATAACATCTTTTTTACCTTTAGAAGGTGGCGGATCAATTAATTTAGTTGATAACATTAATAAAGCTCCAACGATTAATGAAATACCTACTAATTGCATTAATTGTTTCATCTTAATATGCCCCCTCTTTTTTCAATTCTTCTTTGTTGACCTCTTTTTATGAAATAGTAACCTAAAATAAGTATCATCACTAATCCAAATAGTAAAGTAGAAATTGCATTGATTTCCATCGTAATTCCTTTTCTAGCCATAGAATAAACTTCTACTGATAAGACACTAAATCCACTACCAGTAACAAAGAAACTTACTGTAAAGTCATCTAAAGAATATGTGAGCGCCATAAAGAAACCACCAATTGCACCAGGCAATATATGAGGTATGATTACTTTAATTAATGTTTGCCACGAAGTTGCACCTAAATCTCTCGCTGCATCTATCATAGACGTATTCATATCATATAGTTTTGGTAACACTAATAACACTACTATTGGCACACAAAAAGCAATATGTGAAATTAAAACTGACCAAAATCCTAATCCCATTCCTGTAAAATGACCTATAAATGTAAATAATAATAAGAATGAAGAACCGATTACAACATCAGAACTAACCATAAGTATATTATTTAATGTTAATAAACCGACTTTTAATTTTTTATTTCTTAAATAGTAAATTCCAATAGCTCCACATATACCAATTAATGTTGATATACTTGCAGCTAACAATGCAATTGCTATTGTATTTACTATAATAACAATTAACCGTTTATTTTGAAAAACAGATAAATAATGATCAAACGTAAAACCTTTAAAACTAGTCATATTACCAGCAGCATTAAATGAATAATAAATTAAAAAGAAAATCGGTAAGTATAAAAATACGAGTATAATTGATAAATATATTTTTCCAGTTATTTTCATACTATACCTCCTTATTTTCTGATTTAGATTTAGTTACAATCAATATAAATGCCATTGCTAATATTAGAAATACTGCAATCGTTGAACCCATTCCATAGTTTTGAGTAACTAAAAACTGTTCTTGAATTGCTGTACCTAAGTTCACGACTTTATTACCCGCAATTAATCTCGTAATCATAAACAAAGATAAGGCAGGTATAAATGTAATTTGAATACCTGTTTTGACACCTTCTAAAGTTAAAGGAACGACTACTCTTCTGAAAGTTGTGAAATGACTTGCACCTAAGTCTCTAGATGCTTGTAATAAATTTTCAGGTATTTCTTCCATAGAATTAAAAATTGGTAAAAGCATAAATGGAATATATATATAAACTGACACGATAATAAAAGCCGTACTCGTAAATAATAATTCAGTTGTAGGTACATTAAAGACATTTAATATTTTATTTAATAGTCCATCATGACTTAAAATACCGATAAAGGCATATGTTTTTAACAATAGATTAATCCAAGTAGGTAATATAATAAGTAAAAGTAATATCTCTTTAGCTTTGGCATTTCGTAATACAAGTGCTAGAGGATAACTAATTATTAAGCAAAAAAACGTAATAATAAATGCGTACCAAGCTGAACTTAAAGTCATTTCTAAATATGCACTTGTAAAAAAGTTTTTATAATTTTCAAAAGAAAAATGTCCATTAATATCAAGTAGTGATGAATAAAAAATCATAGCTATTGGTACAATAATGAATAAAGCGATCCAAATCATGTAAGGTACAAGTAATAATGATTTAATCTTATGCATTATCATCATCCTCATAACTTTCAATTCGACGATCAAATTCTTCTTCCGTTTCCCCTGGTAACATTATATGAATTGCTTCAGAATCAAAATCCAATCCTACAGTTTCACCAATAGTCGCTTTCTTAGTCGTTTGTATGATCCATTCATTTCCTTGCGCATCATAACAGCATATTTCATAATGGACACCTCTAAATAATTGAGAGTCTACAACTGCCGAAATTCTGCCTTCACTTTCTGATTTTATCGAAATGTCTTCAGGACGTATTACTACATCAACTTTTGCATCATTATTAAATCCAGCATCAACACATTCATAAGAAATGCCATACATCTCAACTTCATAGTCACGTTTCATTACACCACTCACAATATTTGATTCACCTATAAAATCAGCAACAAATTTATTTACAGGCTCATCATATATATCAACCGGCGTACCACTTTGTTGAATTTTTCCGTCTTTCATTACAAATATATAATCGCTCATTGCTAAAGCTTCTTCTTGATCGTGTGTAACAAATATAAATGTAATACCTAATCTTTGTTGTAATTCTCGTAATTCATATTGCATTTCAGTTCTCAGTTTTAAATCTAATGCTGAGAGTGGTTCATCTAAGAGAATAATTTCTGGTTCATTAGCTAATGCTCTCGCTATAGCTACTCTTTGTTTTTGACCACCACTCATTTCCGTAATTTTACGCTGTTCATATCCTTCAAGCTTTACTAATTTCAACGCTTCTTTTACTTTGATTTGTATGTCTTTTTTATTTAATTTCTTTATTTTTAATCCAAATGCTACATTATCGTATACGTTCAAATGCGGAAACAAAGCATAATCTTGAAATACTGTATTCACTTTTCTATTATTTGCTGGTACTTTGTTAATAATTTTGTTATTAAATAATATATTTCCATTTGATGCTGTTTCAAAGCCAGCTATTAATTTCAAAATAGTCGTTTTACCACATCCTGAGGGACCTAGTAATGTGTAAAATTTTCCTTCTTCAATTTCAAAACTGACATCATTTAATACTTGAATGTTATTAAAGTTTTTTGAAATACTTTCGAACTTTATGATTGGTTGTTTCATAAATTGCCTCCTATAAATACGATTCTGTAGCAACGATTAATACTTCTGCATCTTTCGATGATTCATTTAAAAACTGATGTTCTTCATGAGCTTTAAAATAAAAACATTCTCCGGTTTTTGCAGTGTAATTTTGCTTTCCAATTTTTAATGTTATATATCCTTTTTTTACATATGCAAATGTCTCTGAAGATGATGGACTAAATGTTTTATATTTTGAACCACTTTTTAAAGTTATAATGACTGGTTCCATTTCAAATTCATTTGAATCTGGTACTAACCATTTAATTTTGTACCCTAGATCATACTCATCATAAACAGTTTGTTCTTGTTTAGGATAATGGATGCGGGCTTGATATAATTTTTCGTTAAAAAATTCGCTCGGCTCAATACCTAATACATCTAATATATTTAAAAATGTTTCCATAGAAGGAGAAGATAAATTCCTTTCCAACTGTGAAATATATCCTTTTGATAAGTCTGTACGTTCTCCTAATTCTTCTTGAGTTAAATTTTTCTGATATCTTAAATTTTTAAGTTTTTCTCCAATATTCATAAATCCCCCAAAAAAGTGTGTTGTTTACTTTTACTAAACATTAAGTTTAGTACCTTTAATAAAATAACAGAAATTATTTTATTATTCAACACTTTTTTGGGGGATTCTAATATTTTTATTTAACTGAAATCGTAGATTGTCCATTATTTTCTTTTAATGCTTTTACTGCTTTATATCCATCATAACCACTTACTTCTTTAAATTCTTTATAAAAATTATTTTCATCTGATTTACCAGGCACAATTTTTTTAAAGTTTTTATATGCTTGGTTAAATTGTTCTTTATTTGTACTGCTTTCATACGCATCTTCAATATGATTGTAGAACTCAATCACTTGAATCATTTCTTCTTGTGTCCAATCAACGTCTATTGGATAACTATATTCCATTTACTTTTCTCCTTTACAAAAAAAGAATCACTGAATGAACAGTGATTCTTTAGTATTGTCAATGATTACATTGTATGGATAGGTGTTCCTAGAGCAACTTCAGCAGCTTCCATAGAAATTTCACCTAATGTTGGGTGAGCATGAATAGTTAATGATACGTCTTCAGCAGTCATTCCTGACTCAATTGCTAAACCTAATTCAGCAATTATATCTGAAGCACCAGTACCAGCTACTTGTGCACCAACTAATAATCCATTTTCTTTTAATGTTACAAGTTTAACGAAACCAGCAGTTTCATTTAAAGCTAAAGCACGACCATTTGCAGCAAATGGGAATTTAGCAGCTTTCACTTCTAAACCTTCTTCTTTAGCGCTAGCTTCTGTATGACCAACTGTTGCTAATTCTGGTTCTGTGAAACAAACTGCAGGGATTGCTAAGTAATCAACAGCAGATTTTTCACCAGAGATAGCTTCAGCAGCTACTTTAGCTTCATAACTTGCTTTATGTGCAAGTGGAGGTCCAGCAACGATATCACCAATTGCATAGATATTTTCAATTGAAGAACGGCTTTGTTCATCAACTTCAACTAATCCACGCTCTGATAATTTCAATCCTAATTCTTCTAGACCTAATTCATCAGTATTTGGACGACGTCCTACAGTAACTAATACATAGTCAGCTTCGATTTCTTTTGTTTCTCCGCCAGCTTCATAAGTAACTTTTACGCCATTATCAGTTTCTTCAGCAGATTTAGCCATTGCTTCAGTTACGATTTCAACGCCTTTTGCTTTAAGACCTTTTTTAACGATTTGAGTCATTTGTTTCTCAAATCCACCTAAGATATCTTTTGCACCTTCAAGGATTGTTACTTCAGAACCAAAGTTAGCATAAGCAGTACCTAGTTCAGAACCAATATATCCGCCACCAACTACTACTAATTTTTTTGGTACTTCTTGAAGTGCTAATGCACCAGTTGAATCAATTACACGTTTACCAAATTTGAAATTAGGAATTTCAATTGGACGTGAACCTGTAGCAATAATTGCATGTTTAAATGTATAAGTTTGAGATGCTTTGTCAGTCATAACTTTTAAGTTATTTTCATCTACAAAATATGCTTCACCTTTAGCTACTTCAATTTTGTTTCCTTTCATTAATCCAGCAACGCCGCCTGTTAATTTTTTAACTACGCCATTTTTGAATTCTTGAACTTTTTCAAAATTTAATGCAACTTTCTCAGCAACAACACCCATATCTTCTGAATGTTGTGCATTGTGGAAACGGTGTGATGCTGATAATAAAGCTTTAGATGGAATACAACCAACGTTTAAACAAACGCCACCTAATTCGCCTTTTTCGACGATTGTTACTTTTTGTCCTAATTGTGCTGCACGAATTGCTGCAACATAACCACCAGGACCTGCTCCAATTACTATAGTATCTGTTTCAATAGGAAAATCTCCAACTACCATTTTTACCCCTCCATTAATAATAATTCTGGATTATTTAATAATCTCTTAATATGATTCATTGCATTTTGTCCAGTAGCACCATCAATTTGTCTATGGTCGAAACTTAATGATAATGATAATACAGGTGCTGCTATAATTTCTCCATCTTTAACGATAGGTTTTTGAGCAATACGACCAATTCCTAAAATTGCAACTTCAGGATGGTTGATTACTGGAGTGAACCATTGTCCACCTGCTGAACCAATATTACTAATCGTACAAGTTGCGCCTTTCATTTCGTTAGCTTGTAATTTACCATCACGTGCTTTAACAGCTAATTCGTTGATTTCATCAGAAATCTCGAACATTGATTTATGATCAGCATTTTTAACTACTGGTACTAATAAACCACGATCAGTATCTGCAGCTATACCTACATTATAGTAATGTTTATGAACAATTTCACCATTTTCTTCATCAAATTCAGTATTTAATGCTGGATATTTCTTAAGTGCTGATACTAATGCTTTAACAACGTATGGTAAGAATGTTAATTTAGTACCTTGCTCAGCAGCAACTTCTTTGAATTTTTTACGGTGATCCCATAGTTCTTGAACATCAATTTCATCCATTAATGTTACGTGAGGCGCAGTGTGTTTAGAATTAACCATTGCTTTAGCAATTGCTTTACGCATAGCAGGGATTTTCTCACGAGTTTCAGGATATTCTCCTTCTGGAACTTGTGGAGTTTGTACAGCTTGTGTATCTTCGCTAGATGCTTGAGTTGCCTCTGCAGCTGGTTGTTCTGATTTAGAACCACCATTTAAGTATGCTTCAACATCATCTTTTAAAATACGACCGTTTTTACCTGAACCTGAAACAGCTTTAATGTTTACATCGTTATCACGAGCGAATTTACGAACTGAAGGCATAGCAATTACGCGTTTAGAATTATCAACGTCTTCTGATTGTGTTTCAGTAGTTGCTTCTTCTTTCGCTTCTTCTGCTGGAGCTTCATCTTTTGTTTCTTCTTCATCTTCATCATGACCTTTAAATTGTAAACCTTCTGCGTCTGGTGCATCAATTTTAACAATTGTATCACCAACAACAGATACAGTACCTTCTTCAACCATAACTTCTTCTACTTTACCTGCAACAGGTGATGGAATTTCAACGACTGATTTATCATTTTGTACTTCACATAATACATCGTCTTCTTGAATTTCGTCTCCTGCTTTAACAAACCATTTTACAATTTCACCTTCGTGGATACCTTCACCGATATCTGGTAATTTAAATTCGAATGACACGATTTTTTCCTCCTAAATATTAAATCCGTATTTTACTGCGCATTAAAATTCTAATGTTTCTTTAGCTTGCGCTACGATATCTTTTTTGTTTGGTAACCAAACACTTTCAGCTTGTGTGAATGGATAAATAGTGTCAGCAGCAGCTACACGTGCAATAGGAGCTTCTAATGAAAGAACTGCTCTTTCAGATATTTCTGCTACAACACTTGCACCAACGCCAGCTTGTTTTTGAGCTTCTTGTACAACAATAACACGGTTTGTTTTTTCAACTGATTTAACAATTGTTTCAACATCTAAAGGTTGAACAGTGATTAAGTCAATTACTTCAACTGAGTATCCGTCTTTTTCTAAGTCTTCTGCTGCTTTTAATGATTCTTGAACCATAGCACCATAAGTGATGATAGTTAAGTCAGTACCTTCACGTTTAACTTTAGCTTTACCGATTTCTACTTCGTACTCTTCTTCAGGTACTTCTTCACGGAATGAACGGTATAACTTCATGTGTTCTAAATATACAACTGGATCATTACTGCGGATTGCAGAAATTAAAAGTCCTTTAGCATCATATGGGTTTGAAGGAATAACAACTTTCAAACCTGGAGATTGTGCCATTAAGCCTTCTAAGTTATCAGCATGTAATTCAGGTGTATGTACACCACCACCGAATGGAGCACGGATTGTTACTGGTGCTGTTTTTGAGTTACCTGAACGGAAACGATGACGAGCTATTTGACCTGCAATTGAGTCCATAACTTCAAATACGAAACCAAAGAATTGGATTTCCATGACAGGACGGTAACCTTCAAGCGTTAAACCTAAAGCTAGACCACCAATACCTGATTCAGCTAGAGGTGTATCAAATACACGATCTTCACCGAATTCTTTTTGTAAACCTTCTGTTGCACGGAATACACCGCCGTTTACACCAACGTCTTCACCGAATAATAAAACATCTTCGTCTCTTTTTAATTCGTTTTGAAGCGCATTGTTAATCGCTTGAATCATTGTCATTTGTGCCATGACTTATTTCGACTCCTTCTCTTTGTAAATTTCATATTGTTCAGCTAAGTTATGAGGCATTTCTTCATACATATTTTCCATTAAGTCTGTAACTTTTTGTTTAGGAGTATTGTCTGCCTCTTTAATTGCTGTTTTAATTTCTTCTTTTGCTTTTTCCATAACTTCGTTTTCTTTTTCTTCAGACCATAAGTTTTTAGCTTCAAGATATTTTCTGAAACGAACTAATGGGTCTTTCTTTTCCCAATCTGAATCTTCATCTGAAGTTCTATAACGAGTTGGGTCGTCACCAGCCATTGTATGAGGACCATAACGGTAAGTTAATGTTTCAATTAGAGATGGGCCATCACCATTAACAGCACGATCACGAGCTTGTTTAGTTACAGCATATACAGCTAATGCATCCATACCGTCAACTAATACACCTGGAATACCAACTGCTACTGATTTTTGAGCTAATGTTTTAGCTGCAGTTTGTTTGTCACGAGGTGTTGAAATCGCATAGTTGTTATTTTGAATTACGAAGATTGCAGGTGCTTTATAAGCAGATGCAAAGTTAATACCTTCATAGAAATCACCTTGTGAAGAACCACCGTCACCAGTGTAAGTAATTGCAACATTTTTCTTACCACGTTTTTTAATACCAAGTGCTACACCAGCAGTTTGGATAAACTGTGCACCAATAATAATTTGTGGACTTAATGCATTTACGCCTTCTGGGAATTGGTTACCAATAAAGTGTCCACGTGAGAATAAGAACGCTTTAGTTAATGGTAAACCATGCCAAATTAATTGTGGAACATCACGATAACCTGGAAGTACATAATCTTCTTTTTCTAACGCATAATGTGAAGCTAATTGTGAAGCTTCTTGACCAGCTGTTGGTGCATAGAAACCTAAACGACCTTGTCTATTTAATGAAATAGAACGTTGATCTAGAACACGTGTCCAAACCATTCTTTCCATTAATTCAACAAGTTCTTCGTCAGACAAGTCTGGTAATAAATCATTATTTACGACATTTCCTTCTTCATCTAACACTTGAATCATTTCAAAATTAGACTCTATTTCATTTAAAGTCGATACTGCATCGAATTGGGCTTTTTTTCTCGGAGCCATTCAATTCACCATACCTTTCCCTATATTAGATATTCATTTCTAATTCAGTTTAACATAAATCTGTTTTACTGTTAAATAAAAAATACTAACATTATAAAAAGCCTTGTACAAAAGGCTTTTTATAAACTGTATTACAACATAATTAAGTCTGTACTAATACAAATTATTCATTTAAAATATTTGAAACATCTTTCTTTTCTTGTTGTACTTTTTTTAGATTGTTTTGATATTCAGTTACTATTTTTTCAGTCTTTTTATTAACTTCTTCTAATTTTTTTGAACGTTTATTAGTTCCTTCTTGAGTAGCATTATCTTCTGTTAAATAGCTAAATAATTGATGCTCAGTATCCAACACGTCTTTATAGCCTTTGATTACTTTATCATGTGCTTTATATTTATCGTCCAAAGCTTTCTTCAAATCATTAGCTGCTTTCAATTGCTCCTCATCTTCTATATTTTTGTAGTCATCTTTAGAAGTCTCGTAAATCTTTTTTGATTTATCCATAGCTGATTTTTCATTGTCTATAATTTCTTCTCTATTTTTTATACCTTCAGTTAATTCTTTTGCTTTAGATTTAAACTTTTCATCTTTTGCATTATTTAGTTCTTCAATTTTCTTCACTTTTTCTTTTTCAGCTTTAGTCATTTTTTCATTCAAATCCACAATAACTTTTTCTTCTTGGTTTGCTTTTTCTACCTTATTATAAAAAGATTCAAGTGATTCTTTAGATTGACCACATGCTGTTAAAATCACTGTACTAGCCAGTGTTAATGTTAAAAATTTCTTGCCAATCATTATATTGCCTCCTTACATATCTATAAACATGTTACTCTGTTTTTTTTATTTATACAATCAATAATAGATGTAAAACTGAGTAGATTTTGATATATTTTATATGAGGAAGGTGTATGTAAATGATTACGATGGAAAATATTATTCGTGACGGCCACGAAACACTTAGAAAAAAAGCCGATGAAGTAGAATTGCCTATTTCAAGTGAAGATAAAGAAACTTTAAATGAAATGTTAGAGTTCCTAAAAAATTCACAAAATGAAGACTTAGCTAAAAAATATGGATTACGTTCAGGAGTTGGCTTAGCTGCGCCACAAATAAACGTTTCAAAAAAAATGTTAGCTGTGTATATCCAAGATGATGGCAAAGGTAATTCAATTGAACTACAACTTATCAACCCTAAAATTGTTAGCCATAGTGTACAAAAAGCATATTTAAATGGTGGAGAAGGTTGTTTAAGTGTAGATGAATCTAAACCTGGTCTAGTACACCGCAACTTTAAAATAACAATTCAAGCATTTGATATAGAAGGAAATCCATTTAAAAAAAGATTTAAAGGATATCCAGCAATCGTATTGCAGCATGAAATTGACCATTTAAATGGTGTGATGTTCTACGATCACATAAATCAAGAAGATCCATTTATGCCTTTAGAAGATGCAGTTGAAATCAACTAAATAGTTACAAAATTAAAGATGCTGAGACAATTTAATTGTCTCAGCATCTTTTTGCAGTTTAATTTAGTCAAATCGCACGAAGACTTTCGAGATATCGTGCGATTCAGCTATTAATTTAGTTGTTGTATCTTCATTTAATCAAAACACTATCTACATAAATTCGTCTCTGCGTTCTATAAAATGAATATCTTTTTCTTTTAAAGCTTTTTGAATTACAGCTAGCTCGTCTAAACTTAACCATTCTGGGTCTTTATTATGTCGAATATAGTGAGGGTCTTGTTGTACGTTATTAACCACTTCATCATAATTATAAATCATAACAACTTCATTTCTACGTATATTAAATTCAATACCTTTGAATTGTTTGTCAGTTCTGCCCTTTTCATTTTCGACTGTTTTGATAATACGTTCGACTTTATCCATTCATCTCACATCCTATTCGTCTATCAAACCTAATTCTTTACATGCATAGTATATTCCATCTTCATCAACTGATTTAGTTTCATAATCACAAACAGTTTTTAATGCATCAACTGCATTTCCCATTGCGACGCCTTGACCTACTTCTGAAATCATTTCAATATCATTTGGACCATCTCCAAAAGCAACTACTTCACTGAGTGGAAAACCTAATTTTTCACTTAGTTCTTTTATTCCTTCTGCTTTCGATCGATTATTCGGTACAACATCTCTACTTAATGTATGCCATCTATAAAATTTCAATGAATTAAATTTATCATCATATTTATCATCTTCATCCTCAGTATGGAAAATAAGTGCTTGGTAAACTGGATGTTCGAGATAATATGTATTGTGATATTCAGGATAATCCATTTTTAGTGATCCTAAGCTTTCTGATATGTGATTATCACTTTCAACATTTGCATATACTGCTGTTTCACCAAAAAATACTAGTGGATGATTATTTGTATGTGCTTTTTCTACTATATTAGTTAATTCCTCTTTATCTAACGGGTGTTTCCCTATAATTTCTCCATTATAAACAACAATTTGTCCATTTAGTGAAACAAAAGTTTCTATTCCTGTTTCTTTAATGACTTCTTTAAACATGTAAGGCGCTCTTCCAGTTGCAATTGCAACTATATGCCCTTTTTCTTTTAATTGTTTTATGGCAGTGATTGTAGATTTCGGTATATTTTTATCTTCATCATAGATTGTTCCGTCTATGTCGAAAAATATTAATTTCTTATTCAACCTTGATCGCCTCCTTATATCTATTTTAGTCCATAATCAATATATATGAAAGATTTAGTTAAATATCTTTATTTATCTCTAATTATCATGTAAAATGAACTTATTAAAAGGGTATCTATATTTATTTATATAGCTACTTTTCAAATTGAACGGGAATCAAATTTCAAAATTGACTAACCCTAGACTTAAAACTAGGGCTTTATTTATGTTAATTAACCTAGGAGGATTTATATATGGCAGTATTTAAAGTATTTTTTCAAGAAGATAAAAGTGAAGTAATTGTACGTGAAAGTACACAAACAAAGTATTTTGAAGGACAAACTGAAGAACAAGTTAGAAGATATTTAACAGACCGTAATTACAATATCGAATTTGTCCAAAAATTAGAGGGCGCTCATTTAGATTATGAAAAACAATCAGATCATTTTAACGTGGAGACTATCTAAATGAAACCTCTACAAAAAAATGAAGTAGGCGTATACGCACTGGGTGGTCTCGGTGAAATTGGTAAAAACACGTACGCCCTCGAATATCAAGATGAAATTATCGTTATAGACGCGGGTATAAAATTCCCAGACGATGATCTTCTTGGTATCGATTACGTGATACCAGATTATACGTACTTAATTCAAAATAAACATAAAGTGAAAGCTTTATTTATCACTCATGGACACGAAGATCATATTGGTGGTGTTCCATTCTTATTAAAACAAATGAATGTTCCGATTTATAGTGGTCCATTAGCATTAGGACTTATTAGAAATAAACTGGAAGAGCATCACCTACTTAAAACAGCTCAATTAAATGAAATTGACGAAGATTCTGTTTATGAATTTAAGCACTTCAAAATTTCATTCTATTTAACAACGCATAGTATCCCTGAAGCTTACGGTATTATTGCAGATACACCAGAAGGAAAAATCGTCCATACAGGAGATTTCAAATTTGATTTCACGCCTGTAGGTAAGCCTGCGAATATTGCCAAAATGGCTCAACTTGGAGAAGAAGGCGTTCTTTGTTTATTATCAGACTCTACTAACTCAGAGGTGCCTAACTTTACTTTAAGTGAAAAAGAAGTTGGACAAAATGTAGATGAAATATTCCGTAAATGTTCAGGTAGAATTATCTTCGCAACATTTGCATCTAATATTTACAGAGTGCAACAAGCCGTTGAAGCAGCTGTGAAGTACAATCGTAAAATTGTTGTCTTCGGTCGTTCAATGGAAAACAACATTAAGATTGGTACTGAATTAGGCTACATTAAAGTACCACCAGAAACATTTATTGAACCTAATAAAATCAATTCAGTTCCTAAACATGAAATTCTTATTTTATGTACTGGATCACAAGGTGAACCTATGGCAGCACTTTCTAGAATTGCCAACGGTACACATAGACAAATAAGTATTATTCCAGATGACACTGTTGTATTTAGTTCTTCACCTATTCCAGGTAACACTAAGAGTGTTAATAGAACTATCAATTCATTGTATAAAGCTGGTGCTGATGTTATTCATGGTAAATTATCTAACATTCATACATCAGGGCACGGTTCACAAGATGAGCAAAAATTAATGCTACGTTTAATTAAGCCAAAATATTTCATGCCAATACATGGTGAATATAGAATGCTTAAAAAACATAGCGAAACAGGTATTAACTGTGGTGTAGATCCTGACAATATCTTTGTTTATGAAATTGGAGATGTACTAGCACTTACTAAAGATTCAGCTAGATATGCTGGACGTATACCTTCAGGCAATGTATTTGTTGATGGTAACGGTATCGGAGATATCGGCAATGTCGTTATTAAAGACCGTAAAGTTCTATCAGAAGAAGGTCTTGTCATTGTTGTAGTAAGTATTGATTTCAAAACAAAACAATTACTTTCAGGTCCAGATATCATCTCAAGAGGCTTTGTTTATATGAGAGAATCAGGACATTTAATTTACGACGCACAACGATTAATCAAAAAATCAGTAATTGAAAAGTTAAATAATAACGAAAAAGTAGAATGGCATCATGTTAAAGCTACGATTACTGAAGCATTACAACCATATTTATATGAAAAAACAGCTCGTAAACCAATGATTTTACCAATAATCATGAAAATAAAATAATAATATTTAAAAGCACCGACGATGTCAATTGACATTGTCGGTGCTTTTTTACTACATCTTATTCATTTACAAGTTTTTTCTCAAATCTATTTAAATCATTATCGTGACCTATCACAATTAATATATCATGATATTCTATATTTTCATTTGGATCTGGCGCAACGATAATATCTTTCCCTCTTTTTACAGCAATAATATTGATGCCAAAGTTCGCACGAACATCTAATTCTAATATCGAATTTCCAGCAAGTCTTTCCCCTGCTTTTATTTCAACAATAGAATATTCATCTGATAGTTCTAAGTAGTCTAATACAGATGCACTTGCTACATTATGTGCAATGCGTCGACCCATGTCTCTTTCTGGATGAACAACTGTATCTGCACCAATTTTATTTAAAATTTTAGCATGGTAATCATTTTGAGCTTTAGCAGTAACTTTCTTAACACCTAATTCTTTAAGAATTAAAGTAGTCAGTGTACTTGCTTGAATATTTTCACCAATTGCTACAATGACATGATCAAAGTTTCTTATCCCTAAACTCTTCATCACTGCTTCATCTGTAGTGTCCGCAATAACCGCATGTGTGGCGATATCGCTATATTCATTTACTCTCGCTTCATCAGCATCAATGGCCATAACATCCATATCTAAGGCATTTAGTTCTCTAACAATACTTCCACCAAATCGACCTAAGCCTATAACTACATATTCCTTACTCATGATATGCCTCCATACTTTTGATTGTTATTATTTTTTACCTTTAACGTAATCTGCATCAAAGATAAATAATCTTAATAATAATATTAGCGATGGAACAAGTAAAAGTAAACCTAAAATAAATACGATAATAAGCATTAATGCCATTTGATCATTTACAACTGATTTATTAATATTTATAAACGGATATAGAATATACGGTAATTTACTAATACCGTATCCGAAAAATGCAGTTCCAAATTGTAATAATATCATGATAAATGCAACACCATGCGCTTTTTTTAAGTAAATAAGTACAACTGCTATAATGAAGAATACGATACTTAAACCAAATAACCACCAGAAACTACCTAAAGCGTTATTAAAGTGGTCTTCATTATGTTGTCTTAATGATAAGAATACAAATTGACAAATAACAATCATTGGGACTGCCCAAATAAGGAACCACTGTCTCAATAAGTGATATGCTTCAGAATCTTTTGCTTTATTTGCATAAAATGTTAAGAATCCTGAAGAAATGTACAATACAGAGATAATCGCTAAAAAGACAACCGCCCAAGCATAAGGACTTAGCAATAATTCAACCCATTGCAAGCTGACTCCTTTATCTGTTTCTTTAATATATCCACCTTCAGCTATCGTCAATATTGTTGAAAATGATGCAGGAATAAGTAAACCTGTAGCACCATATAAGAATAACCAAGACAACTTGCTATCTTGTCCATAGTTTTCAAATGCATAGAAACTACCACGTATTGTTAATAGTATTAAAGCTATACTACCTGGTATCAATAATGTTGACCCAAAGTAATATGCTGAGTCTGGAAAGAATCCAACTATTCCAACAAAGAAGAATACGAAGAATACATTAGTCACTTCCCAAACTGGGTTTAAATATCTAGATATTAAATTATTAATAATATGATCTTGTTTTGTTAATTTTGCATGAAAAGCAAAGAACCCAGCACCAAAATCTATCGCACCGATAATGATATAACCATACAAAAAGAGCCAAAGTACAGTGATTCCTATATGTTGATAATCCATTATACTTCACCCTTTCTGTCTATTATTTTATTCACATCATCCGTAGCTTTACTATGACTGAACATTCTAATTAGAACATAACTTGATGAAATACCTAGTATTAAATAAAGAATTGCAAAAGCTATAAATACTAGACTTAAACCATCAGCATGTGTAGCTGCATCTGCAACTTTTAAATAGCCTCGTAATATCCAAGGTTGTCTACCCATTTCTGCTAAGAACCAACCAAATTCTATAGCTAGCATTGCTAATGGACCTGTCAAAACAGCTAAATACAATATAGGTTTACTATATTGAGACCATTTCTTGAACCATTTTAATACGATGAACAATGCTGAAACTGCAAAACAATAAACACCGAAGAACACCATTAAATCAAAGAAATAATGAATAATAAGCGGTGGTGTTTCATCACTTTTGAATTCATTTAGCCCTTTTACTTCAGTATTGAAATTATTATCTGATAAGAAGCTTAGCGCCCCAGGAATTTTAATAGCACCTTTAACTTCTTGTTTATCTTCATCTACTAATCCAAATAATACAAGGTCAGCTTTTGATTCACTTTCAAAATGCCACTCCATAGCTGCTAGCTTTTCTGGTTGTTCTTCATGTAAAAATTTTGCAGATAAATCACCTGCAAGCATAGCGAATAAACTCGCAATAAGACCTACTGTCATAGTAAGTTTAAGTGCTTTTTTATGATATTCTTTATCATCAATGAATTTATTCTTGATTAAACGATATGCTGCAATACTTGCCAAAATAAATGCAGCTGTCATAAAAGCAGTCGCAATTACATGGAATGATCTTACCCCAAATGATGCATTAAACATTGCTGCTAATGGATCAATATTCATTAATTTCCCGTTAATAAAATCAAAACCACTAGGCGTATTCATGAAAGAATTCACAGATGTAATGAAAAACGCTGAGAATGTTCCACCAATAATAACTGGTAAATTAATTAAAAAGTGTGTCCATTTTCCTTTAAATCTATCCCAAGTATATAGATAAATACTTAAGAAAATCGCCTCAAAGAAAAAGGCAAATGTTTCCATAAATAATGGTAGCGCAATAACTTGACCACCTAATTGCATAAATGACGGCCACAATAATGATAATTGTAAGCCAATAATCGTCCCTGTAACAACACCAACTGCTACAGTAATTGTGTAACCTTTAGACCAACGCTTTGCCATAGCAATATACATAGGATTGTCTTTCTTAATACCTATGAATTCAGCAATAGCAAACATTAATGGGATACCTACACCAATTGTTGCAAATATGATATGGAATCCCAAGGTCATAGCAGTCAGTAAACGACTAATAACTACTGCATCCATAATATTCCTCCATTCAACGTTTGTGATTTACATCACAATTTAAACTCATTATACATCATTTTAAACATTAATAAAATGTTTAACATTTACAAAGTAATGACAAATTAGTGGCATTATTAAACATAATCGTTGAACACAATTAGAAATCGTTATAATATGACTATATAAAGTCGAGGTGAAAGCAATGAATAAAGTTACGATTTATACACAAGATCAGTGTCCCCCTTGCCAATTTGTTAAACAATATTTCAAGGAAAAGGAAATTGATTACACTGAAAAAAATATTAAAAATAAACAGTTCAAAAATGAATTAATAGATTTAGATAGCTTTTCAACGCCTACTGTTCTTATAAATGATAAAGTATTTTACCAAGTTGATATAAATTCTTTCAATGAAGCTTTAGGTAAAAACTGATGAAATTTCATTTTCCAAATTCTAAAATAAAGTTAGTAACGCATTCACTTCAAAGTAATTTATCTACTAATTTAAAGATAGTCCATATTTCAGATTTACACTTAGGCTATTATTCTACTTTAGAAGACTTACATCAACTTGTTCTTTTAATAAACAAACAAGAGGCTGATATAGTTTGTTTTACTGGTGATTGTTTTGACAATATCAAATATGCTTCATTTGATCCTTATCTTGTTATACCTTTATTTAGAACGATTCAATCAAAATATGGTAAGTTTTTCGTTCCTGGCAATCATGATTACGGGTCAAACGGTATACAAATCGTATTAAACATCATAAAAAAGTCTGGTTTTCAATTACTACTAAATGATTATTATAAAATTGTGACTCCAGCTGGTAATATTTTAATACATGGAATAGACGATATATGTTTTGGCCAACCAAATTTTAATAGTTCCTTCCAATTAGCAGATGGTCCTATCGCATATAGAATAGGTTTGATGCATGAACCTGATAAAGTTAAATTGTTGGACCCTAACATCGACTTAGTATTATCTGGCCATACGCA
Organism: Mammaliicoccus sp. K-M42; assembly: GCF_022386375.1. Classification (NCBI taxonomy): domain Bacteria; kingdom Bacillati; phylum Bacillota; class Bacilli; order Caryophanales; family Staphylococcaceae; genus Mammaliicoccus; species Mammaliicoccus sp. K-M42. The sequence goes on along the minus strand of NZ_JAJNIS010000018.1, from coordinate 7,470 downwards.
TGGAGGCCAAGTACGCGTGCCTAAAATTGGTGCATTATATACACCTACTTTTGGCAAAAAATATATTCAAGGTTTATATCATATTAGAAGACAGCAACATCTATTTGTAAACAAAGGTATAGGCATGACGAGATTACCTATTAGAATATTTTGTTCACCTGAAATTGGCATATTTAATATTAAAGCTAAAAAAAGTAGGACGTGAGTAAATCACGCCCTACTTTTTATTTACCATTTATGATAATTCATTAACAAGTTCTACAACTTCTTCTTCAGTTGCACAGTTAATAGCACGACTTGCTAATTCTTGCATTTCTTTTTGATCTAATTGTTTGATTTGTTTTCTTGCTTTAAGAATACTTGTCGCACTCATAGAAAATTCATCTAAGCCTAATCCAAGTAATAATGGAATTGCTGTGTTATCTCCAGCCATTTCTCCACACATACCTGTCCATTTACCTTCTTTATGTGAAGCTTCAATTACTTGCTTAACTAAGCGAAGAATTGCTGGGTTATATGGTTGGTATAAATATGAAACACGCTCAGACATACGATCAGCTGCCATTGTGTATTGGATTAAATCGTTTGTACCGATACTGAAGAAATCAACTTCTTTAGCAAAGATGTCAGCAAGTGCTGCAGTTGATGGAATCTCTACCATAATACCGATTTCGATATCATCATCAACTTTAACACCTTCAGAAACTAATTTCTCTTTTTCTTCTAGTAAGATTGCTTTAGCGTCTCTGAATTCTTTAATTGTAGCTATCATTGGAAACATGATATTTAATTTACCGAACTCAGATGCACGTAATAATGCTCTTAATTGTGTTCTAAAGATGTCAGTTTGGTCTAGACATAAGCGAATAGCTCTATATCCTAAGAATGGATTCATTTCTTTAGGTAAGTTTAAGTAAGATAATTCTTTATCTCCACCAATATCTAAAGTACGAACAACTACACGTTTACCGTCCATTTCTTTTAATACTTTACTATAAGCTTCGAATTGTTCCTCTTCTGAAGGCATATTGTCTCTACCCATGTATAAAAACTCAGTACGGTATAAACCGATACCTTCTGCACCATTATTTTTAACACCCGTTAAATCTTTAGGTGTTCCAATATTAGCTGCAAGTTCTACATGAACTCCGTCTTTAGAAACAGATTCATCATTAACAAGTTTCGCTAGTTCTTCTTTTTCAGCTAAGAAGTTAGTATGTTTTTGTTCGTAAGCTTGAACTTCATCCTCTGTAGGGTCAATAATTACATCACCAGATAGACCATCAATGATAAGACTATCTCCATGTTTCACTCGGCTAGTAATATCTTTTGTACCTACTACAGCAGGAATTTCTAATGAACGACTCATTATTGCTGAGTGTGAAGTTCTTCCACCGATGTTTGTAGCAAAACCTTTAACAAATTCTTTGTTAAGTTGTGCTGTATCAGATGGTGTTAAATCTTCACCAACAATAATAACGCTTTCATTAATCATACTAGGATTTGGCAACTCTACTCCCAATATATGAGCCAAAATACGTTTCGAAACGTCACGGATATCTGCCGCACGTTCTTTCATGTATTCATTATCCATATTTTCAAAAATCGTAATGAAATTTGAAGATACTTCTTCTAATGCTGTTGGCGCATTAACTTTATTATTGCGAATATTTTCTTCAATTGGATTGAGTAATTCTGGATCTTCTAACACTAATAAATGTGCATCAAAAATCGCAGCTTTATCAGCTCCAAGTTGTTTCTCAGCATTATTTCGAATCTGAGTTAATTCAACTTTAGATTGGTTAACAGCTGCTTTGAACTTTTCAACTTCGCCATCTACATCGCTGATATTTTCGCTAGAAAATGATAAGTCAGGTTCAACTAATAAATATGCTTTACTAATAGCCACACCATCAGATGCAGCTATCCCTTTTAAAATTTCAGACATTATTTAGTTAATCCTTCTTTTGATAATACTTCAGTAATTGCTTCGATTGCTTCTTTCTCGTCACTACCCTCAGCGTAGATAGTGATTTCAGCATCTTTACCAACACCTAGGCTCATTACACCCATAATAGATTTTAAGTTTACTTTTTTAGCGTTATATTCTAATTGTACATCTGAATCAAATTTAGATGCAGTTTGTACTAACATAGTTGCTGGTCTTGCATGAATACCCGTTTCGTCAATTATTACGTAAGAATTTTGTTCCATATTATTGTCTCCTTCTAATTCCTATATTTAATTTGTATAAAATCAAATTTTATCTATACGATTAAAGAATATCAAAAAAACACTTACAATTCAATCAAATTACATAACTATGCAGTTATTTGATTCAATTCTCCTTTATTTTGATAGGTTCGAATATTCAACTGCTATTTGTGTTCCAATTTTGGCATTATGTTCAACAAGTTTAATATTTGTTTCTAATGATTTTCCATCAGATTGTTTAACAATTTCACCTAATAGGAATGGTGTTGAATCTTTACCATGAACGCCTTCTTTTTCAGCTTTTGCAACTGCTTTATCTATAATTCCGTTAATAAAACTTGAGTCTAATTGATCTTCTTCAGGAACTGGGTTCGCAATTACGATACCTGAATCTAATCCTAAATCCCATTGTACTTCTGCTAATTGTGCAATTGTTTTTACATCATCGATTCTCGTATTTAATTTCAAACCACTTTCTCTTGTAAAGAATGCAGGAAGTTCATCTGTTTGATAGCCAACCACTGGTACACCTTTAGTTTCTAAATATTCTAAAGTTTTGTCTAAATCAAGGATTGATTTTGCGCCAGCACAAATTACTGCTACTTTAGTTTTTGAAAGTTCATCTAAATCAGCTGAGATATCCATTGTATGTTCTGCGCCTTTATGAACACCACCGATTCCACCTGTTACGAAGAATTTAATATCAGCTAATTGAGCACAAATCATAGTTGATGCTACAGTAGTTGCACCGATTTTTTTTGTAGCTAATATTTCTGCAATGTCTCTTCTTGAAACTTTGGCAACATCTTCTGCACTTGCTAATAATTCTAGTTCTTCGTCATTTAAACCGATTTTTATTTCTCCATTAATAATTGCTATAGTTGCTGGAACTCCACCATTGTCTCTTACAATTTGCTCCACTTTTTTAGCCATTTCTACGTTTTGTGGGTATGGCATACCGTGTGAAATAATTGTAGATTCTAATGCAACGATTGCTTTATCTTCCTGTTTAGCTTTTTCTACCTCTTTTGAAAATTGAATATAGTTTTTCATTTTATTTCCTCCATGTCTTTTATTAGTTGTTTTCTATCTAAATCTTGTCTAACTGTATAAGATGTTTTAATAGTCTTTGAAGCATTTGCTCTAGCTAAATTAAAAATTTGTTCTATATCATATGATTTCAGCCATCCGTAAATTAATGCTGATGTAAAAGCATCTCCAGCTCCTGTTACATCTACAACACGGTCTACTGCGTTAACCTGAAACTCATGTTGTCCCTCTGCACCTACATAAAATATCTTTTCTTTACCAGATGTAACAATTAAATTGCTAACACCTAATGACTTAATCTCACTCATATAACTTTGTAATTCTAATTCTGAATGTGCTTCTTTACCAACATATGATTCAACCTCATCTTTATTTAAAATCAACCAATCTACTGCATGTAAATTGTTTGGAAGTCTATTCATTTTTGGTCCTGAGACAGCGATCAGAACAAGTTTAATTTGTTTTTTCTCCGCATATGAGCATAAGAACTCAAGTGTTTCTTTAGGACAGTTTAAGTCAGCAATGATACATTTCGACTTATTTAATAAATAAGTATTTTTAATCATAAACTCTGGCGTAATTTTGTCATATACTGACATATCCGCGAGCCCCATCGTCATATTTCCATCTTGATCTAACAATGCTGTATAACTACCTGTAGCTTCACTAGAAATTTTCTCAACATAATCTACATTCATAAATGGTGACGATAAATCAGCAATATGTTGCCACTCTGCATCATTTCCTGAAGTTGTTAATAGAAGAACATCTTCACCTATACGTCCTAAGTTTTCTGCAACATTTCTTGCAACTCCACCAATAGATGATTCAGATGTAACAGGATTCGAAGTACCTTGTACTAATTTGTCTGTAACATGAAACTTCCTATCAATGTTCGCACCACCTATACAAACAATAGGATTTTGTTCATTTAATACATAAGCTTTTCCTTGCACATATTCTTTCTTTACTAATCCTGATATTATATTTGCAACAGCTGGTCTTGATAAACCAACTTTATCTGATAATTCTTGTTGTGAAATAAAAGGGTTCTCTTTAATTAAATTAAGTATTAACTTTTCATTTTCATTCAAGTAACTCACCTCACAAACAAATGTTTATTTTTAAAACTTATGTTTACAAATTCATTATAAAGCGTTTTCATTTAAAATGCAAATTTAAAAATAATAGGAGTAGTACAAAGTTCTAATTTTATAAAAATAGATTTCGTCATCCTACTCCCGAGAAAAATTATTTTATTTAAAAAAGATTGATATAAGTGCATAATCAATCCAATCAAACACCGCCTATATAATGATGAAATGCTGAAACATAAATAAGTTTATTAAAAAAATGAGATGAGTCGTAGATAAATTAGACAATTAAGCGAAGAGTTCGACCAAGTTGTAGATTAAGTCAGAAGTTAAACTAAGAGTTTGGCTAAGTTGTAGATTAAGTTAGGAGTTAATCTAAGAGTTTGGCTAAGTTGTAGATTAAGTTAGAAGTTAATCGAAGAGTTCAGCCAAGTTGTAGATTAAGTCAGAAGTTAATCGAAGATTTCAGCCAAGTTGTAGATTAAGTCGGTAGTTAATCGAAGAGTTCAGCTAAGTTGTAGATTAAGTTAGAAGTTAATCGAAGAGTTCAGCTAAGTTGTAGATTAAGTCGGTAGTTAATCGAAGAGATTGGCCAAGTTGTAGATTAAGTCGGAAGTTAATCGAAGAGTTCAGCTAAGTTATAGATTAAGTCAGTAGTTAATCTAAGAGTTTGGCTAAGTTGTAGATTAAGTTAGAAGTTAATCGAAGAGTTCAGCCAAGTTGTAGATTAAGTCAGAAGTTAATCGAAGAGTTTGGCCAAGTTGTAGATTAAGTCAAAAGTTAATCTAAGACACCCTCAAAATCAACAATATACAATAAGAGGATGGGACAAATTAATTGTCCCATCCTCTTTTTATAACACTATTCACCTATAAATTCTTGAATAACTGTTTCACATTTCTTAATGTGATCGTCACCCATTTTTTTCATTAAATAATAACTAATTGAACCAGCAACAGCTTGACCTACAAGTGGTATCCATCTTGATTGTTTAGCTGCTTCACGTTTAACTACTGATTTAAAGAATACTTTCACCATAGCATTAGTAACTTTTTGTCCTATGAATTGACTACCTTTCATGGCAGCTGATGTAAGCACTTTTTGTTTTAAATCATCTTGCATTTTGTTCACTTGTTTATGACTTAGTCCATAAATTTTATTGATATCTTCAATAATATCACCCATAAGTTTAATATCCATACCCACACCTAATCCTGGGATAGGAACTACATTCGCTGCAGATGACATTAATGATTTTTTATAAACTAATTCTTTAGCTCTTTTTCTACGCTCTAATAATTCATCTTGTGTTACTGGTAACTCAGAACGTTTTTTAATTTCTTCTATGCCTAATGCTTTATTTCCTGCTTTTGTACTAATTTTATTAAAAATACCCATTATGTTCAATCTCCTCACAGTTTCGTTAGTATTCAATACTAGAATATTAACTTATACCCGTTTTAGGAAATTTTAACCATTTATTTGGACAAAGACTACTTTTAAATACTTGCTCGGTTTGTAATGTGGATGGCTCTTAAAGTCTTTAGGTAAGCCCATTACATCTGAAATTGTATAATCTACATCTAGCGCATCCAATGTTTGGTTAATCATCTTCTTAAACGCTTTTTGAGGAAAAGCACTTGAATTTGTACTTAATACTAAAGTACCTTGTTCATTTAGTAGTTCTAAAGACCCTTCAATTAATTCTGGGTAATTTTTCTGAACGCTAAATGTTTTTTTCTTATGACGAGCAAAACTTGGAGGATCAATAACAACTACATCATAACTCAAACCGTGACGAAGAGCGTATTTGAAATAATCGAATACATCCATGGTGAATATATGATTATTATTTAAATCAATTGCATTTAATCCAAAATTAGCTTCAGTAAGTGGTCTTGCTCTGTTTGCTAAATCTACACTAGTCGTGGAATTAGCATTCTCACTTGCTGCAACAGAAAAAGCACCAGTATAACTAAACAAATTCAGCACATCTTTATCTTCGCTATAATGATCTCTTAATTTTTTTCGTACATCTTTTTGATCTAGGAAAATACCTGTCATCGGTCCATCGTCTAAATCGATATTATAATATAAATGATTTTCTTCCACTACGTATGGGAAACCAGGTGCTGTTCCGTCAACAAAATCAGATGCAGTTTCCATTCCTTTAAATCTTCTTTTTTCAAAAATAGATTTATATTCAAATACTTCTTTAATAGCAGGTAACAATCTATCTTTCAAACGATAAATACCTACAGAGTACCATTGAATCAGTAAATGTCCGTCGTAATAATCAATTGTCAATCCACCGATACCATCACCTTCAGCATTGAATATTCTATATGCATTTATACCATCAACATGATCATAATATTCTCTTTCACTTTTAGCCGTCTTAAATAGATTTACAAAAAAGTTATGATCTATCTTTTCAGTTGAATCTAAAGATAATACCCAACCGATACCTTTATTTTGTTCACCATAATAAGCTGTAGCAATAAATCTTTTACCAGAATCTACAAGCGCTACTAATTCACCTTCATCTGTACTTGGCATATCAAATACATCATCTTTTTCAACAAGAGGGAAACCTCTTAAATATTTATCTTCTTTACCTCTTTTGAGCATTAACTGTTTCATTATTTTTTGGCCATCCTTTCGAAATGTCTCACATATTATAACGTATATTACGCAAAACGCCAAAAAAACAGAGTATCCCCCTTTAGAATACTCTGTTAACCGAATTTATTAATCAAAATTTCCCCCAGAAAGTTTGATCCCCTTTTATGTAAACGCTTACTAAAATTAGTATAAAGGATAAGATTATTCCGTGCAATACATTTTCCAAAGAAATTCATTAAAAATATTTACTTTTTACATTTTTAATTTCACTATCAAGCTAAATATTTATTTTAATCTATATATATAAAATGTTATATAACTCTTGAATTGTGTGAATATAGTTGCCCTTGTTTACACTTCTCTTCAGTTTTGTCACTATAGCTGCCCTTGTTTACACTGGACCGTCTACACTTAATTGGACAACTTCTTTAAAGAGAAGTATTGTTAAAATTAAGAAAGTAGGTGGTCTTTTTATGAGAAGAGAGCG
>NZ_JAJNIS010000017.1:0-47879 GCF_022386375.1 Mammaliicoccus sp. K-M42 | reverse complement strand
TTACGTTCCGCGAGAGTAGGACGTTGCCGGGCAAATATTTATAAATGGATGCGATGAGCCGCACTCGAGACCTGTTAGGTCTCTTTTTTTTATGTAAAAAATTAAAAGGAATATAAAACTCTAAGAAAATTTTTCTTATATTTCTTGCCATTACTGCATACATAGTTCGTACATTTTACTTTGCGTTGTCCATGTAATAATAAACGGAATGGCTATACCCAAAATAGCTTTAAAATATCCGAAAAATATCACAATTTTGTATGTGCGGACGCCTGAGGGAATAGTATGCGTGAGAGACTACAGGCTCGAGCCATACCCTAGGCAAGCATGCACGTACAAAATCGTAAGATATTAAAAATAAGCATATCACTATAAACTTTAAAAAATAGTAAAAAAAGACTGAGAAACTTAATCAAAAAATAGATTTTGAGAACGGACTCAAATATTACAAATTAAAAAGAAGTGATAAAAGAGTTAGGACATAAATATATTAGAATTTCTGCTCTTACTTTTTGTATAAAAATAGATGTTTGTCACGATTTTGTAAAGTGCTGACGCATGAGGGAATAGTATGTGTGAGAGACTGCAGGCTCGAGCCATACCCCTAGGCAAGCATGCACGTACAAAATCATAAGATATTAAAAAAATAAGCATATCACTATAAAACTGAAAACTCAGTTAAGTGATATGCCCATTTATTTTAAGTTAGGATTTATATTCTACTATCTTTTAAATCAGTAGTGAATAAAGCATTTTGTTTTGATTAATGTAAATGTATTTAGGATCAAATTCACTGACGTTCTTATATAATTGGTCAAGATCATTATGGTCCTTAAGTTGAATACCAATAATAACAGAACCAGTATTTTGACTAGATTTTTTTAAGTATTCAAATTTAGTAATGTCATCATTAGGACCCAATACGTCATTTACAAATTCTCTTAAAGCGCCAGGTCTTTGTGGGAAATTAACGATAAAGTAATGTTTCATATCTTCGAATAAGAGGGATCTTTCTTCGATTTCTTTCATTCTATTAATATCGTTATTACCACCACTTACAATGCATACTACATTTTTACCTTTAATTTCATTTGTATAATGATTAAGAGCACTAACACTTAATGCACCAGCTGGTTCGGCTATAATGGCTTGCTTCGAGTACATATCAAGAATAGTGCTACAAACTTCACCTTCATCTACAGCTACAAAATTGTCTACTACATTTTTAGAAATATCAAACGTTAATTGTCCAACTTTTCCTACTGAAGCACCATCTACAAATTTATCGATGTCAGTTAACGTTACAATCTTATTTGCTTTTACTGATTGAGCCATGCTACTTGCTCCTAATGGTTCTACACCTATAACTTGTGTAGTCGGCATATTTTCTTTTAAATATGTACCAACTCCAGAAATAAGTCCGCCACCACCGATTGCAGCAAAGCAATAGTCAAATTGAATGTTCTCATCATTTGCATAATCTACCATTTCTTTTGCAATAGTACCTTGACCAGCAATCGTATTAATATTATCAAATGGATCAATAAAGCTTAATCCAAATTTTTCAGTATATTCAAGGGCATGTTTCAAACAATCATCAAATGTGTCTCCAATTAATTCAATTTGAACAAATTCACCACCGAAAAATTTCACTTGATTAATTTTTTGAGCTGGGGTAGTAACTGGCATGAAAATAACTGCTTTAATTTCAAGTTGTTTAGCAGTAAATGCAATACCTTGGGCATGATTACCTGCGCTTGCACAACTAACGCCGTTTGCTCTTTCTTCATCAGTTAATTGATTAATGGCATAGTATGCACCTCGTAATTTAAATGAGCGCACCCATTGAAGGTCTTCTCTTTTTAAGTATACGTTACAATCAAATTTTTGTGATAAATACATATCTTTTTCTAAAGGTGTTTGTTTAACAGTGTCTTTTAATTTTAAAAAAGCATCTTCTATATCTTCGGCACTTAAACGTGTTTTTAAGGTCATTTTATCACTCCCAAATTAGTTGTGCATTTTCTCATATTCGTTTATTTGATCTTCGTAAGTTAATGTAATAGCAATATCATCTAGCCCATTAACAAGTTTATTCTTCCATGTTGAATCTATTTCAAAATGATATTTTGCTTCAGGTGTAATAACTTCTTGATTTGGTAAATCAATAGTTATATCACTATGTTGAGCAATCGCTTCTCTATCATTTTTATTTTCAATAGCAATAGGAAGCATACCATTTTTAGTACAATTCATATAAAAGATATCACTAAAACTACCTGCAATAATAATAAGGAACCCAAAATCTTTAAGCGCCCATGCGGCATGTTCTCTTGATGATCCACAACCAAAATTGTCACCAGAAATTAAAATGCTTGCACCTTTATATTCCTGTTTATTTAAGTTGAAGTCTGGATTTTCAGAACCGTCTTCAAGATAGCGCCATTCATCAAATAGAAAAGGGCCAAATCCTGTTTTAGTTATTCTTTTTAAAAAGACTTTAGGGATAATTTGATCCGTATCAATATTATCATTCAATAGGGGAACTGTTTTCCCATTAAAGATGTTAATAGGTTCCATTTAAATGACCACCTTTCTAGTATCTACAAATCTTCCATTTATAGCAGCCGCAGCAGCCATAGCTGGAGATACGAGATGTGTTCTTGCACCTTTACCTTGTCGTCCTTCAAAGTTACGGTTACTCGTTGAGGCACAATGTACCCCATTTGGTACTTGATCGGGATTCATACCTAGACACATTGAACATCCTGGTTCTCGCCAATCAAAGCCTGCATCTTTGAAAATCTTATCTAATCCTAGTGCCTCAGCTTGTAGTTTAACGCTTCGTGAACCTGGTACGACTATAGCTGTAATATCTTGATGAACTTGGTGTCCATCTATTATTTTACTCGCTTCAATTAAATCTGAAAGTCTAGCATTTGTACAAGAACCAAGGAATACATAACCTAGAGGAATATCTCGTGCGGTTTGACCAGGTTTAAGCCCCATATAGTTATACGCTCTTTCATCATTAATATCATTGATTTCTGGGAATGGTGTACTGAAACTTACGCCCATTTCTGGACTAGTTCCCCATGTAACTTGTGGTTCTAAATCACTTACATCAACTGTGATGATTTTATCATAAGTAGCATCTTCATCAGAATAAAGCGTTTTCCAATCTTCTACTTTTTCTTCAAAGTTTTCAGGTTGATATTCACGACCTTTAACATATTCAAAAGTTGTTTCATCTGGCTTCATCATTCCATACTTAGCACCAGCTTCAATGGCCATATTACAAATAGTCATTCGCTCGTCCATTGACATATTGGAAATAGCTTCACCTGCGAATTCTAAAGCGTATCCACTACCAAAATCAACTCCATATTGGTTAATCAAATATAAGATGATATCTTTTGCATATACACCAGTAGGTAGGGTACCATCTACTTGAATTTTTAAGTTTTTAGGTTTAGTTTGCCATAATGTTTGAGTTGCAAAAACATGTTCAACTTCACTAGTACCTATTCCAAATGCAATAGCACCAAATGCACCATGAGTAGCAGTATGTGAATCTCCACATACGATTGTTTTACCTGGCTGTGTTAAACCTGTTTCTGGACCAACCATATGTACTATACCTTGTTCGTCTGAACCCATATCAAATAACTTTACACCAAATGCTTCACAATTTTTTTGTAAGGCATTAATTTGTTTATTAGCAATTTCATCTCTAATATTGAATATATCAACAGTAGGAACATTATGATCTAAAGTTCCAAAAGTTCGATCAGGTCGTCTCAATTTTCTGTTTTGCAATCTTAATCCTTCGAATGCTTGAGGAGATGTAACTTCATGTATTAGGTGCAAGTCGATGTATAATAATTGGGGTTCACCTTCTTTACCAGCTACTATATGTCGATTCCATACTTTATCAAATAATGTTTGTGACATGTCGTTTTCCTCCTCTTAAATTGATTTTTTAATTGCTTCGAAGACTTCAGATGTGCTGTAGCTACCACCTAAATCTTTTGTGGCAATACCTTCATTAATTGTATTAAAAACTATATTTTCTAGATGTTGTGCGCATTCTGGTTGATGCAGACTTTCACGAATACACATTGCTAGTGAGAGTAACATACCACTAGGATTTGCTTTATTTTGACCTGCAATATCTGGTGCAGATCCATGTATTGGCTCATATAAACTTGGGCCACTTTCACCAAAACTAGCAGAAGGCGATAAGCCTAATGAACCTGGAATTACTGAAGCTTCATCACTTAGGATATCACCAAATAAATTCTCAGTTACAATAACGTCAAATTGCTTGGGATTAGTTATAAGGTGCATGCTACATGCATCAACTAATAAATGATTTAGCGTTACATCAGGATATTCTTTAGAAACTTGTTCTAAAGTTTGTCTCCATAATTTTGAAGAACTTAAAACATTTTCTTTATCAACAGACGTTACAACATTCTTTCTTTTTAAAGCTAATTTAAAAGCTATGTGAGCTATTCTTGTTATTTCTTCTGTAGTATAAGTCAATGTATCTACTGCTTGATTTTCATTGAAATACTTTGGTTCACCAAAATAAAGGCCACCAGTTAATTCTCGAACGATTATAAAATCAGTATCTTTAACTAATGATTCTTTTAGTGGGGAAAGGTGAGCAGTAGCTTCAGTAACTATAGTAGGTCTAATATTAGCAAATAATTTTAGTGATTTTCTAATACCTAATAAACCATGCTCTGGTCTATTCTTAGGATTTGTCCATTTAGGGCCACCTACAGCGCCTAACAGTATTGCATCACTGTTTTGACATGCTTCTAAAGTTTCAGGAGGTAAAGGTTCGCCATGTTTATCTATGGCGATACCTCCAAAATCTTTCGTAACTAAGTCGTATTCAAATTCAAACTTTTTTGCAAGTGCTTCTAATATTTCAATACTACCTTCTAAAATCTCTGGGCCGATACCATCACCGGGTAGGGCAGTGATTTTGTATGTCATGACTTTACGCCTTCTTTCACTGTGTTTTTACTGAATTTTGCGTGCGCTTCTACATACGCTTTGCAAGATGCGTATAAGATATCATAATCAATACCTATACCAGTAAATACTTCATCTTCAAATTGTACTTGTACGTGTACTTCAGCTTGTGCATCTGTACCTTCCGTAATAGAGTCAATTCGGTATTGTTGTAATTTAGGTGAATAATCAAATATTCTATCTATTGCATTATAAATTGAAGTGATAGAACCTGAACCAATAGAAGAGTCTTGATAAGTATTACCTTCTTTATCTTCTATAACGACTACAGAACTTTGTAAGCCATTAGACACAAATTGTAGTTGTAATGCATTCACTTTATAGTATGCATTCTCTTCATGTTCACTACCTTGTAAAATAGCGTGAATGTCACGATCTGTAACTTGTTTTTTCTTATCTGCGACAGACTTGAATTGTTTAAATACTTCTACTTGTTCATCAGGAGATAAATCATAACCAAGTTCAATAAGTTTTTCGCTAAATGCATGTTTTCCAGATAGTTTTCCTAAAGGTAGTGAATTTTTAACAACACCAACTAATTGAGGTGTCATAATTTCATACGTTTCAGGATTTTTTAGAATGCCATCTTGATGTATACCTGATTCATGGCTAAATGCATTTTGTCCGACAATTGCTTTATTTCTTGGGACTCGAAGGCCAGAAAATCTACTTACTATGTCACTCGTATTTTTAGTTTCAGATAAGTCTATATTTGTTGATAGATTAAAATGGTCTTGTCTAACATGTAGCGCAAGCGCTATTTCTTCAAGTGCTGTATTACCTGCACGTTCACCAATACCATTAATTGCACCTTCAACTCTACGAGCACCGTTTTCAAAAGCAGCAAGTCCATTTGCTACTGCTAGTCCTAGGTCATCATGACAATGAGAGCTATAAATTACTTCGTGATCACTTTTAACTGTTTCAATGAGAGTCTTAAAGAGTTGACCATATTCAGAAGGATACGAATAACCAACAGTATCAGGAATATTGATAATATTTGCACCTGCATCAACAGCCGCTTGAACTGCTTTAATTAAAAATGGTAAAGGTGTTCTAGTTGCATCTTCAGGTGAAAATTGTACTTTTTCAAATAATGTTTTTGCATAAGTAACATTTTCTGTAATCGAAGATAAAACTTGTTCTTCAGTCATTTTTAATTTGTATTCTAAATGAATAGGGCTAGTAGCTAAAAAGATATGAATTTGTCTATGTTGTGCTTCTTTTGTAGATTCATGAACAGCATCAATATCTGATTTTTTACATCTAGCTAAGCCACAAACTGCAGTAGTTGTTAATGCCTTTGAAATACTTTCTACTGATTTAAAACTGCCTTCACTAGAAGCGGGGAAGCCTGCTTCTATTACATCGACTCCCCATTTTTCTAGTTGTATAGCAATTTTGAGACGTTCATCGAATGAAAAGTTTACTCCTGGTGTCTGTTCTCCATCTCTAAGTGTTGTATCGAATATTTGAATATGATCTGACATAATAATCCTCTCCTTAAGTTCTAATACATTTATTTAGATTGAATACTTTTAGCTTTAACGAATGGCATCATGTCACGTAAATCTCTACCAACTGATTCAATTTGATGCCCTTGTTGTTCTTTACGCATTCTCAAGAATTCTTCAAAGCCGTTTTCGTTATCTTTAATGAAGCGATCACTAAACGCACCAGTTTGGATATCTTTTAGAACTGCTTTCATATTGTCTTTAACATCTGGTGTGATAACGCGTTCGCCTGATACATAGTCACCAAATTCTGCAGTATTTGAAATAGAATAACGCATGTTTTCCATTCCACCTTCATACATTAAATCAACGATTAGTTTCATTTCATGTAATACTTCGAAATATGCGATTTCTGGTTGGTAACCTGCTTCAACTAAAGTTTCAAACCCTGATTGGATAAGTTTAGTTACGCCACCACAAAGTACTGCTTGTTCACCGAATAAATCTGTTTCAGTTTCTTCTTCAAAGCTTGTACCAATTACACCGGCTCTAGTTGCACCGATACCTTTTGCGTAGCTTAATGCTAATTGTGTTGCTTTGCCAGACGCATCTTGATATACAGCGTAAAGAGCTGGTACAGCGCTACCTTCAGCGAATGTACGTCTTACTAAATGACCAGGTCCTTTAGGTGCTACTAAGAACACATCAACGTTTTCTGGTGGTTGAATGACTTTAAAATGAATATTAAATCCATGAGCAAATACTAAAGCATTTCCTTCATCTAAGTTAGATTCGATTTCTTCTTTATATACTTGTCCTTGAATTTCATCTGGTAATAGGATCATTACAACGTCAGATTGCTTAACTGCTTCTTCTACTGGATAAACTTCGAAGCCATCTTCTTTAGCTTGATCAAATGATTTACCTGGACGAATACCGATAACAACGTCATAGCCATTATCTTTTAAGTTTTGTGAATGTGCATGTCCTTGTGAACCATATCCAATAACTGCAATTTTTTTACCTTGTAATGCGTCTTCTGTTACCGTGTTGTCATAAAATACTTTAGTCATAATAAATGCCTCCATTAAATTGTTTAGTTTTATAGTAATCCTGCTGAACCTGTTCGTGACACTTGTGTCACTGGATATATTTTTAAATCATCCAATAGATTTTCTATTGTTTGATGGGTTCCAAATGCTTGTAAATAAATATGGTCTTCAACATCTTTTAAAATAGTAAGTTGATTTTCATAGGGCTGAATCAATTTTTCGAAAGACTTATAATCAGTAGGGTGACCTAGCTTAATTAATATGAGCTCTCTATTGAATAGATTTGTTTCTGTAATGTCTAGTGCAGATATTACGTTTACTTGTTTTTCTAGTTGCTTAATAATTGTTTCTGTACTGCTTTCATCTGAAACATCTACGATAAATGTTATATTCGTAATGCCCTCAGTTTCAGTTGGCGTTGCTGAAAGTGAAACAATGTTGTATTGTCTCCTTACAAAAATACTTGTAAGTCGGTTGAGAGTACCCGCTCTATCGAGTACTTGAGTCTTAATTGTTCTTTTCATTATTCCACGCCCTCCATCTTGTAATTTGGTTGTCCACTTGGAACCATAGGAAGTACTGGTTCAGAAGGGGAAATTCTAATTTCGATTAGGGCAGGTCCTTTATGTGCAAATGCTTCATCAATTGTTGATTCCAATTTCTCATTAGAATCAATCATGAAACTTTTAACACCGTAGCTTTCTGAAAGTTTCATAAAGTCTGGTTGTCCTGAAAATACTGAATGAGAAAAGCGTTGGCTATAAAACTTATCTTGCCATTGTTTAACCATCCCTAGTGCACCATTATTAATTAATACGATTTTAATATCGTTGTTGAATTCATTAAGAATCGCCATTTCCTGATTTGTCATTTGGAAACCACCGTCACCAACAACTGCAACTACAGTTTTATCTGGATATGCAAACTTTGCACCCATTGCAGCTGGAATGCCAAAGCCCATAGTTCCAAGACCACCACTTGTGATGATTTGACCGTGTGTCTTGAACGGGTAATATTGTGCAACCCACATTTGGTGTTGTCCTACATCTGTAGCGACAAGTGCATCACCGTTAGTGATTTTACCAATATACTCAATTGCTTGTTGTGGTTTAACAAAGTCATCAGTGGGTTTGTCGTATTTAAATGGGTATGTTGCTTTGTTTGATAGACAATGTTCGTACCAATCATGGTGAATAAGGTCATGAGTTTCATATTCTAATAGAGATTCAAGAGTGAGTTTTGCATCAGCAATAATACCTAAATCAGTTGGAATTATTTTGTTGATTTCACATGGATCAATATCGACATGGATAACTTTTGCATCTTTAGCAAAATCGTCTGGGCTACTTGCTAGACGGTCATCAAATCTGCTGCCAAAATTAATCAACAAATCACATTCTGTTAGTGCCATATTACTAGCGTATGAACCATGCATACCTCCCATACCTAAAAATAAAGGATCAGAGTAGGGGATAGAGCCTAAACCTAACAAAGTATTAACGACAGGAATTTTGTATTTATTCGCAAAAGATGTAAGTTCATTTGAAGCTTCGGCATGGTTAACACCTGCACCAGCTAAAATAAGTGGCTTTTCAGCTTGGCGTATCATTTGAATAAACTGGTCAATTTCTTTTTCTTCAGGATTTAGGTCAATATGATAACCTGGTAAATCAAGTTCTCTTGGTGCAACTTCAACAGTTTCAAGAACACCGATATCTTTAGGAAAATCAATTACGACAGGTCCTTTACGTCCAGTTGAAGCGATATGGAAAGCTTCATCTATAATCTTTGGAATATCTTTTACATCTGTTACTTGATAATTATGTTTCGTAATAGGTGTTGTCATTGAAAGTAAATCAGCTTCTTGGAAGGCATCTTTACCAATTCCAGGACGATGAACTTGGCCAGTGATGACAATGAGTGGAATTGAATCACTCATAGCATCAGCAATTCCTGTAATAGTATTTGTCGCTCCTGGACCGCTTGTAACAACAACTACGCCAGGTTTACCTGTTACTCTTGCATAACCTTCTGCAGCGTGAACAGCTCCTTGTTCGTGTCTCGTTAAAATGTGAGGCACTTTACCTTCATAAAAAGCATCATATAAAGGTAAGACTGCACCACCAGGATATCCAAAAATGTAATCAACTTTTTGGTCAATAAATGATTGTACGAGTAGTTCAGCACCCGTGTATGTTATTGTCTTTTCTTTAGTTGCTTCATCTGGTTCTTTGTATGATTTAGTAGTTAGTGCCATGCAAATCACTCCTTAAATTAGTTCGTCTGGTACTTTCAAGATGCCACCTGTATTTGCACTTGTAACAAGCGCAGTATATCTTGCAAGATAACCAGTTTTAACTTTCGCTTTAAATGGTTCGATGTTTTGTTTTCTAGCGTGTAACTCAGCTTCAGAAACACTTACATCTAATGTTCGGTTAATTAAATCAATTACAATTTCATCTCCGTCTTCAATCAATCCAATAGGTCCTCCAGCTGCAGCTTCAGGTGAAATATGTCCTACAGCAACACCTCTAGTTGCACCTGAGAATCTACCGTCAGTTATTAATGCCACATCTTTACCTAATCCTCTACCAACGATAGATGAAGTAGGGGCTAACATCTCAGGCATTCCAGGTCCACCTTTAGGTCCTTCATATCGAATGACAACTACGTGACCTTCTCGTACTGTATGGTTATCAATTGCTTCTACTGCTTCATCATGTGAGCTAAAGCAAATTGCTTTACCGACAAATTTATTGATTGATGGATCGACACCACCAACTTTTATAGCTGCGCCATCGGGAGCAATGTTCCCAAATAGCATTGATAAGCCACCAGTTTCAGAAAATGCATTATCTCTCGTGTGAATAACATCAGTATTTTTTATTTCTTTATTTTCATTATTTTCTCTTAAAGTGTTACCTGTGACGGTTACTCTATCTGGGTGTAGTACATTATCCATTTTCAATAATTCACCGATAATTGCTGGAACACCACCAGCTTCATGAACATCGTGCATAGAATATGATGAACTTGGTGCAATTTTAGATAGGTAAGGCGTACGTTTAGCAATTTCGTTAACGCGATTTAAATCGTATTCAATACCAGCCTCATTTGCTAAAGCTAATGTATGAAGTACTGTATTAGTAGAACCTCCCATTGCCATATCTAAAGCAAATGCGTCATCGATTGCGTCTTTAGTAACAATGTCTTTAGGTTTGATATCATTCTTAACTAAATCCATAAGTTTAAATGCTGCTTCACGAATTAACTCTCTTCTTTCTTCTCCGACTGCAATAGCTGTACCGTTATAAGGTAATGCAAGTCCTAGTACTTCCATTAAACAGTTCATTGAATTTGCTGTGAACATGCCTGCACATGAACCACAAGTAGGGCATGCATTCTGTTCCATGTCTAAAAATTCTTCTTTTGACATTGATCCACCTTTGAAAGAACCAACTGCTTCAAACATTGATGATAATGTTAAAGCTTTACCAGTTGATGATAATCCAGCTTTCATTGGACCTCCTGAACAAAAGATAGCAGGTACATTTGTTCTAACAGATGCTAAAAGCATACCTGGTGTAATCTTGTCACAGTTTGGCATGTAGAATACACCATCAAACCAGTGAGCATTGATTACTGTTTCTGCTGCGTCAGCAATTACTTCTCTACTTGGTAATGAGTAGCGCATTCCAATGTGTCCCATTGCAATTCCGTCATCGACACCAATCGTATTAAATTCGAATGGTATACCACCTGCTTCTCTAATAGCTTCTTTAGCTACATCAGCTAATTCTCTTAAATGAACATGTCCTGGGACAATATCAATATAAGAGTTACAAATCGCAATGAATGGTTTATTCATATCTGTAGGATCTTTAATTTGTCCTGTTGCATGTAATAAGCTTCTTGCAGGTGCTTGTTGGTCACCTTTTTTGATCATGTCACTTCTCATAATTACACTCCTCTAGAAAAATAAAAAAGCAACGCCCCAATAATATATGGGACGCTGCTTTCAGTCCCATTCAAGTAGAAATAGGACTTAAACCTGACAGTAAATTGATACTTACTGTTGTTCGAGTCCTTCTGAGCGTAATAAAATTACTAATATGCTGTATTCGATTGTCGGTTTGTTTGCTGTCATATTATATCTCATTACAACTCGTCCTTTCTTCTCAAATGTGAACTATATTTTTGATTAAGATTTTTGAATAGTTAAAAAATTTATGTTCTAAATTTAACGCATATTTGAGCACATGTCAACAGAAGATTTAGATTATTCTAAAAATTTAGATAATGTAAGCGCTTTAGTTAGATATGAACCGTTCATTACCCAATTAATTAAATATTTGTTATAATAATTCAGTTAGTTTAAGTAAAGTAAAAGTAGGTGCCAAATAATGTTTATTCAAGTTGAATCATTAGAAAAGACGAAAAAAATAGCTGAAAAACTTGCTCAAGTCGTAACTGAGAACGATGTTATTTTATTAAATGGCGATTTAGGAGCTGGAAAGACAACGTTTAGCCAATATTTTGGTAAGGCATTAGGCGTTAAGAGAAATATTAATTCACCTACCTTTAATATTATAAAATCGTATAAAGGAAGATTACCTTTTCATCATATGGATTGCTACAGATTAGAAAATAGTGATG
This sequence comes from Mammaliicoccus sp. K-M42, assembly GCF_022386375.1. NCBI lineage: Bacteria > Bacillati > Bacillota > Bacilli > Caryophanales > Staphylococcaceae > Mammaliicoccus > Mammaliicoccus sp. K-M42. The sequence continues at coordinate 35,668 of NZ_JAJNIS010000017.1, read as the reverse complement.
AAGACTTAGGATTTGATGAGTATTTTACTTCTGATGCTGTAACGCTCATAGAGTGGAGTGAATATATTAAAGATTTTCTACCCGAAGAATATTTAGAAATTAACATTAAGTATATAGAAGAAAATAAAAGATTGTTTGAAATAGTTCCAAAGGGTGAACACTATAAACAAATAAAGGAAGTGTTAAATGATGACAACCTTATTAATTGATACTTCAAACCAGCCATTAGCTGTATCTCTGGTTAAAGAAGATACTGTCTTATTAAATTATCAATCTAATATAAAGAAAAATCATTCTTTACAATTAATGCCGGTGATTGAAACACTTATGAATGAGGCTAATGTATCACCTGAAATGTTAACAGAAATCGTAGTTGCCAATGGTCCTGGCTCATACACTGGATTAAGAATTGGTATCACTACAGCTAAAACATTGGCATATTCATTGGAAATCCCATTATATGAAGTTTCTTCGCTAAAATCTTTAGCTATGACTTACAATAGTAAAACAGATTTGATTGTGCCTATATTTGATGCAAGAAGAGATCATGTATTTGCAGGAGTTTATAAATATGAAGACGATAATTTAATAGAAGTTATGGAAGATTGTTATATTTCTATTGAAGAACTTAAAAAATATTTAAATGATCAAACTCAACCTTTTATATTTGTAGGTAACGATACAGCAACTTTGAAAAATAAATTAGATGGTAGAATCATAACGAATCTACCAAATGCTTCACTTATGAATCAAATAAAAGATCAGCCTGTATTAAACGTTCATGAATTAAAACCACGATATTTAAAATTATCAGAGGCGGAACAAAATTGGAAAAACAATCAAACAAAGCATTAGAAATTAGAAAAATGAGTATTGAAGATGTCCAAGAAGTTTATAAAATAGAAAATCAAAGTTTTACAAATAGCTCGTGGTCTTTAGAAGCTTTCTATCATGAATTAGAAAAAAATGAATTTGCACATTATTTCGTTGTGTCTTTGGGTGAAAAAATTATTGGCTATTGTGGTATTTGGATAGTCATTGATCAGGCACAAATAACTACAATTTCTGTAGACGAATCATATCGAAGTAATGGGATAGGACAATTATTATTAGAATATGTTATGAATTACGCAAGTACCACATGTACGACAATGAGCTTAGAAGTAAGAATTGAAAATAAAGCTGCTAGACATGTATATGAAAAAGCTGGGTTTACTTATGGTGGTGTCAGAAAAAATTATTATGGCGACGGAGAGGATGCTAAAGTGATGTGGGTGAGTTTAAAAAATGACTAAATCTATTATTTTAAGTATAGAAACGAGCTGTGACGAAACAGCAGCTAGTGTGATCAAAAATGGTAATGAAATTATAAGCAATGAAGTCGTTACCCAAATGATGACACACAAAAAATTTGGTGGTGTTGTACCAGAAGTTGCTAGTAGACAACATGTTGAAGTTATGACGCAAGTTATAGATGAAGCATTATCGAACGCAAATATGACAATGGATGATATAGATGCAATAGCAGTTACTGAAGGACCAGGATTAATTGGTGCATTATTAGTAGGTGTGGCTAGTGCTAAAGCATTAGCATTTAGCCATCAAAAACCGCTTATACCGGTTCATCATATAGCAGGACATATTTATGCAAATCACCTTATTAAACCACTTCAATTCCCATTAATTGCACTCATTGTATCTGGAGGGCATACTGAACTAATTTATATGAAGAATCATCTTGATTTTGAAATTATTGGTGAAACACGTGATGACGCTGTTGGAGAAGCTTATGATAAAGTAGCAAGAACAATAGGATTATCTTATCCAGGTGGACCAGAAGTTGATAGATTGGCCCAAATAGGAAAGGATACCTTGAATTTTCCTAGAGTATGGTTGGAAAAAGATAGCTATGATTTTAGTTTTAGTGGATTGAAAAGTGCAGTAATAAATACATTGCATAATAAAAAACAAAAAAACGAAGAAATCGTTAAAGAAGATGTCGCTACGAGTTTTCAAAATAGTGTCGTTGAAGTATTGGTAGGTAAAACAATGTCTGCAGTAAAAGAATATAATGTTGAGCATTTAATCGTAGCTGGAGGAGTTGCAGCAAACAAAGGTTTAAGAAGTACTTTAGAGAAAGAGTCTAACAAGCTTGGTATTGAATTGAGTGTACCACCATTAAATCTATGTACAGACAATGCTGCAATGATAGGATCGGTTGCCCATTTCTTATATGAAAACAATAGATTTTCAGACATGAAATTAAATGGCAAGAGCTCTCTAGATATTGAAACTTTTAATTAAGTAAATATTTGTAATATTACACATCAGAAGTTATAATTGACTCGAACAATAAAAGATATAGGAGGCGAAAACTTGTGGAAGTAAATAGTTATTTTAATTTTAAAAATAGCGTTGAAGCATTAAAGTTTTACGAAGAGAAATTAGGTGCAACAGATATTATGAGAGTACCTGGTAATCATGAAATATTCAAAGATGCACCTGAGGAATTTCAAATGCCCGAATCTTTTACAATGAATGCGAGTTTCAAGTTATTAGGTAAGACATTTTTGTGTAGTGATACATGGCAAAATAAAGATATTGATAATGAAGGCGCACAAGCTTGTTTCCAATTTAACTATAATGATGAAAACGACAGAGAAGCAGTTATCGATTTATTTAAGAAGGCTGAAGCTGCTGGGTGTAAAATAGATATGCAATTAGCAGAAGTAGAATGGTCTCCATTATTCGGTTCATTCCAAGATCCATATGGTGTAACTTGGATGGCAAATGCAATTACAGAATAAATCATAAGAGCTTAGGATATAAATCCTAAATCAAAACAAATAAGCATATCACTTAACTGATTTTTAAAGTGATATGCTTATTTTTTATACAATCTTACGATTTTGTAAAGTGCATGCTTGCCTAGGGGTATGGCTCGAGCCTATAGTCTCTCACACATACTATTCCCTCAGGCGTCCGCACTTTACAAAATCGGTGGAAGTATATCTATTTTATATAATCTTACGATTTTGTTCGTGCATGCTTGCCTAGGGGTATGGTTCGAACCTGTAGTCTCTCACTCATATTATTCCCTCAGGCGTCAGCACTACAAAATCGTTGTAAATATTTATTTTTATATAGAAAAATGGTGTCTCTAAGAGTTAGCTAAATGATTCTCATAAAAATACTAGGACATTTATGTTAAAGACTATTAATCTTAAGTGTCTATATTTACACAAGTAGAGAGAAGTGTAAGCAAGGATATCTATGTTCACACAAGTAGAGAGAAGTGTAAGTATGGATATCTGTATTCACATAAGTAGAAAGAAGTGTAAGCAAGGGTATCCATGGATAATTTTTTAATTTCTCTATATCTAGTCCATCTCATATTTTGCTGTTCTTTTACATCGCCAAATCGTGAATCATTTCATAATGGTCACGTTTATCAATAGATTTATTTACATAGCATGCGCATAAAAAAATGCCAACAAAGTTTTAAACTTTGCGGGCAATCTGATGGTAGTTTTATGAGCTACCAAAATGATTTTTATAAAATTTCTAGGACAATTATGTCTCAGTCATTTTAATGTGTTCATTTTCTAGTGTACTTTCCTTCACTGTTTGTGTAATCAGTGTAGTCTTTAATACGTTGTTCATATTCTTCTTTAGTTATAATCTTATGCTCTAGCAATTCTTTAGCTTTTGTTGTATAACTCTCAATGTTAGCGTTATTCATAAATCATCATCCCTTCTGTATAATACACAAGACCAATTAATCAATGAAATTTAACTCTAAGCACTTACTAAATTTAAATTTAGTAAGCAGTGTTTTTTTACTAAAGTGTACAAGACAAGAAAATTGGTTACATAAATTATAAAACTTTTTCAATATTAAAGCTAGTGAATTAATCTACTAGATTAATAATTTAAGATTAACTTCATTTTGATTTCACAATATTTACAAGTCACCAACAAAATGCATGAGATATTCATAAAGTCAATACAGAACGTTTGTACTTGTGCACAAGTTAATCACAAATTGTGGATAACCTAAGTATATCTTTTGTTTTATTTGTGGATAAGTTTTACGATAAATGGCTTGTTTTTACTTTTTACCTGTGGATAAGTAGGATAACTCTGTGGATGACTGTAAAACAAGTCTTTTTATTGTGAATAAAAGTGTGATTAATATTCGATATAAAAAATCACTAAGGTGTAAAACTTACCTTAGTGATTTATGATTAATTGAGCTTACTTTCTATTTCTTCCCATTTTTCCATGTTTTCTTCGAGCAAACGTTCTGTTTCTATTCTTAGATTATTAATTTCATTACTCTTCTCAATATCATTAAATATTTCTGGCAATGTAAGCTGATGCTCATAGTTTGTAATTTGTTCTTCATATGTAGAAATATTATTTTCAATTTCTTCTAATTGTCGCTCAAGTTTACGTTTTTCTTTTTTATGTTGTTTTTGATTTGTATAAAAATTATCATCTTTAGTTGTTTGAGTAGAGGAACTATCATTTTGTTCATAACTATTGATTGCATCACGTTGTTCTAGTTTTTCTAAATAATATTGATAATCTCCTTGGAAAAGCTCATTACCTTCATAAGTGATATGGAATACTTTATTAGCAAGTTCATTAATAAAATATCGATCATGTGATACAAAGAGTAGTGTGCCTTCATAGTTTTGTAGAGCTTGTTCTAACATTTCTTTAGAATCAATATCTAAATGGTTGGTAGGTTCATCAAGAATAAGAACGTTATTTTTTTCTAGCATTAACAATGCTAGTTGAAGACGTGCTTTTTCTCCACCTGATAAGTCATTAATTACTTTTTTGACTTCATCCTGGGTAAATAAGAATCTGCCTAAAATGGTTCTAATGTCTTTCTCTAGCATATGTGAGTATTGATTCCATACATAATCTAATATTGTCATATTGGATTTAAATTCTGCTTGTTTTTGGTCATAATAACCAATCTGAATATTAGAACCGAATAAGACATCTCCAGCTAATGCAGGAAGCTTTTGTGCGATTGTCTTAATCAAAGTAGATTTACCGATTCCGTTTGGACCGATTATAGCGATGCGATCATGACGTTTTACTTCTAAATTAATTGGTGAAGTTATGCTTTCAGAGTAACCAATTTCTAAATTATTAATTTTTAAAACATCTTCACCAGTAGCTCGGTTTATTTCGAAATTAATTTGTGCACTTTTTGCATCAAGTCTTGGCTTATCGATTCTTTCCATTCGTTCTAAGACTTTACGTCTACTTTTCGCCATACCACTTGTAGATGCGCGTGTTATATTTTTTTCAACAAATGTTTCTAATTTTTTAATCTCACTTTGTTGTCTTTCGTATTCAGCCATTACTTTTTCGTAATGTGCGTCACGTTCTTTCAAAAACTTACTATAGTTACCTACGTATTTTTTTACAGAACCTAAAGCAACATCGTAAACTTGGTTAACTATTTTATCTAAAAAGTATCTATCGTGACTGATTATAACGATAGCGCCTTTGAAATGTGTTAAATAGTTCTCAAGCCATTCTGTTGTATCCATATCTAAATGGTTAGTAGGTTCATCTAGTAATAACAAGTCTGGTTCACTTAATAACATCTGAGCCATCGATAATCTAGTCTTTTGACCACCACTGAATGATTGAATTTGTCTATCAAAGTCAGACTCTATAAAATTCAAACCCGTTAAAACAGTTTTAATTTTACTTTCATATTGATAGCCATCCAATGATTCGTATTGATTTGATAGTGTTTCATATTGAGATAACTTTTCTTGATAAGTATCGCTATCATAGTCATCTGCGTGTTTGCTTAACCAGTCTGTTAAAGATTTCATCTTTTCTTCAATTACTATTACATGTTCAAATGGTTTTTTCATTTCATTCATAACAGTATCATTTGAGTCTAATGTCATTTGTTGTGTTAAATATCCCATAGAAACTTGTTTACCTTTAGACATGTTTCCTGAATCATAACTTTCGACGCCGGCAATAATTTTCATGAGTGTTGTTTTACCTGCACCATTTCTTCCAACTATTGCAATTCTTTCACCTGTTTTAACTTCAAAATCAGCATCTGAAAAAATAACATCGCCATCAAAAGATTTTTCTAAATTATTTATTTGTAAAAGTATCATGTTTACACCTCTCTATTAGTTATTATTCTACATGAAAATGAACGATAATTGTATGTAAATGACATACAATATTTATATAGTTATTTTATGTGAAGTTTGTTATAATAAACCCATTAGATGTGAACGCAATCACATTATTTTATAGTGGAAAAGGTGAGGATTTTGGCAAAGAATGATGTGAAGATCCCTAAAGCAACTTTGAAACGTTTGCCTCTTTATTATAGATTTGTTAGTACACTTCATAATTCAGGCGTAGATCGTGTATCTTCAAAAGAATTAAGTGAAGGTCTTAAAATTGATTCAGCTACAATTCGCCGAGATTTTTCATATTTTGGTGAATTAGGAAAAAAGGGTTACGGATACAATATTAGTTATTTATTAAAATTTTTTAGAACAACCCTTGAACAAGATGATATGACTAAAGTCGCAATCGTTGGTGTTGGTAATTTAGGTACTGCACTTGTGAATTATAATTTTACTGTTAATGATAGAATGCAAATTGTCGCAGCTTTCGATCAATCTGAAAGTATATCTGGAAGTATGGTAGGTAAATTGACAGTTGATAGTATGGATGATTTTGAAAAAGTAGTTGAAGAAGTAGGTATACAAGTTGTAATATTGACAGTACCACAACAAGCAGCACAAAGAGTTGCTGATCGTATAACATCTGCTGGAATTACTGGTATTTTGAATTTTACACCTCAAAGAATAAATGTACCTGAGAAAGTGCAGGTTCATCATATAGATTTAGGAATTGAATTGCAATCTTTAATCTTCTTTATGAAGAATCAATAGGAGGGTATCAAATGGAAGCTTTAACGTTTATTAATACAGTCGGTATTTCAGGACCAGTTAGTTTATTATTTATAGGGGTAGTAGCATTAATTATATTTGGGCCAAAGAAATTACCACAGTTTGGTAGAGCGATGGGATCAACTTTGAAAGAATTTAAAGATGCTACAGATGGCATGACAAACTTTGATGAAAAGAAAAGTAATCCTGAAGATAGCAAAGATAAAGAAGTTAAATAGAATTTTATTTAACAGATGTTCCCTTGAATGTGGCGGGTTTCCTGCCACATCTTTTTTTAGATTGGAGGTAAGATGGTGGATAAAGACAATTTAACTTTTGTCGAACACTTAGAAGAATTACGTGGTCGTATTATGATTATTGCATATTTTCTAATAGGTGGGCTCATTATTGGATTTTTCATTGCTAAACCAGTGATTTACTATATTACGAATGATGATTTTACCCAAACATTAGAATTGAATGCGTTTAGGATAACAGATCCACTCACAATATACATAGCAATGATTATCATTATTGCATTTATTATTGTATCACCAGTTATATTATATGAAATATGGGCATTTATATCTCCGGGATTACATCCAAAAGAACAAAAAGTTACACTAAGTTATATTCCATTTAGTTTGTTCTTGTTTGTAGGAGGTTTGTTATTTTCATACTTTATCATATTCCCATATTTAATAGCATTTACGATGGGACTAGCAGATGACATGGGTATAAAGCAGACCATTGGTATTAAAGAATATTTTAGTGAATTATTCAAATTTACGATACCTTTTGGTTTCGTATTTCAATTGCCAATTTTATTATTATTCTTAACAAGATTAGGGATTGTAACACCGATGTTCTTAAAGAAAAACAGAAAATATGCATACTTCATATTACTTGTCGTAGCAGCATTAATAGCTCCACCTGATTTTATGACACATATGTTATTTACAATTCCGATGATACTTTTATATGAGATTAGTATCATAATTTCTAAAATAGGTTATAAAAAATATTTAAAAGCAGAACAAAAGTTAATGGAAGAAGAACTAGGTATGGATGAAGATGAAACGAAACAACCGTAAAAATTACGGTTGTTTTTTCTTTTTTTGAATTATCAAACTTTTGTAATGAAATGGTAACTTGAAAAAATGTGGAATATCATATATTATTATTCCTATCAAAGTAATAAGAATAAGGAGATGTAAACGTGATTTGGATGGTTATGAGTGGACTTATCGTCGGTATATTACTCGGCTTTGTTATGCAAAGAACACGTTTTTGTTTAACAGGCGGATTTAGAGATATGTATGTACAAAAAAATAATAAAATGTTTTATGCTTTATTAATAGCTATTTCTATTCAAAGTATTGGGTTATTTACTTTAGTAGGATTAGGCGTCTTTAAAATAGAAGCGGAAACATTTCCATTAGTAGGTACGATACTTGGATCATTTGTATTTGGTATTGGTATTATACTAGCTGGTGGGTGTGCAACTGGTACATGGTACAGAGCAGGTGAAGGATTAATAGGAAGCTGGATTGCATTAGTATTGTATGGTGTGACGGCCGCAATTATGAAATCTGGTCCTTTAAATCCTTTACAAGAAAATATAAATTCATATAGTGTAATGAATTCAAATATGTCTGAAACACTTAATATACCTGTTTGGTTATTAATTATAGTGTTAGTAATGATAACAGCATATTTTGTTACAAAAACTTTGAAAAAACCAAAAGTTGCTATACCTCAATTAAAACCGAAATATACGGGAATACGTCATATGTTATTTGAAAAAAGATACCATCCTTTTGTTGCGGCAGTTGCAGTAGGAGTTATTGCTTTAATTGCTTGGCCAATGAGCGCTTCAACTGGTAGAGTTGGAGGACTTGGTATTACAACTCCTTCAGCCAATATCGTTCAGTATTTAGTGACTGGAGATGTTTCATTAATAAACTGGGGTGTATTTTTAGTATTAGGTATTTTCGTAGGTTCATATATTGCAGCTAAAGGCTCAAGAGAATTTAAATGGAGAATGCCAGATACTAAGACAATTAGAAATAGTGTGATTGGTGGTGCTTGTATGGGTGTAGGTGCATCATTAGCAGGCGGTTGTTCAATCGGTAATGGACTAGTATCTACAGCAGCTATGAGTTGGCAAGGTTGGGTTGCCTTACCTTCAATGATTTTTGGTGCTTGGTTTATGAGTTACTTCATTTTTGTTAAACCTAGAAAAGCTAGACAAGCTAAAACACAAGTGAATACACAAAGTATTTAATAAAAGGAGCGTGTAATAATGGTACATGAATTAGGTACTGTTGGAATGGTATGTCCATTTCCATTAATAGAAGCACAAAATAAAATGGATGAAATACAAGTTGGAGAGCAACTAAAAATAGATTTCGATTGTACACAAGCAACAGAAGCACTTCCAAATTGGGCAGCGGATAATGGATATCCTGTTACTAATTATGAACAATTAGGCGATGCTTCATGGACTATAACAGTCGAAAAACAATAATATAAGTATTCAAACTGTCGACAAAACTTAACTTTGTTGGCAGTTTTTTTATTTGAAAGAAATGTGGTTTGAGAACAATCATTTTGAAACGAAGGATAAATTAGCTTATAAAATATGATAAAATAAGTATATTATGCAGCCGGTTAAAATGAGAAGTAAGGAGAATGATAATGGTAAATTGGACACGTGAAGAACAATACAAAAAACTATCAGACATATCTGAAGTTGAATATAATAAACTGCTAGAACAAGTTAACCAATCAAAATGGCGTCAAATCTTTCACATACAACCAAAGTCAGGATTATTAAACGATCCTAATGGAGTTATTTATCATAATGGTACATACCATATATTTCATCAGTGGTTTCCATTAGGAGCTGTACATGGATTGAAGTATTGGTATCACTATACAAGTAAAAACTTAACGAGTTTTAAAGATGAAGGAGTTGCTTTATCACCAGATACAGAATTCGATAGTCATGGAGTTTATTCTGGAAGTGCATTTGATTACGAAGGCAAATTACATTTAATGTACACAGGTAACGTTAGAGATAATGAATGGAATAGAAAATCAACACAAATGATTGCAGTTCAACAAGAAGATGGATCATTTAAGAAATTTGATAAACCTGTGATTCATGATGTTCCAAAAGGCTATACTGAACATTTTAGAGACCCTAAAGTATGGAAAGAAAAAGATAAGTACTATGCTATTTTTGGAATACAAAGAGAAAATGAAACGGGAAGTGCAGTTATTTATGAGTCTGTTAACATTAAAGATTGGACTTTAAAGGGTGAAATACATACTAAATTACAAGATTTCGGTTATATGTGGGAATGCCCAGACTTGTTCAAGCTGGATGAGAAAGATGTATTCATCTTTTCTCCACAGGGTATTGAACCTCAAAATAATCAATTTGAAAACATATATCAATCTGGCTATCTAATTGGTGATTTTAATATCGATACTTTAGAATTTGAGCATCATCATTTTATTGAACTAGATCAAGGCTTTGATTTTTATGCACCACAAACATTTTTAGACAAAAATGGTAAAAGAATTTTAATAGGTTGGATGGGACTTCCTGAAATTGATTATGCAACTGATGAAGAAGGTTGGGCGCACTGTTTAACAATTCCAAGAGAGTTAACAATCGAAAATAATAAACTAGTTCAAAGACCGATTAAAGCTCTAGAAAAATTAAGAACGAATAAAGAAACAGCAGAAGGTTATGCAAACAAACACTCTGTGAAATTACATCCATATGAAGGTAAACAATATGAGTTGATTATAGATATTATTGAAAATGAAGCGACAGAAATATATTTTGATGTAAGAGTTTCAAAAAAATGTTCTACTCAAATAATTTATAATACAAGAACAAAGCAGCTGACATTAGACCGTTTTGAAAGTGGTGTTGTGAGTGAAGCGGTTGATAAAGCAACGCGTACAACAACTTTAAATAAGGATTTAGAACAGTTAAGAATTTATAGCGATACTTCAAGTTTAGAAATTTTCGTAAATGATGGAGAATGCGTATTTACAACTAGAATTTTTCCGGATGAAAATGCAGTAAACTTTAGAACTTCAACAGAATCAGGGCAAGTCTATTTGAAATTTACAAAATATAACTTGCAACTAAATAGTTAAAACATTAAAAGTCTCCCTATTCGAAATTCAATTTTTGGATAGGGAGTAATTATTATGTACAACTTATCTTAACCTCTAATTATTAGAAATATGAATAAGTTATTACAAAATATTAATTCTGTGTAACATATGGGGTTAAAGCATAGAAAACAAGATATTTATGATTTATACTTATAATATTGAAAACGTATAGGAGGGGGATAACATTTATGAAGGTACTTAAAAATTCAATTATATCAACTTTATTATTATCTTCGATGGTTATAGGTGTAGCACACGGGAATGATACACTCGCTATTGAACCTTCACAATCAAATGTGAAAGACACTTCTCCTAATACAGCTGAAGAACAAACTAAACAAAAAACAGAGAAGAAAAAAGATTCAAGTACAGAAGAACCGAATACAAGTGAAAAACCAAGTACAGAAGAACCAAACAAAGAACCGAATACAAGTGAAAAACCAAGTACAGAAGAACCAATCAAAGAACCGAACACAAGTGAAAAACCAAGTACAGAGGAACCGAGTACAGAAGAGCCAAATTCAGGTGAGGGAAAACCATCAACTGAAGAACCAAGCACAGAAGAACCTAATACAGGTGAAAAACCAAGTACAGAAGAACCGAGTACGGAAGAGCCAAATTCAGGTGGGGGAAAACCATCAACAGAAGAACCGAGCACAGAAGAACCTAATACAGGTGAAAAGCCAAGTACAGAGGAACCGAGTACGGAAGAACCAAATGGTGGAAATAGCAATAATCAAACACCACCGCCTAATAATTCAGGTGAAGGAAAACCATCAACTGAAGAACCAAAATCAAATGACTCAAATAATAACAACTATAATAGCCAATATATAGATCAATATATAGATCAATATACACCTACTATGCCATCTTATCCTGATAATTATGAACAACAATATTCTGAAGGAGAAGATCCAAAGTTCATTCCAGGTAACTCTGAAGAATATTATAGCAAATTGGATGAAGATGTTTTAGATTTGGTTACGAGTAAAGTAGGAAGTAGACCTGATTTAGCTCATCCTAAATTTAAAAAAACATCTAATACAACAGCAACTACATCCACAAATGAAGATAATGATACAAAAACAGAATCCACTTCAACAACTACTGAAAGTTTTGATACAGCTTCAGAAAAAAAAGATGTTTCAAAGCCACTAATTATTGGTATTTCGTTAGCGATAGTAGTAATTTTAGGATCTGTAATTGTATTCTTCTTGAGAAAAGTAACTAAATCTTAATAAATTAGATATGAAAAAATAAGGCTGAGACAAGTTAATTGTCTCAGCCTTTCATTTGGCAGAACTCTTCGATTAACGCCGGACTTAATCTACAACTTGGTCAATCTCTTCGATTAACTAGTGACTTAATCTACAACTTGGCCGAACTCTTCGATTAACTAGTGACTTAATCTACAACTTGGCAGAACTTAGTAAAGTTGTCTTTAGAATTGGGACTGATCAATATTTTGAATTGCTTTATAAATGTGTTCCACAATTGATTTTACAGTGCCTTTTTCAAATGGTGATTGTAAACCAACTGATTCAATAATATCCACAAATGATTGAGATCCGCCGATTTGACATATTTTTAAATAGTCAGCCCATGCTTGTTCTTTATCATTTTCTTGTTTGATATAAAATTGCATTGCACAAATTGTGGCTAATGTATAATCGATATAATAAAAAGGTGAAGCAAATATATGACCTTGTCTATGCCAAAAAGCGCCATCTTCTAAGTGGTGTATGCCATCATAATCTATAGTTGGTAAGTATTTCTTCTCTATGTTAGACCAAATTTTTCTTCGTTCTTCAACAGAAATACCTGGATTTTCATACACTTTATGTTGAAATTCATCTATCGCTACGCCATATGGTAAAAATTTAATATTATCTTCTAAATGTGATAACTTAAATTTTTCTGTGTCTTCTTTGAAAAATAATTTCATCCATGGATAAGTTAAATATTCCATACTCATAGAGTGTATTTCACATGCTTCAGAAGTCGGAAAGTAATATTCAGGTACAGAATATTTTAGACTTTCAAAAACTTGAAAAGCGTGACCAGCTTCATGAGTCATGACTTCGATGTCACCTTGTGTACCATTAAAGTTGGCGAAGATAAATGGTGATTTGAAATCATTAATAATAGTGCAATAACCACCACTTTCTTTTCCTTTCTTAGCTTCTAAATCAAACAATTCTTTATCTATCATAAAATCTATGAATTTTGCTGTTTCATTAGAGCGTTCATAATACATTGTTCTAGCATTTTCTACAATTTCATCTGTTGTTATTTGTGGTTTAGGTGATCCCAATTTAAACGTGAAATTTTGGTCATATACTTTTAATTGGTTAACATCTATACGTTTAGCATGTTGTGCTTTAATAGTTTCAGCTATAGGAACGATAAATTCTTTTACTTGATCTCTAAAAACTTTAACATCTTGATCACCATATCCAATCCTTTGCATGCGATCATAACCAAGTTGAACAAAATTGTCATATCCTAATTTTATAGCTATTTCATGTCTAACTTTAACAAGCTCATCATAAATTCGATCAAAATCTTCTAAATGAGCGTCGAAAAATTTTTCTTTCGTAATGTATGCATCTCTACGTATATTTCTATCTTTATTTATTAAATATTTGCTAAACTGTGATAAATTTAACTGTTCTCCTTTATATTCAATTTCTGCTGAGGCAACTAATTTATCATATTTACTTACTAACTTATTTTCTTTTACGAGTAATTCATTGATTGAAGGATGATAAGTGTATAAAGCAACTTCAGCTAAAGAAAATAATTGTTGACCAAAATGTTTAATTAGCTCGTCTTTAAATTTAGAATTAAGTAATGATTCATAAAATAGGTTATCTAAATTTTGTATTTTAGGCATATTTTCATCAAAAAAGTCTCTTTCCTTACTATAAAAATCATCGTGACTGTCGATAGATGCTCTAATGTAAGCAATGTTGAAGTATGTATCTGTATGATTTCTTATTTTGTTTATTTTATTTATAGTTTCTATAGCTTCAGCAATTGTTTCAGCGTGATCTAATATTTTTAAAAGTGATTTCGTTTTTTGTTCTTTTTCTTCAATGTTTATTTGTTCATATTGATATTCTTTAAATGTAAGTGTCATAATTTTCCCTCCATATTAAAAGTATTATACCATTATCAATATAATAATTACTTGAAAATTGCGAAAACTGTAATGTGGGCATATAATATTATTTGAAAAGAGGTGTATTGATATGACTAAAAATAATGAACAATTATCTTTAGAAGTAGCAGCTTTAACTAGGGAAACTAAAGAACTTGGAATTCCTATTATGATTGTATTTGAGGGTGTTCCAGCTTCAGGGAAGACAAGACTATCTAACGAACTTTTATTAACACTTGATGCAAAATACACGCGTTTTATACCTACAAAGTCTCCTACAGAGGATGATCTTAGGTACCAATTTTTACAGAAATATTGGAACAGTTTACCTGCTAGAGGAGATATTAACATTTATTTTAGAAGTTGGTATGCATATTTTATTGAATACCAAGAAAATAAAATCAAGAATTCCATTTATAATAAATATCATGTATTAAAAAGACAAATACAGAATTTTGAATCGATGATTAAAGATGATGGGTATGAAATAATTAAGTTTTATATTGAGATTAGTGATAAAAAAAGAAAAGCGCATTTAAAAGAAATGAAGGAAAATCCACTTACAAATTGGAAAGCACAAGAATATGAAAGTGCTATAGCTGATGATGTTTACCATAAAGAGATGCATAAAATTTTAAAAGATGCACCTAAAGATGAATGGAAAATTATTGATTATACAGAAAAAGATGAAGCTATTAAATCAATGAATCAACATATTATAACGCGTTTAAAAAGTGCCATTCAACTACATAAAGAGACTAAGAAAGTAAGTGATGGCAATTTTAGTGATAATTTTAAATCTGAATTACTTAATCAATCTATTGAAAAGATAAACAATAAAACATACAAATCATTAATAGGTGAACTACAAAGCAGGTTAAAAGAGCTGCAATTTGCTTTGTATGAAAGAAAAATACCTTTAATATTGGTGTATGAAGGAATGGATGCTGCCGGTAAAGGTGGAAATATAAAAAGAGTAAGAGAAAAATTAGACCCAACTGGTTATGAGGTCAATGCAATTAGTGCACCTACAGATGTCGAACTTACTCATCATTATTTATGGCGATTTGCAAAAGATATGCCAAGAAGTGGGCATGTTGAAATATTTGATAGAAGTTGGTATGGCAGAGTCTTAGTTGAAAGAGTCGAAGGATTTGCAACTAAAGATGAATGGTCACGTGCGTATCAAGAAATTAATCAATTTGAGAAAATGTGGACGGATGAAGGTGCAATTGTATTAAAATTCTTTTTAACTTTAGATAAAGATGAACAGCTAAAAAGATTTAAAGAAAGAGAAGAAACCCCTGAAAAACAATGGAAAATAACCGATGAAGATTGGCGTAATCGAGAGAAATGGGATTTATATATTGAAGCTAGTCACGATATGATAGAAAAAACAAATACCGATTACGCACCATGGCACATTGTACCAGCTGATAATAAAAAATCAGCAAGAATTGAAGTGTTAAAGTATATCATTAAAAAATGTGAAGAAGCTTTATGGGGCGTTAAACAATATTGAAAAATAAAAGCCAAGGATAAAAATATCCGAGGCTTTTTATTTTTATGAATACATATTAATAAATGTTTGATAAATAAGGTTAGATACTTGTGATTGTTTTTCTATTTGTTCATTAAGTTGATCTTTAAAAACAATTTGACCTAAAACTACGATACCATTCATTCCCATATGGGCAACGATTGGTACGATGATTCTTTTAGTTAAAACATATAGCCCACTAAAAACAGTTCCCATTACTACATAGATTAAAGTATGTTCGGGGTCTGAATGTGCTAGAGAAAAGACAAACGAACTGACTAATACTGCGATTATAAAACTTAACCATTTAGGTGCTTTAATCATATTATATATTTCACCAAAAATTAATTTTCGGAATATCAGTTCTTCAAGTATAGGACCAGCTAATACGATATAAATAATCAATATATGTGATTGTTGTGCAATCTTCATAAGATTTTGCGTGTTACCGCTCTCCATAGGTTGATTAAGAATATAAGTATTGATTAAAGCTGCGATTATTTGTCCGAACATTGCAAGAAATATTCCCGCTATGCACCAAAAAATAACATATACCCATGGTTCTTTTGTTTGTTTCTCAAGACGAGTTGGATTTTTAATATTTGAGTTCATAAACCATAATAGTAACACTGCAATGATAGCTGAAGCAGACATCCAAGTTAAACTAATCTCTAATCTTGTGATTTTAGATAGTCCTGAATCCGCGTATAAGCTATTTGGTATAATTGCTATCGTTTGTACAACGGCAAATAATAGTAATGTAGCAATGTTGACAGTTAGTCGATTAAATTGCATATTTCAATTCCTCCAAAAATAAACATGTACATATTGTACCTTATTTAGTACGAAAAGAGAAAAAATTAAGTTATATTGCTTGTAATTTTGACCAAATTTGATTATTATAAAAATGTAGTTAGCACTTAAGTATTAAGAGTGCTAATATTAATAGCGCCAAGGAGGATTTTATAAATGTTAAAACCATTGGGAGATAGAATTATTATCGAGAAAACAGAAACAGAACAAACTACAGCTAGCGGAATTGTATTAACAGATTCAGCTAAAGAACAGTCTAACGAAGGTAAAGTTGTAGCTGTTGGACCAGGTAAGCGTTTAGAAGATGGCACAAGACTTACTGTAGATGTTGCTGTAGGAGATCAAGTTGTTTATCAACAATATGCAGGAACAGAAGTTAAACGTGATAAAGAGACATATATTATCCTTTCAGAAGAGGATATTTTAGCAGTTATAGAATAATTAATTTAGATTTGTTGAAGATATATTATGGAGGTATTATAAATGGCTAAAGAATTAAAATTTTCAGAAGATGCACGTCGTTCAATGCTCGCTGGTGTTGATAAATTAGCTAATGCAGTTAAAGTTACATTAGGACCAAAAGGACGTAATGTCGTTTTAGATAAAAAATTCACTTCACCATTAATTACTAATGATGGTGTAACAATTGCAAAAGAAATTGAATTAGAAGATGCATACGAAAATATGGGAGCTAAGTTAGTAGCTGAAGTTGCTAACCAAACAAATGATGTTGCTG
Source organism: Mammaliicoccus sp. K-M42 (assembly GCF_022386375.1). Lineage (NCBI taxonomy): Bacteria > Bacillati > Bacillota > Bacilli > Caryophanales > Staphylococcaceae > Mammaliicoccus > Mammaliicoccus sp. K-M42. The sequence goes on along the minus strand of NZ_JAJNIS010000017.1, from coordinate 18,248 downwards.
GTGACGGTACGACTACAGCGACAGTGTTAGCTCAAGCTATGATTCAAGAAGGTTTGAAAAACGTAACAAGTGGTGCTAATCCTGTTGGTATTCGTGAAGGTATCGATAAAGCTGTTAAAGTAGCATTAGAAGAATTACACAGAATTTCACAACCAGTTGAGAAGAAAGAAGAAATTGCTCAAGTTGGTTCTATCTCAGCAGCTGATGAAGAAATAGGTAAATTTATTTCAGAAGCTATGGAGAAAGTCGGTAATGACGGTGTAATTACAATTGAAGAATCAAAAGGATTCAGTACTGAATTAGAAGTCGTGGAAGGTATGCAATTTGATAGAGGATATACTTCTCCATATATGGTTACAGATTCTGATAAAATGACAGCTGAATTAGAAAATCCTTACATTTTAATTACAGATAAAAAAATCTCATCATTCCAAGATATTTTACCTATTTTAGAAAAAATATTACAAACAAACAGACCGATTTTAATCGTTGCTGATGATGTAGATGGTGACGCATTAACTAACTTAGTATTAAATAGATTACGTGGAACATTTACTGCTGTTGCTGTTAAAGCACCAGGATTTGGTGATCGTCGTAAAGCAATGTTAGATGATTTAGCTATTTTAACTGGTGGACAAGTTATTACTGATGATTTAGGTTTAGACTTAAAAGAAACATCATTAGATATGCTTGGAGAAGCAGGTAAAGTTCAAGTAACTAAAGATGATACAACAATAGTTGAAGGTCAAGGAGATTCAGTTAATATAGATGCTCGTGTTGGTCAAATTAAAGCACAAATCGAAGAAACTACTTCAGATTTCGACCGTACAAAATTACAAGAACGCTTAGCTAAATTGGCAGGCGGTGTTGCAGTTATAAAAGTAGGTGCAGCAACTGAAACTGAATTAAAAGAACGTAAATTAAGAATTGAAGATGCATTAAACTCTACACGTGCTGCAGTTGAAGAAGGTATTGTAGCAGGTGGTGGTACTGCACTTGTTTCAATATATAATAAAGTAGCAGAAGTAGATGCTAAAGGCGACGTTCAAACAGGTGTGAATATTGTATTGAAAGCTTTAGAAGCACCATTACGTCAAATAGTTGAAAATGCTGGATTAGAAGGTTCAATTATAGTTGAAAAACTTAAAAATGCAGATGAAGGTATTGGTTTCAATGCAGCAACAGACGAATGGGTAAACATGTTAGATGCAGGTATTGTGGATCCAACAAAAGTTACACGTTCAGCATTACAAAATGCAGCATCAGTAGCAGCAATGTTCTTAACTACTGAAGCGGTAGTAGCAGATATACCAGAAGACGAACCAGCTGCACCAGATATGGGCGGCATGGGCGGTATGCCAGGCATGATGTAAAATAGCCATCAAACGTTGATTTGAAGGCATTTAGCAAATATTAATGACATAATTTTTATTGACGTTTCCCATTAGGTTACTAAACCTTTGGGAAGCGTCTTTTTTGTATGATTTTGTCGTTGCTTTACTTGGAGAAATAGTGTAATATATATACAAATGATCTAGCCATAACTCTACTCGGGTTATGGCTATCTTTTTAGGAGTTATGAATTAAATGAAACCTTTTAAAACACATAATCAACAGTTGAAAATTTTACGAGATAGAGGATTAGAAGTCCCTAGCGAGAAGAAAAGGGATTTAGAAAATGAAAACTACTATAACATAATAAACGGATACAAGGACTTATTTTTATGTTTAGATAGTCAAGAAGTACCTGTAGTTCCAGAAAGATTTACTTTAACACTCACTAACTAGTGGGTGTTTTTTCTTTAAGAGCGTTATAATTGCAATAATAAATAAAATTGAAACTAGATTTTAAAAGGAGTTGTCCAATTATGACAGAGGTTGTAGCAAAATTAGAAAATGCGACTAAGTACTACGATAAAGTAGCAGTTTTAAATAATATAAATATAGAACTCAATTCTGGTACGATATTAGGATTAATTGGTCCTAGTGGATCAGGGAAAACAACTACCATTAAATGTTTGATGGGTATGGAAAGTTTAGAATCAGGTCATGCTATAGTATTTAACAAAGATATACCAAATAGAAAAGTGCTTAACCGTATAGGTTATATGGGCCAAAGTGATGCATTATATGAAAATTTATCTGCTCGAGAAAATTTAGTATTCTTTGGCAATCTAATGGGTTTAAAAGGAGAAAAATTAGAACAAGAAATGGTAACAAATATGAAGTTAGTGAACTTGGAGCAAGATATGGATAAAATTGTTTCTACTTTTTCTGGAGGTATGAAAAGAAGACTTTCTTTAGCTATTACACTCATTTCAAACCCAGACCTTATAATTTTAGATGAACCAACTGTAGGTATTGATCCTAGTTTAAGAAGGGATATTTGGAAGCAGTTGAACAGTTTAACTAATAAAGGTAAATCAGTGATTGTGACAACGCATGTTATGAGTGAAGCGGAAAGATGTGACTATATTGGTTTAATAATTGAAGGTAAACTTTTTGAAATAGGTACACCACAAGCATTGAAAGATAAATTTAATGTTAACACTATTGAAGAGGTGTTTTTACAAGCTGAAGAAGGTGATCATCATGAGGTTTAAAGCTATTTTTATAAGAGTTGTTAAAGAGCTCATTAGAGATAAAAGAACACTTGCATTAATGCTATTTGCGCCAATATTAGTATTAACACTTATGTATTTCATATTTAATACAAATTCAGAAACTAATTTAACAATAGGTATAAATGAGAATGTTCCGAGTACAATTACAAAGGAAATACCAAAAGATAAAGTAGATATTAAAAGTTATGAGAATACACATTCGATTAGAAAAACGATAGAAAAATCAGAATTAGATGCATATATAGAAAAAAGAGGTTCGGATTTGTATGTCACATATACAAATGAAGATCCAAGTAAGTCTAGTGCGACTAAGCAAATAATAAGTACCGTATTACAAAAAAATAAAATGCAAGATGTGGTTAATGTTATTGAGAAACTGCCCAATAATCTGAAACAAAGTAACTCAAAAGCTTCTGAAGAATTGAAATTAGACAATCATTATTTATATGGAGATTCAGATAGTACTTATTTTGATAAAATGTTTCCTATACTAATTGGATTCTTTGTATTCTTCTTTGTATTTTTAATATCTGGTATTGCTTTATTAAGAGAGAGAACAAATGGTACTTTAGAACGTTTGCTTGCAACATCAGTTAAAAGAAGTGAAATAGTATTTGGATACTTAGCAGGATATGGCTTATTTGCTATTTTTCAAACAATCATTATCGTTTTTTATGCAATTTACTTATTGAAAATAGATTTAGCTGGGAGTATTTGGTTGGTAATATTAATTAATATTTTAACTGCTCTTTCAGCTTTAGCAATGGGAATATTTGTTTCTACATTTGCAAATTCTGAATTCCAAATGATTCAATTTATTCCTATAGTAGTGATACCACAAGTATTCTTCTCTGGTATTATTCCGTTAGAAAATGTTGCAAGTTGGATTAGCGTAATTGGTTATTTATTCCCATTAAGATATGCCGGTGATGCTTTGACGAATATAATGATTAAAGGACAAGGATTTGAATACATTTGGTTTGATATGTGTATATTACTTGTATTTATAATAGGATTTACAATTTTGAATATAGTGGGATTGAAGAGATATAGAAAAGTATAAAAAAATGTCATATTTTTATTAGGAAAGTGAATAAAAGGCTTGAATTTATCAAGACAGGTCCAACATGATAAATAGAGTGTCTGAATTTATCAAGACAGAGCAAACATGATAAATAGAGCGTTTGAATTAATCAAGACGTGGTCAACATGATAAATAGAGCGGCTGAATATTGCAAGACGAGACAAACATGATAAATAGAGCGGCTGAATTTATCAAGACGTGGCCGACATGATAAATAGAAGAGCTGAATATTGCAAGACGTGGCCAACATGATAAATAGAGCGTTTGAATTTATCAAGACAGAGCAAACATGATAAAATAGACATAATTTGTAATAAAGGGGAATAGCTATGATTAGAGCTGCTCAGAAGAAAGATGCTAAACAGTTAAGTGAGTTAATGTATATTATATGGAATGATATGGAACTGCCTTTAGTTGTTAATAATGACAAAGATACAGTGTTGAAAGTCATTGAACAAAGTATAGTTGAAGGAAATTACAGAAATAACTATAAACATATCCATGTATTCGAAGTTGATGATGAATTAGCAGGATTTATAAATTGTTATGCTGGCGATGATGAAGCACAACTTGAAAACAATTGGTTAGAGATAGATTTTAACGAATCATTTAATTTAGAAAGTACACCTTTACCTGAACACGAAACAGACAATGGAGATTTCTATATAGAATCTGTTGCAGTATTTACGAAATATAGAGGAAAAGGGATTGCATCTAAACTAATAGAATTCACTTTTAAAAATGCTAAAAAATTAGGATTTAAACAAGTTTCATTAAATTGTGATTTTGATAATAAAGGTGCATTGAAATTGTATAATAAACTCGGCTTTGAACCTTTAACTGATAGAGTTCTAAGTGGACATGATTATAAATATATGGTGAAGAAAGTTTAATAGAAAAAAACTAACACTTGATTAGCGCTAATCAAGTGTTAGTTTTTTTTCTCTATTTCAAGTAGTAATTCCTTTCTTTCTATACCACTAGAATATCCTCCTAATGAACCATCTGCTGCGATCACTCTATGACAAGGGACTATAAGCGTAATGAAATTTTTGCCATTTGCATTTGCAACTGCACGAAAGGCAGTCGGCTTACCTATATTTTCTGCAAGTTGTTTATAAGAAATGGTTTCTCCATAAGGTATTTCACATAATGCAGTCCAAACTTTTTGTTGAAAAGGTGTGCCAAAATTAAACTTAATCGGCGTTGAAAATGAATCTAATTTACCATCGAAATAGCTATTTAATTCTTGTTCAAGATTATCTAATACTTTATTACTTTGTAAAAGTACATCAGACTTAAGTTGTTGTTTAACAATTTGTAATTCTTCTTCAAGAGAAGGCTTATTAATAAAATGCAACATTAATAAATGCGTTTCATCAGCAATTGCTAACATTTCACCGGCTTTGGTATGAATAAACTTTTGATATAAAGTCATAATTATCACTCCTATTGAAATTTTAACATATTTAAACTGTATGTACTTATTTATCTTAAGTGGCTAATTACTATGAAATATTGCTTATAATAAAGTATTCCCTTACAATAATGTTAATAAAGTTGAAAGGATGATGTTTTATGATGGTATTAAATAACTTGTTTCAAGATAACTTAAGAATGGGTGGCCATAATTCCTAATATATAAATTATAAGGGGAATTAAATGAATTTATACCAACTAGGCATCAAAAAAGAACAGCTAGATTTTTTCGAAGAATACTTTACAAGTGACTTTCAACTTGGAAGAATATCACTTGTTGCTCAAAATCATTTTAGAATTTTAACAACAAAAGGTGAATGTAAAGGAGAAATTACACAAAAATTAGTTCAAAATAATTCTATTCCTGCAATAGGAGATTGGGTAATAGTTAACGAATTAGCTGATTTTCAATTAATTATTGATATATTACCGAGAATTAGTGAATTAAAACGTCAATCAAAAAAACATGAATCACTAAATCAATATATTGCGACAAATTTAGATGAAGTATTTGTCGTAATGGGTTTGGACAACGATTTCAATTTAAATCGATTAGAAAGATATATAATTCAAATAAATGAGAGTAAAGCTAACCCAGTCATTATATTGAATAAAATGGATACAATAGAGGATTATAAAGATAAGGTAAAGCTTGTAGAAGATAGAGTGAAAGATATACCAATTATCGTAACAAGTGTAACTAAAGGTATCAATTTAGAACAAATAAAAAATAGATTTCATGAAGGTATGACGGCTACTTTAGTCGGTTCTTCTGGAGTGGGTAAATCCAGTATTGCTAATTACTTGATAGGCAATGATACATTAAAAGTAAATTCAACGAGAGATGCAGACAGTAAAGGTCGTCATACAACTACTCATAGAGGATTATATTTCATTGAACCTAATGGGATTATAATAGATACGCCGGGTATGAGAAGTCTTTCGATATCAGCTGATAAAGAAGTTATTGAGAATAGTTTTGAAGATATTATGGATTTAGCAAAATATTGTAAATTCAAAGATTGTTCTCATGATAATGAACCAGAATGTAGAGTTCAAGAAGCTATAAAAAGTGGTGAATTAGATCAAAATAGATACGACAATTATTTAAAGCTACTCAGAGAAGTAGCGTTTAATGAATCTAAGGTATCAAAGAAAGCAGCTTCAGAGAAGAAACAAGAATGGAAAAGTATTACAAAATCTAATCGCAAACGAAATAAAGTGAAATATTAAAATAACAGGCTGAGACATTTAATTGTCCAGCCTGTTATTTCTTTTTATTGCTCTTTTTACGATCACTACTTCTACTAATGAAGGCAGCAACTAAAAATAAAATGGATGCTAATGTAAATTGAATACCAGATTGTCCGCTAATTTCAAAACCTAATCCAATAATTAATGAGACAATCGCTAATCCTAATAGAGCTTTTGTAATTGTAGACATAAAATTGACTCCTTTTCTTAATTTATATTATATCAATTTTTATATTGTAATCCAAAAGGATAAGTACTTTTAAAAATAAATTATGAAATTTAGTAAACATGCTTTTAATTTTTATAATTCTCGTCTAGTATAGAGGTATCATAACAATGAAAGAGGATGACTTTCTATGAACCCACTAGCTTTAGAATTGAACGAACAATTGAAAAAGGAATATCCAGTATTATTAGATATGCTTTCTGATTTAGGTAAATCAATTTATTATCCAAAAGGTATATTATCACAATCTGGTGAAGCAAAAGGCACTAAATATAATGCTACGATTGGTATGGCTACAACTGACGAAGGTATCATGTACGCAGATGCTTTATATAATCAGTTTGGTGATCAAGATCCAAGTGATATTTTCCCTTATTCTCCACCACAGGGTGATGAGAGATTACGTACACTTTGGGAAAAGAAAATTTTAAAAGATAATCCTGATTTAAGTTCTAATGACATTTCTAAGCCAATAGTCACTAATGCATTAACACATGGTTTATCATTAGCTGGTGATTTATTTGTAAATGCTCAAGATACAATTTTGTTACCAGAACATAACTGGGGTAACTATAAACTAGCATTTGGTGTAAGACATAGTGCTAATATTGAAACTTATCAAGCTTTTGAGGAAGATGGAAGCTTTACATTAGAATATTTCAAAAATGCTCTTGAGAATTATAATAAAGAAAAAGTAGTATTAGTATTAAATTTCCCTAATAATCCAACAGGTTATACGCCAGTGGTTAAAGAAGTTGAGGAAATGGTAGCATCAATTAAAAAATTAGCAGATAAAGGCACACAAGTTATTACATTAGTAGATGATGCCTATTATGGCTTGTTCTTTGAGGATGTATATAAACAATCTGTGTTTACAGCTTTAACACAGTTAGACCATGAAAATGTTATGCCAGTCAAAATAGATGGTGCAACAAAAGAGTATTTCGCTTGGGGATTCCGAGTAGGGTTCCTAACTTTTGGCAGCAAGAACGAGAAAGTTAAAGATGTATTAGTAGCAAAATTAAAAGGATTAATTAGAAGTAATTTATCTAGTTGTTCTTTACCTAGCCAAACAGCAATTATTCATGCAATGGAAGATCCTTCATTCCAATCACAAATTGATCAAAACATTAATATTTTGAAAGAAAGATATGAAGTAACTAAAGAAGTTGCATATCGTGATGCATATAAAGAATTGTGGACACCGTATGCATTTAATTCAGGCTACTTTATGGCTGTTAAAGTAAAAGATGTAGACCCAGAAGAATTAAGATTACATCTCATTAATAACTATAGTATTGGTATTATTGCTTTAAACAAAACAGACATTAGAATTGCATTTAGTTGTATCGAAAAATCAGATATTGAACATGTATTTGAATCAATCGCTAACGCAATTCACGACTTAAAATAATAAATTCAAAGTAGTCCGGATACAAAAGTTCTGGAAAATTAATAAGAGCAAAAATTCAATGTTAACATTGAATTTTTGCTCTTATTTTTTCTGACTTGTGAGAATAAAGGTATTCTGTGACTAAGTGGTATCAGTAAAAGCAATTCTAGGTAAAATTGCTGATAAGTGTGGCCACAAAAGATGGTTTGTTGACAACTATGTATATAGTGTATATACTGTTTATACACACTTTGAAATGTCGGGAGGTTTCATATGAAGATTCTTTTACAGAATAGTAGCAATCAACCAATATACGAACAAATTAAAGAACAAATTAAAGCTCATATCCTTCAAGGTAATCTAGAACCTGGTGAATCATTACCTTCTATGAGAGAGTTAGCAAGTGATTTAGGTGTAAGTTTAATCACGACTAAACGTGCTTATGTTGATTTGGAGCAAGAACAATTTGTTACAACCATAAGAGGAAAAGGTACTTTCGTTAAATCACAAGACCCATCCATTATGAAAGAAAAGCAGTTTATTGTTATTGAAGATTTAGCTAAAGAATTAACAAAGCAAGCTAAATTAATAGGGATGGATGTTAAAGAAATAAATGAAATTATTACTTTGATATATGAGGAAGGTGAATAAAGTGGCTAATGCAATAGAAGTTAATCAATTAAATTATAAAGTTGAAAATCTTCAACTAAAAAATATTAGTTTTGAAGTAAAAAAAGGTTATGTTACAGGTTTTATTGGAGCTAATGGATCAGGTAAAACAACTATCATCCGCATAATAATGGGCTTGTTAAAAGAACAAAGCGGAGATTTAAAGTTATTAGGTGAGTATTTAACAGCTAACCCAGTTGAAATTAAAAACAAAATTGGGTTTGTATATTCTGAACTTTACATGTATGAGAATTGGAACATAAAAACAATAGAATCTGTTGTAAGCAAATACTATAAAAATTGGGACCACGATATGTTTCAAAAATATATGAACCAATTTCAACTTCCATATAAGCAAAAGATAAAACAATTTTCTACAGGTATGAAGATGAAACTTTCATTAGCAATCGCTTTAAGTCATCATGCTGAGCTTTATATATTAGATGAACCAACAGCTGGACTTGATCCTGTTGTGAGGAATGAAGTACTAGAAATTTTACAAAAAGAATTAATTGATGAAGATAAAACAATTTTCTTTTCAACTCATATAATTTCAGATTTAGAAAAAATAGCCGACTACATTGTGTACTTAAAAGATGGCTCAATCGTTATTAATGAAAGTGTTGATGAACTTATAGAAGGTTATAAAATTATTAAAGGTGATTCTGCTATACTCGATGATGAATTAAGAGAACTGTTAATAAGTATTAAAGAAACTCACACTGGGTTTTCTGGATTAACAAACCAAAGCTCCGTATTTGTAGAGTTATTTGGAAACGACATCGTTGTTGAAACACCATCTATTGAAGATATCATGGTAAGAATTGAAAAGGATAAATTCAATAAGGAAGTGGTTTAAATGAAAGCAATATTTTATCGGAATTTTCAATATGAAAAGGGCTATTACTTATTATATTTATTGTGCTTTATTTTGACTTTCTTTTCTGAATTTACATTTTCAGTTAATGGAAATGGACTGTTTAATTTCGTTCCTATTTATTTTATAGCAGTTGTTTCGGTTCACTGTATTAATAATGCAATATTCTTGAATAAACAAAGTAGTCAAATATTTTATAATAGTTTACCCATTTCCAAAATAGATATCGTAAAAGCACATTATTTATATAATTTATTATTGACGACTATTTCATTTGTTATGGTAACCATTATTGCAATATATAAACAAGACACGATATTTATACAAGGAGCAATATTTATTGTAGCCACAAATTTATTTACATTAAGTATTGTGTATCCTACAATTGCACAAGTTAATCACAATCAGTTTGGAGCTTGGATATTGGTTGGAATGTATGTGGTTTTTACAATGTTTTATTTTGGAATTTATTCAAACCGTTCTTATCCATTTGCTGATGTACTTGGATGGAAAATATACTTGTATTTCCTGCCAACTATATTATTAATTATCGCTATGACAACTTGGATAATACAGTTCAACAAGGCTATCCATAAAGCTAAAAATGACAAAATAAATATTTATGGAGGTATAAAATGAAAGCAATATTATATAGAAACTTAGTTTTATTAAAGCCATATTTATTTATATTGTTAGGCATTACATTGATGTCACCATTGTTGATTGTTATTCCAATACAGAATTTCTTTAAAATTGCTATTTTAGGTGTATTAGTCATAACAATCCATATTGTGTTCTTAGTTTGGTCATATTATCTCTATTTAAGAATTAGTGAAAATTATTCTGAGCTTACATTTTTAAGCTTACCAGTAAAGCAATCAACAGTAATTAATGCTCATTATTTCACAGCAATAATATTGATTCTATTAACACTAGTTACGTTAGCAATATTATCAGCAACAGCTTTATTATTTAAAGGATCTGGAATGGAAGTCACAATTGACTTTACAAGTGTGTTCATGAATATATCTGCTAATTTGTTAACGGTTAGTTTGATATTACCATTGGCTGAATATAAAAGATTGCTGAAAATCCCACTTATATTTTGGATTATTATAGTGGGTGCTATTATCCCAAACATGATTCAATATATAGATAATTTGATTGGCGTGTTCTATATCCATACAGAAGTATTTTCTCAATATGATATGGAAATATATTTAGGCTGTTCAATTATATTATTTGTTATAACTTATTTCTTAGCTATTAATAAAGCACGTAAAAATACTATTACAATTTAAAGAAGAGGTGAGTAGTTGTGAAATTAACTCAAATACAGAAACATTACGGAAAACAACATGTCCTAAAAAATATAGATTTTGAATTTGGTGAAAGCCAAATTGTAGGTTTAATCGGAAAAAATGGTGTTGGTAAAACAACATTAATGAAAATTATGAATGAAAATATTGTTAAATATGATGGTACTTTTAGTAAAGAAAGCAATACTAAAGTCGGCTATTTAATAGAAAATCCTAAATTATATTTGAACAAAACTGGCTATTATAACTTAAACTTTTTTAGAAATGTTTTGGGTACACAAGTTGATGATCAATATATCAATCAATTAATAGAATCATTTGGTATAAAACCATATATCAATAAAAAAGTTAAAAAGTATTCTATGGGAATGAAACAGAAGTTATCAATAGCAGTTGCTTTAATGAACAAACCACAATACTTAATTTTAGATGAGCCTACAAATGGAATGGATCCAGATGGTTCTATCGATGTATTGAAGACGTTAGAAAGAGTTAGTAAAGAATTGAATATTAAAATTTTAATTTCTAGTCATAAATTAGAAGATATAGAGCTAATATGTGACAGAACAGTGTTTATGAAAGATGGCGCGATTGTTGAAGATTACAATATGAAAGATCAATCAACGTATGTAACGAAGTTTACTTTTGTACAAGAAGTTTATAATGAAGCACTTAACATACTTACTATGAAGTACAAAGTAGTAGCAAGCAATAAGCAAGAATCAATAATCTCTGTTGAAGCATTACAAGATTATCAAGGCGTATTAAAAGAGCTTGGCAATAAAAATATTTATCCGAAATTTATCGAAAATAATAAAACAACGTTGAGAGATCAATACTTTAATATTAATAAAGGAGTTGAAGCATAATGAATATTGGACAACATGTAAAATATGACTTAACAAGAATTTTCAAGAGTCCTTTAGGATATTTAGGATTTTTACTATCAATTATACCTGCAGTAGGTGTTATTATTTCAGTTAAAACTTTAGATGCACCTTTCAATGCACAAGTTGTTTTATCAATGTTCATTATGTTTGGTGGACTTGTTGCACTTATGTTTGCTATTAGAACGATTGTACGTGATATGCAATTCGGTACAATACAGTTATTTTTAAATTCGAAAACTAATCGAATTAAGTATTTATATGCTAAATTACTATCTGTAGTTGGTGTAGTCATTATATTTGCTGTTTTTGGTACACTATTTACATTGTTATCATCGACAATGATAGATGCAGGGAAGTTAAGTTTCACTGATTATCTAAAAATGTTAGGCGTATTAATGTTAATCATTGTTTTCTATGTCACATTATTAAATATATTAAATTTATTAACAGGTAAATCTGCCATTGTTTATACGGCTGCAATACTTTGTATGATTTTATTACCTAATATATTTGAGGCATTCATATTTATACCAAAAATTGGCGAAGATTTAGCAAACATGATGAAATATAATCCTTTAGACTTTTTACCTAAAATATTAAATCAAGGTATGATATCAATGAAGGTATATCAAATTTGGATTTCAATTGCATGTATAGTTATTTTCACAGCAATTAATCACTACATTATAAGAAATAAGAATATATAATGGTTTATCCCTCATTTCTATGTTAAATTTAACTTATTAGATATATGAATGAGGGATATTTTTGGGTAAAAAATTTATAAAACATTATATCATAATAGGTGTATTGTGTATTATCGGGAGTTTCTTTTTCGAAGGAACACCTAAATCATTAATGATTGGTGCAGGTCTAGGATTTTTCCTTACAGCAATTTTAGCTATTTTTGAAAAAGAAGATAAAGTAGATGAGCATCCAGATAAAACTAAAAGTGAAGAAGATAAAAAGTAACTGCTACTTCGTGTAGTAGTTACTTTTTATGAAATTGGGGTGAACATATGTTACGAAGTTTATTATTTAAAAAGTTAGAACAAAAAGAGCAAAGTATGATAAAACATTATAAACACTTGCATCAGTACCCAGAACCATCATTTAACGAAATCATAACATCACAATATATTGAGTCATTCTATAAAGATAAAGATGTTAAAATACATAATCGTATTGGTGGAAATTATGGATTAATAGTAGAAATAGAAGGTAGTAAACCAGGTAGAACCATCGCTTTAAGAGCAGACTTTGATGCTTTGAATATTACTGAAGATACCGGTCTACCATTTTCTTCTAAACATGAAGGTTGGATGCATGCATGTGGTCATGATGCACATACTGCTTATTTAATGGTGCTTGCAGAAAGTTTAATTGAGTTGAAGGATCATTTACCAGGTAAAATAGTTATTGTACATCAACATGCTGAGGAATTAGCACCCGGTGGAGCAATTGATATGATAAACTCGGGATATTTAAATGATGTTGATGAGATATATGGTATACACTTATTCCCAGATTACACACCAGATGTTATTTCATATAGAAAAGGTCCAACAATGGGAGGACGATCATTATTCCATTTAAAAGTTAAAGGTAAAGGTGGCCATGGTTCCAGTCCTCATTTAGCAAATGATGCTATTATGGCAGCGAGTACTTTTGTTACTAATGTTCAAACGGTAGTTTCAAGAAGATTAAATCCTTTTGATATGGGTGTAGTAACTATAAGTTCATTTAATGGCTTAGGTTCATTAAATGTAATACAAGAAAGTGTGGAACTAGCAGGTGATGTACGGTATATGGAAAGCCGTATTGGCCACCAAATACATGACGAAATAGTACAATTAATTGAGGGATTAGAAGAAACATTTGGTGTATCTTGCGAATTTAAATATGAATTAGATTGTATACCTTTAATCAATCATTATAAACAAACTGATTATTTAGTTGATATTTTAGCAACTAGCCAAGGTGATTATTTTGAATCGTTAAAAGAGCATGAGCAACTTACGAGTTCAGAAGACTTCGCGAGTTATTTAGAAAAAATCCCTGGCACATTTTTCTTTATAGGTTGCAAACCATATGATATTGATGAAGCATTTTATAATCATAGTCCTAAATTTATCGTTAACGAAGATGCTTTATTAACTGCAAGTAAAGCATTAGGAGAAGTTGTTTTAAACAGATTATATATTGAATGAATTTTAATTTAAACACACACTAACAATTTGTTAGTGTGTGTTTTTACTTTAAAAAACTAATCGTAACCGTTTACAAATATGTAGAAAACGTTTACAATAACTTGTATACAAGTATACGGATGATTTTGGAGGGATTTTATGAAGCATCATTATCACTATCCTAGCGATTGGTTAAAACATCGTTCTACTGGAGAACAAGTGGCGAGTGAACTTAGATTAGCTATTATAAGTAAAGAAATTGCAGAAGGTGACAAGCTAAGCGAAAACAAAATTGCTCAACAGTTTGAAGTCAGCCGTTCACCCGTGAGAGATGCACTTAAACTACTTCAACAAGATGGTCTAATTTCTCTTGAAAGAATGGGAGCTGTTGTTATTGGTTTGTCTAATACTAATCAAAAAGAAATTTATGATATTAGGTTAATGTTAGAGTCGTTCGTTTTTGAAAGACTACAGTTAGAAAATAATACAGAAGTCATCAAACAATTAAATAAAATCTTGAAAATGATGTCAGTTGCAGTTGAATTTGAAGATGCAGACGAATTTACAAGACTGGATCTACAGTTCCACGAATCTATGATTACAGCAATTAATCATCAATATATTGAAATGATATGGCATAACTTAACCCCTGTTATGGAATGTTTAATTTTAGTTTCGATGAGGCAAAGAATGAAAAATGATTTAGATGACTTTAAGCGAGTTATTCATAATCATAAAGTATATATAGAAGCTATTGAAACTAAGGACAGAAATAAGATGAAAGAAGCATTTCACTTAAACTTTGATGATGTAGATGAACAAATAGATGTTCTATGGAATTCGCAAATAAATATAGATAGAAAGTAGGATTATAAAATGAAATACATGATTGGTATTGATATCGGTACAACGAGCACGAAAGCTGTTATATATGATGAAGAAGGCAATTTTTTAAATAAACATAGTATTGAATACCCTATGTCAACAAAAGAAATTGGTGTTGCTGAGGAAAATCCTGAAGAAATATTCGATGCTGTCATATTCACAGTTAAAAAGGTGATTAGAGATACTGGAGCAGAACCAAAAAATATTAAATTGTTAAGTTTTAGTAGTGCTATGCATAGTTTAATAGCTATGGATAAAGACAACAAACCTTTAACTGAATGTATAACTTGGGCTGATAATAGAGCAAGTAAATATGCAAATATGATAAATGAAAAACATGATGGACTTGAAATATATAAAAGAACGGGAACACCAATTCATCCAATGTCTCCTTTGTCTAAAATATTTTGGTTAAAGCATGAACACGCTGATATTTATGACAAAACTGCAAAATGGATTGATATAAAATCTTATATATTTTATCAGTTATTCGAAGAGTACGTAATGGATCATTCAATAGGTTCTGCAACGGGTATGATGAACCTTAAGTCATTAGCTTGGGATAAAGAAGTAATGTCTTTACTTGGAATTAATGAAAGTCAATTGCCAAATTTAGTTTCCACTACACATATTATGAAGAACGTTAATAAAAAATATGCAGATATAATGGGCATTGATGAAAATACACCTATTGTAATCGGTGCATCTGATGGTGTACTTTCTAATTTAGGCGTGAATAGTTACCGCGAAGGTGAAGTTGCTGTAACAATTGGTACAAGTGGCGCTATAAGAACAATTATAGATAAGCCTAAGACAGACGAAAAGGGAAGAATATTTTGCTATGTATTAACTGAAGATCACTATTGTATTGGTGGACCAGTTAATAATGGTGGTGTTGTACTTAGATGGTTAAGGGATGAATTATTAGCTAGTGAGGTAGAAACAGCTAAGCGATTAGGTGTTGATTCATATGATGTCTTAACTAAAATTGCGAGCAGAGTAAAACCTGGCGCAAACGGATTAATTTTCCACCCTTATTTAGCAGGAGAGCGTGCACCGTTATGGAATGCTAATGCAAGAGGTAGTTATTTCGGTCTGACATTATCACATAAAAAAGAGCATATGATTAGAGCAGCATTAGAAGGCGTACTTCTAAACTTATATACAGTATATCTTGCATTAATCGAAGTTATGGAGAAATCACCAGAACAAATTAAAGCGACAGGTGGATTTGCTAAAAGTGAAGTTTGGAGACAAATGATGGCAGATATCTTTGATACTTCAGTTGAAGTTCCTGAAAGTTATGAAAGTTCTTGCTTAGGCGCTTGTGTTTTAGGATTAAAAGCACTAGGAGAAATTGAAGATTTTGAAGTATTGGACAAAATGGTAGGTAAGACGTATCAACACGAACCAGAACAAGAAAATGTTGATATTTATCAATCACTTATACCAATTTATATAAATTTAAGCCGTAAATTAACTGAAGAGTACGATTTGATTTCAGAATTTCAAGCAACACATTCATAAGGAGATGTTAATATGTTTTCAGATATTGCACCATTATTAATAGTAGCAGTAGCAATTATATTATTATTAGGTTTAATTATGTGGTTAAAACTTAACACTTTTGTATCGTTAATTATAACTGCGATGGTAACAGGCATAATGTTAGGAATGCCATTAAGCAAAATTATTGGAACAATTGAAACAGGTATGGGATCTACACTTGGTCACATTGCATTAATATTTGGTTTAGGAGCGATGTTAGGTAAGTTATTAGCAGATGGTGGTGGTGCAACAAGAATTGCACACACATTAATTAATAAATTTGGTCAAAAACGAATTCAATGGGCAGTTGTTACTGCATCATTTATTATCGGTATAGCATTATTCTTTGAAGTAGGATTAGTATTATTAATTCCTATAGTATTTACAATAGCTAAAGAATCTAAAGTTTCTACATTATACTTAGGTATTCCAATGACAGCAGCATTATCAGTAACTCACGGATTTTTACCACCACATCCAGGTCCAGTTATGATTGCTAAGGAATTTGGAGCGGAAATTGGTCAAGTTTTAATATTTGGTATCATTGTAGCAATACCCGTTACAATAATTGCTGGACCAATTTTCACTAAATTTGCTAGAAAAATTATACCAGAAGCATTTACAAAATCGGGCGACTTAGCATCTCTAGGTAAACAAAAATCTTTCAAAATTGAAGAAACACCAGGATTTGCAATTTCAGCATTAACGGCTTTATTACCAGTATTTATAATGCTTGTTTCAACAGTTGTAGATTTAGTAACAGGTTCACCAGAGAATCCAGAAGGCATATTAGATTTTATTAGTTTTATAGGTGAAGCGGGTACAGCAATGTTAATTTCAGTATTGTTTGCTATTTATTCAATGGGAATTAACAGAGGATATAAAGTTAATCAAGTTATGGATACATTAACTAATGCCATATATCCAATTGGTATGATGCTACTAATCATTGGCGGTGGCGGTGCATTCAAACAAATATTAATCGACGGTGGAGTAGGTAAAACTGTCGAAGAACTATTTACAGGTTCAGCAATGTCACCAATATTACTAGCTTGGATTGTAGCAGCTGTATTAAGAATATCGCTAGGTTCAGCGACAGTAGCAGCAATTTCAACAGTAGGTATTGTAATGCCATTATTAGAATCATCAGACGTTAACCTTGCTTTAGTAGTATTAGCAACAGGTGCTGGTAGTGTAATAGCATCACATGTAAATGATGCAGGTTTCTGGATGTTTAAAGAGTATTTCGGATTAACAATGAAAGAAACATTCTTATCATGGACATTATTAGAAACAGTTATATCAGTATCAGGTATCATATTCATACTATTTATTAGTTTATTTGTTTAATAGAAAAACTTGTGACATAAATGTCATAGAAATTTTATAAGAGCAGAAATTCAATTTTAATAATGAATTTCTGCTCTTATTTTTTATAAAAATCATTTTGGCAACTCTTAGAACTACCATCAGATTGCCCGCAAAGTCTAAGACTTTGTTGGTATTTTTTATGCCCATGCTTTCCTCTTTTGTGAATACAGACATCCTTAGTTACACTTCAACTGACTTGTGTTAACATAGGCATTCTTACTTACACTTCTCTCCACTTATGTGAATACAGATATCCATATTTAAATTTCTCTCTACTTGTGTAAATATAGACATCTTTACTTACACTTCACTCGACTTGTGTGAATACAGACATCCTTAGTTACACTTCTTGGACCGTCTACACTTAATTGGACAACTTCTTTAAAGAGAAGTATTGTTAAAATTAAGAAAGTAGGTGGTCTTTTTATGAGAAGAGAGCG